>JACKBL010000004.1:0-314547 GCA_020634515.1 Ardenticatenales bacterium | reverse complement strand
CGGCTGCGGCGCCGGCGTCGGGCCAGAGATCACGCTCCAGGTCAGATGCGCTTCCGCCAGACCCGCATGTTCATAGTACTCCATGCGCAGCGGCACGGAGCCACCCGGCAAGGAGAGGTCCGCCGAGAAGGATTGCGTCGCCCGGTCCTGCCAACGGTCAATCAGGAGAACATTATTCACCCACAGGCGCACCCCATCATCCGTCGTCGTCGTAAAGCGATAGTTGCCCGGACTAAAGTAGAGCGTTTGCGTCCAGCGCACGGAGAAGTTATCACTGTTAATAACGCCCACGGCAGGCGTGCCCGTGCCCCAGTTGAAGTTGACCTGGCTATCCGTGCGTACCAGAGCCGCCGCGCCGCTGAGGCTGGTGTTGTTGTAATATTCTCCCTGCCACTGGTTTGTGCCATAGGAGATAACCTGCGTCCAGGCCAGCTTGACAGACGCGCCGCCAATGTCTTCGTAGTACTCCAGTTTGATGGGAACCAGCGCGCCGGGCAGGTCAATTTCCGCGATGAGCGCCCCCCCTTGCTGGTCCACCCACTTGTCAACCAGGAGCGTATTGTTCACCCAGAGGCGCGCGCCATCGTCCGCGTTGACGACGAAGCGATAGCGGCCTGGATTGAAGGTGAGTGATTGCGTCCAGCGCACGGAGAAGTGGTCGGCGGCCAGGAGGCCCACGGCGGGCGTTCCCACGCCCCAGTTAAAGTCCACGGCGGGGTCGGTACGCACCAGCGCGGCCGTGCCGCTCAAGGTCTGGTTGTTGTAGTATTCGCCGCGCCAACCGGTGGTGGGCGTCGGCGTGGAGACATTGAGCGGCGACCAGTTGAGTTTGATGATGGCGTTGCCGCCCGCTTCGTAATATTCCAGCCGGACGTAGTGGTCACCCGCGGCAAGGAAGGTGTCCGCGCTGAGGGTGTGGACGTTGCTGGTGTACCAGGCGTTGATCAGAAGCTGATCGTCTACGTAAAGGCGCACGCCATCGTCCACAGTGACGGAGAAGCGATAGGTTCCGCCGGAAAAGTTGACGACGCGCATCCAGCAGGCGGAGAAGTTGTCGGCGTTGATGCCCGGGGCGGGGCTGCCTGTACCCCAGTCGTGGTTAATGTCAGATTCCTGGCGAAAGTAGGCGGGAGGCCCGGAGAGGGTGGTGTTGTTGAAGTATTCGGCCATCCAGGTTGTGTCCGCGGCGGCCAGGGGGGCGGACCCGCGCAGGATGAGGAAAAGGAAGAGGCCGGCCAGCACGACGAAGCCTGCCGGCAGGCGGAAGGCAAAGGTTTTTAGATGCCGCATGGTGACACCTCCTGTGTCGTCATTGCCGGATTGTGGTGCTGCAAGATGCCGGCACAAACCAACGCCACGATTAGCGTTACATACACTATACCGCGGGAAGACTCCCCATCGCATCCGCCTGTTGGCGGAATTTTGCTTAGCCAACTGACCAGGAATACACCTGGCTCAATGACCAGTGATCCGCCCAATTCCCCCGGAAAATGATATACTTCCCCGGAAAGACGAAGGCCCTCATTCATCGTAACTGCTAAGCCAGATTGGACCAATTTTCAGAGAGCGCTAGGAGTTACCATTCATCATTTGAAACTCACAAGGAGTTCCCCATGATAATTGGCGACTACATCACGCGGCGGGCGCAGCTTACGCCGGACAAGATCGCCCTGGTAGATACGCTTCACGAGCAGCAACCCATCACCTACCGCGCCTGGGCGGCCCGCATCAACGCTACCGCAAACTGGCTATGCGAAGAGATTGGGGTGTGCAAGGGGGACCGCGTCGCCGTGTTGGCGATGAACTGCACCGCCTACCTGGACATCTGGATGGCCTGCGGCAGATTGGGCGCCATTCTGCAAAACCTCAACTGGCGGCTGTCGCCCGCCGAACTGCGCGCCTTGCTCCAGGATGCGGAGCCGTCCGTCCTCATTTACGGCCCCGATTTCCGGGAGACGGTGGCGCAATTGCGCCAGGGAGTGGCCGGCATCCGTCATTGGGTGGCGCTGGCGGAACGCGCCCACGCGGATGATGAACCATTCACCCGCCGCGATAGTTATCCAGCGACGCCGCCGCCGGTGGTGGACCTGGTGGCGGACGATCCGTGGGTGATTTGTTACACGGGGGGGACGACGGGGCTGCCAAAGGGGGCGATTTTGACACACGGGGCGATATTGGCAAATGCCGGCAACACCAACTTCAGTTGGGGCTTGACCGGAGACGATACCGCCATCCTCAACGCCCCCCTCTTCCACGCCGGCGGCCTCAACGTCTTCACCTTCCCCCTGATCATCGCCGGCGGCACATCCATCGTCTGCCGCGGTTTCGACCCCGACCAGGTGTTTGACCTGATCGCCGGCGGCGGCGTCACCCTCTTCTTTGGCGTGCCCACCATGTTCCTCATGCTACAGCAGCACCCGCGCTGGGCCGAGGCCGACTTCTCCCGCCTCAAACTGGTCATCTCCGGCGGCGCCCCCTGCCCCATGCCCATCTTCGAGAAGTTCTGGGAGCGGGGCGTCGATTTCAAGACCGGTTACGGTCTCACGGAAGCGGGGCCAAACACCTTCTGGCTGCCGCCCGCCGACGTGCGGCGCAAGCCCGGCTACGTCGGCTTTCCCTTGCAATTCGTGGACGTGAAAGTGCTGCGGCCCGATGGCCGGGAGTGCGCCGCGGAAGAAGGGGGCGAACTGGTCATTCGCGGGCCGCATGTATGCGCGGGCTACTGGCGCAACCCAGAAGCGACCGCCAAAGCGATCCACCCTATCGCCGCCGACCCCAGCGGGCGCGCCTGGTTACATACGGGCGACATCGCCGTCCGGGACGAGGAGGGATACTATCGCATTGTGGGACGATTGAAGGAGATGTTTATCTCCGGTGGGGAGAATGTGTATCCGGCGGAGATAGAATCCGTGCTGCACGCGCATCCGGCGGTGGCAGAAGCCGCCGTTGTGGGCGTGCCGGACGAAACCTGGGGGGAAGTGGGACGGGCGTTTGTGGTGTTGGTGGCGGGGCGGCAAGTTGCGGCGGCGGAATTGGCCGCGTTTTGCCGGCAGCGGCTGGCCGCCTACAAAACGCCGAAGTCATTTGTGTTTCTGGAGGAGCTGCCGAAAACGGGCGCGGGGAAGATAGACAAGAAGCAACTGGCGTAGCCTTTCGGCGACGCCCTGGCGTCAACCCTGACAGGTCCGCCAGGTTCGCGGAGACCTGTCAGGGTTGTGCATCATCGGGTTATTGCGGGTCCATTACGCGCCGGGGGGCGGATCAACGGGACCATCAAACTGCATCACCGTGAAAATGCCACCTTGCGGGTCTTGCAGCACGGCAAAACGCCCCATCGCGCCCGCGGGCGTGGCGGGCACGAGAACCGTGCCGTTCAGTTCCTGGGTGCGGGCCACGGTGGCGTCCAGGTCATCCACCATGAAGTAAACGGCCCAGTTGGGGGGCACTTCTCCCCAGGAGTCGTCCATTTGCATCATGCCCGCTTGCCGCCGGCCATCCGCGGCGTAGACCACGTAGCCTGAACTGTCGGCATCGGCGGTCCAACCAAAGACGGCGCTGTAGAAGGCATTCGCCGCCGCGCCATCGCGTGTTTGCAGTTCGTTCCACACCAGGGTGTTGGGCATGTTCACCAACTGTGCGCCGATGTGGTCGCGTGGCTGCCAGACGCCAAACATGGCCCCGGTGGGGTCCTGGACCATCATCATGCGCCCTTCGCTCATCACGTCCATCGGGGGCATGGTGACGACGCCGCCGGCGCCGGGGATACGCGCGGCAATGGCGTCTACATCGCTGTGATTGACGTAGGAGGCCCAGAATGCCGGCATTCCTTCCATCCCCGGCGGCTGCGGCCCCAATCCCGCCACATTATAGCCATTCATGCGCAGCATCGTATACGCCGGCCCCATGGGGGTGGGAATATCCTCCGACTCCCAGCCAAAGAGACCCATATAAAACGCCTTCGCCCCTTCCGGATCAGGCGTAGCCAGATCCACCCAACTAAACACACCATCAGGATAACGTTTTACCACATGCATCTGTTTGTCTCCTTCTTCGAAATTAGATTTGAGGCAACTCAAGATTGGTTCATTCTCCAAGAATGAACCAATCTGACCACAAGAGGGTTGAGTCGTTACGCTTTAAGAGCGATTCTCATGCTGTCCCCAAGAAAAAATGTACTCGCCAACGGGTTGTGGTTGAGGAAGTGTTTGGAAACGGAATTAAGCGAGGGGAGAGCAAAATGATCATTTCCGCACACGAGAAAAGTATACCACAAATAGAACATCCGGTCTACTGTTTTTGGTGTAGAATTACAATGGTTGTAACTATTCACGTCTCCGAGAGATTGGACCAATTTTGTAGACATCAATAAGATTCAACCAGAGCAAATTGGTCCAATCTGGGCAGATGACCTGTATAGTCACCAATGGTTTTGATCTTTCGGATCGACTGTCAATTCTCTCAGGCGCGCGCAACTATCAACGCGCTCTGGAGATTGGACCAATTTCATGCGCTCAATGGCTATTTTCACCAGAGAAAATTGGTCCAATCTAGCTTAGGAGTTATAGGCGAGCCAGAAAATCGCCTGGCAAGGTGCTTTCAAAGGAGACTTTTATGCACACCGTCGACGTTTCTCATCTATCCAAGCGGTTTGGCAGCGTGCACGCAGTTGCAGATGTTTCTTTTGCGGTGGAGGCGGGCGAGATCTTTGGCCTACTAGGGCCAAATGGTGCCGGCAAAACCACGACAATCCGCATGGTGATGGATATTTTTAAGCCAGATGCCGGCACGATCAGCGTACTCGGGGGACCACTAGACCTGGAGCGCAAGCGACGAATTGGCTACCTGCCCGAAGACCGCGGTCTCTACAAAGACCTGAAACTGGAGAACACCCTCATCTACCTGGGAACCCTCAAAGGACTGGATGAGCGCACCGTGCGCGCCCGCCTGGGGGAGTGGTTGGAGCGGTTCGATCTGGCGGAACACCGGCAAAAAAAGGTACAGGAACTGAGCAAGGGCATGCAGCAAAAGGCGCAAATCATCGCCACGCTGCTGCACGAGCCGGACCTGATCGTCATTGACGAGCCGTTTTCCGGGTTAGACCCCGTGAACACGCGCCTGGTGAAGGACATTCTCGACGAGCAGCGGCTGGCGGGAAGGAGCATCATCATGTCCACGCACCAGATGTATCAGGTGGAAGCATTGTGTAACCGGATTGTCCTCATTGACGAGGGGCGAACGGTTTTGTATGGCAAAGTGGACGAGATTAAGCGGAATTTTGCCGGCAATGCCATTTCCCTCGACGGCAGCGGCAACTTCGACCAGATTCCCGGCGTCCTGGAAGCGCGCCACCACAACGGCTCCTGGCAATTGGCGCTGGCCGCCGGCGCGGACTCGCAAACCGTGCTGCGCGAACTGGCCGCGCGTCCCGACGTCCATATTGAGCGATTCGAGCTGGCGGAACCCTCGCTGGACGACATCTTCATCACGGTTGTTTCCGAGCGCCCCGCCGCCGAACACGCCAGGGAGGGGAACAATGCTTAACTATTGGCTGGTCATGCGACACGAATATCGGCGCATGGTGGCGCGGCGCGCATTTCTCCTCACCACTCTGGCCATCCCTCTGGGATTTTCCCTCCTCATCGGCCTGGTCATCGCCGTGGAACTGGCGCGGGAGAACAAACAGCCCATCGGTTACGTGGACAACGCGCACATTCTCGACGAATCGCTGCAAGCGACGGTCTCCGATGCCGAAAAACGCATTCACATAACGGCCTTTCCGGACGAGGCCAGCGCCCTGGATGCGCTACGCAGCGGCCAGGTGCAGGCGGTGTTCGTTTTCCCGCCGGATTATCCGGGAAACCGCGTTGTCGATCTTTATTACGAGAGGCAGGCTCCGGGCAACAGCGCCTGGGGGGATTTTGATGACTTTGTGCGCGTCAATCTGGTACGGAATATGCCGGCAAACTACCAGACACGACTGCTCGATGGTCCGCACATGATCGTGGAAGACACGGTGAGCGGGCGACAATTCAGCGAGCAAGGCGTCGTCAACATTATTTTGCCCATCGTCGGCAGCATCTTCTTCTTCGTCGCCACCATGACGGCGTCGGGCTACATGCTGCGCGTGGTCGCCGACGAGAAAGAGAACCGCACGATGGAAATTATGCTCACGTCCATCACGCCGCGGCAGTTGATCGGCGGCAAAGCCCTGGGATTGCTGGCGGCGGCCTTAACGCAGTTGGGCATCTACCTGATCACGGTGATCATCGCCCTCAAAGTCGCCACCCCCTACGTGCCAGAATTACAAGGGGTGCAGGTTCCCTGGGCCTACCTGGGCGTGATGGGCCTCTTCTTCTTTCCCGCCTACGGTCTCATCTCCGCCATCATGGTGGCCATCGGCAGCGCCGTCACCGAATTTCAACAGGGGCAGCAAATTGCCGGCTTGTTGAACTTCCTCTTCATCATTCCCATGCTCGTCCTGCCCGCCCTGCTGCAATCCCCCAACAGCCCGCTGGTCACATTTCTCTCCCTCTTTCCCACCAGTGCCTTCCTCACTATCTCCCTGCGCTGGGGATTAGGCACGGTTCCCACCTGGCAGTTGGTAGCAAGCTGGATCATCCTCGTAGGAACCACGATAGTCATGATCGCCGCCGCGGCGCGCGTTTTCCGCGCCGGTATGCTGCACTACGGGCAGCCGCTAAATCTGCGCAGCGTTATGGCGGCGCTGCGCGGCTAAAGGATCAACCCATGCAAACCATCTGGCTTGTCCTCAAACACGAAATTGTGACGACGCTGCGCAAGCGTTCGTTCTGGGTGATGACATTTTTAATGCCGGCATTCCTCATCCTCCTCAACGGCTACTACGTCCTGCAAGAGAGCGATGCCGCAACCCAAAACGAACAAACCGACACAGCCCCCGTAACGCTGCCCCATGTCGCCCTCGTAGACCAGGCAAACCTGGTCCACGGCTTCCCCCCCGAACTGCCCCCTGACGTTTTCCTCCCCTACGCCGACCTCGCCACCGCCCGCGCCGACCTGGACGCAGGCCGCGTTGATCAAATCGTCGTCGTCTCCGCCGATTACCTGGAAAGCGGCAACATCCGCATCTACGCCCCCGACTTCCACCTGCTCAGCGGCGGCGATAACAGCGTCGCCTTCAGCAGCAGCAACGAGTGGATGCTCAACTACCTTCTCGACTACAACCTCACCGGCGATGGCGCGCTGGCTATCGCCCTTTCCAACCCCACGCCCGGTGTCCTCGCCAGACAACACGCCTTGCAGCCCGCCACGGCGGAAAGCAGCGGTGAACGCGCCCAGGCGGAACTGGTCGCCACCATTGTCCCCTACATCTACTACTTCATCCTCCTCATCGTCAGCGGCTACATGCTGCAAAGCGTCACCGCCGAAAAAGAAAACCGCGTCGTGGAAATACTGCTCCTCAGCGTCAAACCGCGGCAGCTCATGATGGGCAAGATCATGGGCCTCACCATCGTCGCCCTGGTGCAACTGCTCATCTGGTTTGGCGGCGGCATCTTTATGCTGCAACGCAGCGCCATCTGGCTCAGCGCCGCCCAACTCAGCTTCCCCCCCAGCTTCTTCATCTGGGCCGTGCTATTCCTCCTCTTTGGCTACCTGACCTACGCCTCCATCATGGCCGCCGCAGGCGCCATTGCCCCCACCGCGCGCGAAGGCAGCCAGGTCACGTGGATGCTGGTCCTGCCGCTGCTGCCGACCCTCATGTTTGCTAGAGAATTCCTGGACAGCCCCCACGGGGGACTCTCCGTATCGCTCAGCCTCTTCCCCCTCAGCGCCCCCAGCGCCATGGTCACGCGCATCGCCGTGGCCCAGGTGCCGCTGTGGCAAATCCTGGTCAGCCTGGCCGGCCTGGCCCTCACCGCCTACCTGTTCATCACCCTCGCGGCGCGCTTCTTCCAGCCCAACAACCTGCTTTCGGTGGAATCATTCAACTGGAAGCGACTGGCAACGGGATGGCGGCGTGAAGTATGAGGGGTGAGGGGTGAGGTATGGGGTATGGGGTATGAGGTATGAGGTATGGGGTATGAGGGCGGAAGGGTGCGCGTACACTCGCCACTCGCACACTCGCCACTCGCCACTCGCCACTCGCACACTCGCCACTCGCACACTCGCCACTCGCACACTCGCCACTCGCACACTCGCCACTCGCACACTCGCCACTCGCACACTCGCCACTCGCACACTCGCCACTCGCGCACACTCGCCACTCGCACACTCGCACACTCGCCACTCGCACACTCGCCACTCGCACACTCGCCACTCGCACACTCGCCACTGCACACTCGCCACTCGCCACTCGCCACTCGCACACTCGCCACGCACACTCGCCACTCGCACACTCGCCACTCGCACACTCGCCACTCGCACACTCGCCACTCGCACACTCGCCACTCGCCACTCGCCACACACTCGCCACTCGCACACTCGCCACTCGCACACTCGCCACTCGCACACTCGCCACTCGCCACTCGCACACTCGCACACTCGCACACTCGCCACTCGCACACTCGCCACTCGCACACTCGCCACACTCGCACACTCGCCACTCGCACACTCGCCACTCGCACACTCGCCACTCGCACACTCGCCACTCGCACACTCGCCACTCGCCACTCGCCACTCACCACTACTTTCTCGGAGGATTTCCGCTATGGCTCCTACACAAACCTCGCACCATGAGCCTGTCCCTTATGTCCGGGTAGCCGCACCCGTTCTGGTTGGATTGATGGTGATTATGGGGCTGGTTATCTGGCTGGCTCCCGTGGACCGGACGTTGGGTGAGGGGATCAAAATTGTATACGTACATGTGGCGTTGACGTGGACGGGGATGTTGCAGTTGGTGATTGCCGGCATTCTCGGCCTCATCCTCCTCATCAGCGAAAACCCCGGCGTGCAAAACTGGCTCACCACCCTCAGCCGCGTCGGGCTAGGCTTCTTCGCCGCCGCCACCCTCATCAGCCTCTGGGCCGAGATCATCAACTGGGGCGGCATCCTCTGGCAGGAACCCCGCACCAGCGCCATGCTGCGCGTCCTGGCCGCCGCCATCATCGCCCAGGTGCTGCACACCTGGTTCCGGCGGCCCCGCATACAAGGCGGGCTGCACCTGCTCGTCGCCCTCTACCTCACCACCTCCCTCCTCCTCGCGCCCCGCTTCTTCCATCCGGGCAACCCCATCGGCGCATCCCCCTCCGCCGCCATTCAACTCGCATTCTACAGCCTCTTCGCACTCTGCTTCATCGCCGGGCTATGGATCATCGGCTATTTCCACCACGGCTATGACGCCAGCAGCCCCTGATCCGGACACACCATCTCTCCCACGCGGGAGCCGCTGGCAAAGCCGCACCGCCCATGTCATAATACGACGCACATCAGGCGTATCGAAGCGTCGCCGCGTTAGCGCACCTGTTATGCGTTTCGGCAGGTAGACGTCATGGTTAATCGCATTGTTTGCGCCAACTGCGGGCATCGCAACGCCGCTTTTCGGCGAAGTTGCCAGGTCTGCGGGGCGGCCCTCGCGCCGCCGCGGGATAGCGACCGCCAGGACAACTGGCAGCCCGCGCCGCCGCCGCTGAACACGACAGAAATGGTCCTCATCGGCGCAGTCGTCGCCCTGCTGCTGGCCTGCTTGATGGGCTACTGGATGTTGACGGCGGAAAGCGGAAGCATGGCCGCCGTGCCCTGGCAAAATCATCCCGAAATGCTGCTGCTGCTCTGTCCCGTTGCCCTGATCGGGCTGCTGGGCAGCGTCATCACTTATCGGCTCTGGTGGCGCGACCCCTCGCGCTCCTACATTCTACTGAGCATCATGCTTCTGCTCGTCCTGGCCGCGGGCCTGACCATCGGCTGGCTCGCCCTCACCCTTTTCGCCAACGCTTGAGAAAGGCAAGAGGCGCTCGCAAACGTACAAAGGAGTACGACTATGGGAATTGATTACGATGTCGTGGTGATTGGTTCAGGGGCCGGCGGCCTGACGGCAGCCTTGTGCCTGGCACAGGCGGGGCAGAAGGTACTTGTTTGTGAGCAGCATTATGTGGCCGGCGGCTGGTGTCACTCGTTCACGCTGGAAGGGTATCGCTTTAGCCCCGGCGTGCATTATATTGGCGGCATCGGTCCGGGCGGCCACATGCGGGAGATTTACGAAGGGTTGGGGGTGTCGCGGGACCTGGCCTTTAGCGAGATCAACCCGGATGGCTACGACCATATTCTGGTGGGGGAAACGGGAGCCAGCGCGCAGCGTTTTGACATTCCCAAGGGGCGTGCCGCTTATGAAGAAAAGCTAAAGGCGCGTTTCCCGCATGAAAGCAAGGGGATTGCCGCCTTTTTTGAGGCGGTGGATAGTTTGCCACAGGAGTTGAGCCGGCTGGCGCGGCTGCGCGGTGTGGTAGACGTGGTCAAGCTGCCGCTGACGGCCCCAAACGCGGTGCGTTGGGCGTGGCGGTCCGGCCAGGCGATGCTGAACCATTATGTGTCGGACCCCTTCTTGAAGGCGGTTCTGGCGGGGCAGGCGGGGGATCATGGGATGCCTTTGTCGCTGGTGTCGGCTCCGGTACATGCCGGCATTATCCACCACTACTTCGACGGCGGTTACTACCCCATTGGCGGCGGCTTCGCCATCCCCCGCGCCTTCGTGCGCGCCCTCAAGCGCGCCGGCGGCGAACTCCGCCTGGAAACCCGCGTAGAGCGCATCCTGCTGGAAGATGGCAAAGCCATCGGCGTGCGCCTCGGTGACGGCAGCGAAATCCGCGCCAACACCATCATCAGCAACGCCGACCCGGAAGTCACCTTCGGGCGATTGATAGGACGGGAAAACCTCTCCTCCCGGCTCCAGCGCAAACTGGATCGGGTGCGCTACTCCGTGTCCGCCCTCAGCCTGTTCGTGGCCGTGGACATGGACCTGCGCGCCGCCGGGCTGGATTCCGGCAACTACTGGTTCTACGCGCACAACGACCTGGACGGAATCTATCGCCAGGGGATGACGGATGAAGCGCTGCGGGCTGAGCGCGTGCCGGCAATTTTCCTCACCGCCACCACCCTCAAAGACCCCTCCAAAATGCACAGCGGCCACCACACCCTGGAAGCCTTCACCTTCGTCGGCTACGACGCCTTCCGCAAATGGGCCAACGAACCCAGCGGCCAACGCGGCACGTCCTACCAATCGTTGAAAGAACGCCTCATAGACCACATGTTGGCCCGCCTGGACGACCTCGTTCCCGGCTTCCGCGACCACGTCGTCTTTTGCGACCTGGGCACACCGTTGACCAACCAGTTCTACCTGGAAGCCACCGCCGGCAACCTCTACGGCATCGAAAAAAGCCGCTTCCAGGTCGGGCCGGGCGCATTCCCCACTCGTGGCGAAATCCCCGGCCTCTACATGGTCGGGGCCAGCACCCTCTCCCACGGCGTGGCCGGCGTTACCGCTTCCGGCCTGCAAGCGGCGCGGCAAATCCTCCACTGCCGCACCGCCGATCTGCTGCAACAGGATGGCCCCGCCCTGCCCATTTATCCGGCGGAAGACATCAGCCAGTGGCCGGACAAATTGCGCCGCCGCATTGAACAGCGCCAGGCCACCCTCGCCCCCGAACCTGAGCCGGAATTCGTAGGATAAGGTAAGGGCGCATCGGTTACGAATAGAGGCTTCGCTCGGGAATGGACGGATGCGCGAGGGCGGGTTCTTGGTTTATCCGCGCCCTATGCCTACCCGACCGGCACGCGCCCGCGAGCTTTGTCCGGGTGGCGCATCTGCATCAGGGGAATCCCCACGCCATAAGTGACGAACTCCTTTTCCGGCGTCACTTCGATCAGGCAATAATCGGCCACCTGCCCCGGATCGTCGGCCACGGAGCGAAAGACCGCTTGCACCAAGTCGCGCGGCGCTTCTTGTCCGGGGATCACGCGGGCTGTGCCGGCAAAAGTAATAGTCGCCGCCGGAATCCTCATCCAGGGCATAAAGGGAATACGCTTGGCGATAGGGATGGTCATGGATACCTGGGGGTTACGGGCGACGTGGCGCACCTTCCACGCATCCTTTTCCGTCCCGATGTACAGCTTGCGGTCGCGCACGACGTAGATAATGCCCACCGTGCGCCCCTCCCCGCGGGCGCTAACCATCCCCAACACACCGAATAACTCTTTCTCAATCACTTGCCAGACCTGTTCACTGGTCAACTGCACTGTCATTTCTCCATCCTTCAAACCTTCCCGGATGCTCAGGCAATCGCTTCCGGAAAGGCAGTACTAGCCGGGCATCTCCGCGGCCATTTGCGCCTATTCCCGCGGCTGGAGGGCCTCGGCAATCGCCACCGCCCAGGCGGTGATGGCCTCCCAATCGCGGAAATCACCCAGCGGAGCTTTAACGTTCTTGCTCACCCATTTTTCCAGCAGATTCAGATCCTCCACGTCTATTTCGCCGTGGAATACGGCCACATCTCGCGGCTGAATACGCTCAATAATGGCTTTTTGCGCTTCGGGAAAGCGCCAGCCTTGCAGGAGTTCCGCCGGGTCCCCTTCCCCAGTCGGTCCACTGGAGAAGAGCCAGAGGGGGCGCACGGCCAGCATGGCCTCATGGGTCGTGAGGAATTTCACGGCCTCCTTGCGCCATTGCCCGATGTAGACGGCGCTGCCCAAGACGACGGCCTGGTAGGGTGTCAAATCGGTGACGCGCTCCACGGACATCACATCCGCCCGCAACCCCGCCTGACCCAATACCTGGCCGATTTTTTCGGCGATTTCCGCCGTTGCGCCATGTTTTGTAGCATACGTGATCAATACGCGATCGTTCATTTTGTTCTCCTTGTGCCGGCATCACACGTCCAACCATGCGCCCCAACAGCCCCAAAATCAGGGACCGTTCGCCTCATCCGATTATTCCTCAACTCTTTGTCCTGTCACCCGTCGCGTATAACTCGCCACCACCCAACGCAACGTGATGATGGCTTCGTTGCCGGCAAATTGCATGGTCACTTGCAACCGATCAATTTCGCCCGGCACGCGCTGCTCCACCACAAACTGGTTCGCGTCCAGCCAGTAGCCGCGCACGCCGCTACGAATGCCATCCGCTTCGTTGAGACGAAAAACGTTGTCCAGGCCAATGGTGGTGGTGAAGGTATCCGTGGCGAAAGTTTGCACCAGTTCCGCTTCCGTTCCGTCCTCGTCAAAGGTGAGGGAAAAACGCTGCCAATCGAGGGCGTTGGGGTTCAGTTCGTAGACCTGGCCGGAGATTTGCGCGGCCAGCGGCGGCAGGGGCGGCACGGGTTTAGGATTCGGGGCGGCCACGGCGGTGATCGTTTGCGCGAGGCGGGCGTTGGCGGTGGGGTTGGGGGGCAGTGGGTCGTCGGAGAGAATGGCCGGCATCACATAAAACCGCAGTAACGATTCGGGCAATCCTTCGTCTCTTGCGGGCAAGCCACTCACCACAACCAGTAGCAGGTCGGCCTCCGGCACGACGAACAAATACTGCCCGCCATGCCCAACGGCTTTGTAATAACCCTGGGGACTGATCCACCACTGGTAGCCGTAGGTATCCTCACCGGGCGTTTCGATATGGCCGGTCGTGGCCCGGGTGATCCAGGATGCCGGCACAATCGTTTCCTCCTCCCACACCCCCTGATGCAAATAAAGATAGCCCAGTTTCGCCAGGTCACGCGGCGTCAAATACAGTCCGCCGCCTCCGAACGCGCGCCCTTGATTATCTGTGGCCCAGGAGACGTCCCTGATGCCCAGTTTATGGAACAGGTTATCCGCGGCAAATGCCGGCAGCGGCATATCCACGGCCCGCCCCACCAAAATCCCTAACAAATGAGACGCCCCGGAATTGTAGTTGAAGCGCGCGCCCGGGTCCGTGAACAGAGGACGGTCCAGCACAAACCGCACCCAATCGTCACTGGCCATCATCTGGTTCACGGGATTGCCGATGCTGCCATACGGCTTGCTGCTCTCCGGCCAGTCCAACCCCGTCGTCATCATCAGCAGATGGGTAATCTGTAGGCTCTCCTTGCGCGCATCCCGGTTCTGTATGGCATAGTCAGGGAAATAGGAGAGAACGGGCGCATCCCAATCGGGTATCTGCCCCTGCGCCAAAGCGATGCCCGCCAGCGTGCTGACCACGCTTTTCGTGATCGAAGCCAGGGCATGAGGAATGTTCGCTGCGTAGGGATAAAAGTACGCCTCAGAGATAACGTAACCGTGGCGTACAATGAGCAGTCCATCTATCGGCGCGTCCCGCTCCGCAATCAAGTCGAACAGGTCCGCCAGTTTTTCCGTGTCCACGCCCTGCGCTTCGGGCAGGCTGGCGCGCCAGGTGGTGGTGGGCCAATAGATTTCGGGAGCGGTTGAGGGGGGAGGAAATGCCGGCATAACGTCCGTGCCGGCAAGTTCGGCAGAGGGAGTCGGCACAGGCGGAACAGTCGGCGTCACGGTTGGCTCACTGGCCCGACAGCCCGCGAGCAAAACCATCAGCAGGCCAGAAAGGAGGAATAACGGTAACGGTTTAACACCCATCCGATCTTAGAACCCGTCCCTGTCACCAGGAGTTATAGAATGCCGGCAACCTAAACAACCCCCTCCCCCCCATTATCCTAAAAGGGGCATCTCTCCGGGAAAAGTGACAAAAAGCGCGAAGCCGGGCGATAAAAATCACGAGGAAACACCCGGATGCCTTGAACCAATGTCCTAAATGCTTCCCGCGTTTATCCACATATTGATTGAGGGCGTGGCGATTGAGGGTTTGGGGAATGCCGGCATCCGGCACAATCGTATCCGCATTCACAAACCGGCCCACGCCGGGGATGTAGTACCGCGCGTTGTAGTAGATGAGGCCGAGACGTTAACTGCTCCGCGAACGGCTGCGCGACAACGACAAGATTGGATTGTTACTGTGCTGCCAGCGCAACGGCTGGTGGGAGGGCTGCCGCCGTAGTAGAGGCTGTGGAATTGTGGGTAACTGGGATGTTCCAGTTATCCACATTCCCACCAGCCTGGTATGCCAGGATAAGGTAGGAACGCGCTCAGTTCCAAGTTGAAAAAAGCCTCATCGGAACAGGAGCTACTGTTTCTTTCGAATAATCACGTCTATATCTATTCCGATGTTGACTTGTGCCAACTCTTTCAAAAGCGTGTTTTCAAGATGAATACTGGGCACTGTATCAACAACATACACGATTACGGAAAATATAGGGGCTAGATCGTTTTTTTGAATAATTTCGACTAACTCTTTTTTATTTAGTTTTATGTGATTCCAAAAGTCACTTATAACTCTCTCAGTGTAAAAATCTGTAGTAGGTTGAGATTCAGCGCTAAATTTACAGCCGTTGCTTTCGTGGGTAAGAATAGTTTTACCTTTGGGCTGCCCTTTGAACCAGGATTCTGTAGCACCCATTTCCTTTAATAAGGCTAGAAGTTTATCGTCTACAGCATCTTCTTCTATTACTAATGATATATATATTTCAGGGATCATAATTTATTCCGGTAGGACTACAAATTAGCGTGGAGTGATTCGGGTCGGATAGCGAAGCAAAAAAGCAGTTCGCGCACCGACCCAACCTCCTCCGTCAGACCAGCCGCCATGGCTGGCGTTCCTTCCAAAGTGGCATGAACACGACAGAAATTGTACACGCAACCTGTCCAGAATAGCGCTGCCTCCAGGCTCAGCCATCGGATTGTCCAGGTCGGCGTGGAAGACGTAGATGCTCGTGATAGGGTCAATGGCGTGCGCCGCCTGGCCGTCGTTGGCGGCGCGAAACTCGATGCGACTGGCGGGGCTGCTGCTGAAGCGATTGACGTGTTTGCCCGGCGGCAGGCTTGTAATCACATTGGGGTAGTTGTACTCGATGGCGTAGAGCCGCTTCTTGGCCGTGGCGACGGTGGTGACGATGGTGTCGCCGCTTTCGGAATTGAAATAGTGGTATGTTTCCTCCACCTCTTTGGTGTTGTAGGTGTCGTTCATCTGGTTGCCGAACGCATCGGTGACCGTGTCCACGTGCCACGCCATCCCGGAACTGGTGCGCGGGCTGGGTTCTGTGTCGGAACCGGTATCCAGACCGCGATGGCCGCTGATTTCCAGGTTCCAGACGGCGCCCGCGTTTTGGTATTCTTCACTGTCGGTCGTGTATCCAAGGCGATAACGTGTGCCATCGGGTGTGTCCACGAGCCAGAACAGTTTGTCGTAGTTGAGGGCGGCCTCATCGAAGTAGCGGTAGATACGCAACTGCGGCGCGTCCTCAGCATAGTAGCGCACACTGTCCCCCATAGTGTCGCCCGCGGGCACGAGCTTGTGCCCTGTGCCGTTGAGCAGGAGGCGGAACTCGTCAGGGTGCCGCAGCACGTACCATTTGTCGGGATTCGAGTCGCTCACCTTCATGTTGACGCCGGTACGGAGAATGCTGATTTGCGCCAATGACCAGCCGGTAGCCACGAGGCCAAAGTCCGGGTCGTGAATGGCGCCATCCAGGTTGCGGCTGTTGTAGCTGAGGGAGACTTGGGGCTGCAACCCGCGCCGGCCAGGGGGCACGGCGATGGGGTAATTGTAGGTGACGGCGCCGCTGAATGCGCTCACGGCGGGGGGAGTCCAGGTAGGCATCCAGGGGGTAGGGGTTTGTCCCATTTCCCAGTCGGAGAAGTCCAGCACTTCGGCGCTGAGGAGGCCGGCATTGTCGTGGAGGGTGAAGGGGACTTCGTGTCGCAGGGCGGGATTTTCCGGGTCGCGCCGGCCGAGGTAGAAGGCGTAAGGTTTGGGAGCGAAATTGAGCTTCCAGGAAGGTTCGTCAAGTAAAAATTTCCGCGTTTTGTTTCGTCGTTGGCCCGAAATTTGGCATTTGATTTGAACAACCGCCCATAATGGATAATAATAGCGGCACAAACCGTAGCGCAGTAAACGGCGAGTAGCCGTGGGAAATGAAGATTCACCCTTCGTTCTTCATCATTCGTCTTTCTAGGAGATACCCCATGACAAAAGCAATCATTATCGGCGATGGCCCTGGCGGACTAAGCGCTGCCCTTTTCCTGGCGAAAAACGGCGTTGATACTATCGTCTTTGCCCAGGACAAAACGGCCATGCACTACGCGCTCCTGCTCAACTATCTGGGCATTCCGGAGATGACGGGCACGGACTTCCAACAAATAGCGCGTGAGCAGGTCGCTTCGTTCGGCGCGGATTTGCGCGATCAGGCGGTTGCGGCCATTGCCCAGGCAGAGCAGGGCTTCGTCGTCACCACCGAGGATGGTGCAAAACATGAAGCGGATTACGTCGTCCTCGCCGAAGGCAAGGCGTCGAAACTGGCCGTTGCTTTTGGACTGCTCAAGGGGGATGCCGGCATTCCCGTAGATCGTGACGGGCGCTGCGGCGTAGAAGGCTTATACATCGTCGGGCGCAGCACCCGCGTCAACCGCAGCCAGGCCATCATCTCCGCCGGCGACGGCGCCGCCGCCGCGCTAGACATTCTTTCGCGGATACACGGCAACGAGTTCCACGACTTCGACAAGCCGCCCGCCGCATCGTAAAATACACGCCCTCGCACCTACGCGACCTTTCCTATCAGCAGCGCGCCGCATGGCTACAAAAAAAATGCGGCGCACCCTTACTTTATTAACGCCAATGGTGGTTTGCTGGCGGGAAGAAGCAGGCGCGGGCCTTGTCACCCTGTTTCTGTTATTGATCGGGTTGCTTACCGGTCTCCACGAACAGGGGCCGGGAGCAAAAAAGCCGTAAGGGCGCATCCGTCAATAGAGGCTTCGCGCGGGAATTGACGGATGCGCGGGAACGGTTCTTGCTTTTTGGATAATCCAAAGTTGATTTTGTACGAGCCATAAGCATATATTTTGGGAGGTTCCATGTTTCGTCTACGCAAAACGTATCTTGTTGTCATGCTGCTGCTGGCGCTGTCCGTATTCGCCGACGGGTTGTTCTCCGCCGTCGCCGCCCGAACAAACGCGGATTTTGCTTTGTTTATGCCGGCACTACACTACGCCCAACCCACCCCCGGCATCAACGGCCGCGTCACCGAAAACGGCAGCCCCGCCGGCGGCGTCCCCCTCGACCTACGCTTCTACAACGGCAGCGAATGGTCCACCAAAGCCAGCACCACCACCGACGCCAACGGCGTCTTCTCCTTCACCGGCAGCCCCTCGCTCGGCGCGAACCAACGATACTACGTCCTCTTCCTGAACCAGGACAACCCTAACCGCCTCTATGTTTGGGGCTCGCGCGACCTCACATCCTACAACGGGGGAGCAGCCATCCACATCGGCGACTTCGACGTCGCCAATGTCGAAATGCTCTCCCCCGCACCCGGCGCAACCGTCGGAATGCCGGCAACCTTCACCTGGGACCGCCGCACCGCCACACCCAACGACAGCTACGAATTCAACCTGTATGACTATGACGATGGCGCCCCCTACTTCTACACCGCTCCCCCACTCGGCTACGTTGGCAGCTACGTCCTCGGCGAACTCCCACCCGGCTTCAGCCCAGGCGTCCCCTACGTCTGGAACATGTGGGTCTATGGCGATGAGGGGTTGGAGAGCTTCGGCATTTCCTACTGGCTCTACTACGTCGCCTTTTCCGGCGGCGGGCTTGCCCTGACGCCCGTGCAAACACATACAGCGCTGCCCCAATCCGGCAGCATCGAAGCACTGCTACGAAAATGAGACTCGAATTCCGTTGAGCGAGATTCTAACTCGCTCCCGTGAAAACAGGCAGTTGTTGGAAGGAACCGCGCGGCACAGTATAATTTGCGCGGTTCTCGCTCGCGCGATACGCCACGCTAAACAACAATGCTTGCACGCCCGACTCCGGTCGGTCATAGGAGAAAACGACCCCATGCGGACACGACGTTCCCCCCGCTTCTTGCTCATCCCCCTGCTGCTGCTCTTTGGCCTGCTGGCCGCCCGCCCCTTGCTCGTCCACGCACAAGAAGAGGCCACCGGCGAAGGCGAACACGCCACCACCGTCACCACGGAAACAGAAACGGAACAACCCGTTCCCGTGCAAATTAGTGAAGGACAGGACGACGCCGTCTCATTGGGCGTTGTTCTCGGCCTGATCACGCTGGTTCTGGTCGTTGTGATGGGGGTTGTCGTCCTCGGAGCCGTGGGATTGGGTGTGATTGGATTAGGGGCCTGGATCTCGCAAGGCGAAGGGTAGCGCCCGTCACGAAGAACGAATTTCGAAGGTTTTGAGATGCGACGCACTTGGGGCCAGTGCGTCGCATTTGTGTTTGCGCGACTACTCCCTGATTTCTGCCCGCCCCGTCATGCCCGGACGCAGCGCCAGGTCCGTCGGCGGCAAGTCAATCATTACCGCAAAAACAGCCGCATCCCCCACCGCGCCCGACGCCTGCGGCGCCACCCGCGCCACGCGCCCCGCCACAGGCTGATCCGGAAACGCTTTTAGCACAATCTCCACCGGCAACCCGGCCACAATCTGCGCCAGGTCCCGTTCACTCACGTTCGTCGTCTGAAACTGAAGATGATTGGTGTCCAGCAACGTCACGATGGGCGAACCCGTGCCCACCAGTGCGCCCGCAGCCACCTCCACGGAGAGAATGGTTCCGCCCCACGGCGCCAAAAGCCGTGCCTGCGCCAGCGCCTTTTGCGCCTGCGCCAGAGAGAATTCGCTTTGCTCCCGCGCCAGCTCCGCTTGCTCCACTTTCAACTCCGCGGCGGCAATGTCCGCCTCCGTGGGGCCGCGCCGAGCCTGATCCAACGATTGCTGCGCCGTGACCACGGAGACGCGCGCCTTGAGGGCGGCGTCATCTTGCAGGCCGGCCAGGGCCAGGTTGTACTGCGCCTGCGCCACTTCCAGGTTTTGGCGTGCCCCCTCCAGGCGGCGGGTGGTGGCGTCCCGCTCCGCTTTCAGGCGATCCGCGCGGAAGGGGTCATTCAGTTCCCAATCCCGCGCCGGGTCCCAGGCCGTATCGTAGGCTTCTTGGGCGTCGGCCACGCCCTGGCGCGCCTGGTCCACGGAGATGCGGGCGGAGGTGAGGGTGTTGCCGGCTGCCGCGTCTTGCGCCTGCGCCGCCTGGTAACCGGCTTCCGCCGCCGCCAGGTTGGCTTCCGCCGCGGCAACAGCCAGTTCGTCCGCCTCCCAATTCCGCAGCGTGTCCAGGGAGGCCTGCGCCTGCGCCAGGCTGTTTTCCGCCTGCGCCAGTTGCAACTGCGCGTTGGTGACGGCGTCTTGCAGGGCGTCGTCGGCGAGTGTGGCAATCAAGTCTCCGGCGGCGACGGTGTCGCCAGCCTGGACGGCCAGGGTGAGCAAATGCCCACCGGTCTGGAAGCCCAGGGGCAGCACCGGATTGACGGCCACGATTTGCCCTTCGGCGAGGACGGTGACGCCTGTTTGCGCGGCGCGGGTGGGTTGTGGCGTGGGGGTGTTCGCGGAGGCGTTGGGCGTGGGTGTGGTAGAGAGGCGTGAGGAAGATTGCCGGCATCCACCCAGCACCAGCGCCATTAAAGTCAAACACAAAATGAAATACCGCTTCATCGCAAGTCCTTTATTGCACGGTAACCGAAGTTTCCCGTCTTTTTGTAAGTGCCGCTGTATTTACTGCATCCGCAAAATCTCAACAGCCTGTCGCTTCACGATCCGCCGCGCCGAAAAAACCGCGCCAATCATGCTGGCCAGCACCACCATGACCACAATCAGCGGCATCACCGTTGTGTCCACGGCAAAGACAACGGGGCGCTGCTGCAAAATGTAGTTGCCATAGGTGGCGACGTATCCCATCGTCGCCCCGGCGGCGATGCCTGCCAGCGCCGCGCCCAGCGTCATCGTGATCGCTTCGATGACGAGCATCCCCGTCAGGTCGCGCCGTCGCATGCCCATCGCTTTTAACATGCCAATTTCGATGCGGCGGGCGTAGATGGTGACGTAGATGACGGCAAAGACACCGAAGACCGCCGTGGTGAAGGAGATCAGGGTGAGGGCAATGAGGAAAATACGCTGTGTGGCCTGTCCGCGCTCGCTGCGCGCCAGGTCGGTTTCCATCAGGTTGATGCGCAGGTTGAGTTTGGTGGCGTACCGCTGGTTGAGGTCGTCCAGCACGTCCTGCGCCACGGCTCCGGGCGTGGTGGTGGCAATGACACGGGCCAGGATGGGATCGTCGGCGGGTGGCAGGGGCAGGTCGGGTGGGGTTTTGAGGGCGCGGAAGCCATCCAGCGAGAGGAGGACGGTGCTGCCGGAACGGGCTTGAATGCGACTGCGGCCGATGTTGTCAATGCCGGCAATTCGCCTTGCCACCCCCACCACATGCACCACCACCGTATGGTCCCGCCCCGCCCCCTCCAATTTCAACTCATTGCCCACCGTCGCCGACAGTTCCTCCGCCAGCCCCTCGCTGATAATGATCGCCTGAGGGTCCGCGAGAATATCGTCCAGCGCCCGCGGGCTGCCGGCTACAAATTCCACCAGGTCGGGATAAGCCACCTCCCGCAGCCGCCCGCTCACGCCGATCACCGTCACCCCCGCTCCACGTAGGCCGATGGGGTCCGTCAGGCGGGAGGAGTAACTATGCGAAAGCCCCGCCGTGCGATCAATGCCCGGAACAGCCTCCAAGTCATCCGTGAGGAAGCTGGGGCGCAGGCGATAAGTGGCGGCTTCCGGTTCGGGCAGCCACGTGCCGGAGACGCGAATGCCCACAGGCGCGCCCCAGCGCAGCCGCACCGAGCCGGGCAAATTCGCCTGGTCCAGGGCCACCTGGGTCGCCAGGAAGCTGGGTAGCACGCCGCTAAATAGCACAAGGAGGGAGATGAGGGTGTTTCGCAGTTGGCCGCGCCCCACGTTGCGGCTGGCGAAGTAGGTCAGACGCGGGGCGACCAGTCGCATCACCAGCAGCGCCAGCCGCTCAAAAGGAACGGTGGTGATGAAGAAGATGAGGCCGACGCCCAGCACGAGTACGCCCAGCGCGGCCAGGATGAAGACGACTTGTAGGGCGGGGTTGCCAAAGGCGTCGATGACCTGGAAGCCGGCGATAAGGGCGAAGATGAGGAGGAGGATGAGGCCGGCCAGGAAGAGTTTGCCGTCGGGGCGGCGTTCACGGAGGCGGGCCAGGTCTTCGATTTGCAGGTTGTCGGCGACGCTGGGGTTGATGGCGTGCATGACTTTGGTGCGCGAGGCTTCCTGGGCGGGCTTGAGGGTGCTGATGATGAGGACGGCAAAGGTGGCGATAGATGCCGGCATTATCGTCCCCAACGTCACCTGAGGCTGCAAGCGAAAAGTCAGTCCGGCTAACGTCATTTGATGTGCAATTGCCGGCACAACCACATACCGCGTCAACGCCTGCCCCAAGATCGCCCCCAAAATCACCCCAATCGCCCCCATCACCATTACCTCGGCAATCACCAGTTGGAAAAGATAACGGCGCTGGCTGCCCAAAATACGCAAAATCGCCATATCCCGCCGCTGCTCCTGCACATTCGTCATCACCAACGTATGCACCAGCAGCCCCACAATCCCCAGTGCCGTCAAGCCATAAACACTGATCAACGCCTGAATCACCAGGAAACCCTGACTGGACGCATCCAAAGCAGCCGCCTTGTCCATGGCAAAAACATACTCATCCCCCAACGCCTGCTGCACCGTTTCCGCCACCTCCCGCACCCGCAGCGCCGCCTCCTCCGCGCTACTCGTCTCGTACAACGCGGGATCAACCGTCGCCACCAACTGCTGCGCCCGCCCCTCCCGCCGCAACCACGCCTGCGCATCCGCCAGCGACACGATCAGCCCTTCGCTCACGCTGCTGCTGGTCACGCCATCCTGGCGCACAATGGCCCTAATCGTAAAACTTTGCACAGTACGCCGCTGGCTGCTGCCCGACGTACTCGGCTGCCCCTTCTCCCGCGGCAGCGGAAAGCTGTAGGCCACGTCAATCGTATCTCCCACATCCAACCCATAGACACCCGCCGTATCCGCAAACAGCGCCGCCTGCTGCTCCCCCAAAGCCAGCGTCCCGGAGACCACCTCAATAAAACCGATATGGTCCACGGCAGGATCGAGCGCCAGCAGCGTTCCCTGCGCCACTTCGGCCCCGATGTTCATCTCCACCGGCTGCTGAATGCGCGCATACACAGCGGTGACGCGGCTGTCCGCCGCCAGCACACGCGGCACAACATCCGCCACATCAATGAACGGGTCCGGGCTGATGTCCATCTTGGTGATGGACAGGTCAAACTGCCCCACCTCATTGGCAATCAGATCCACGTTCGAGCGGCGCACCGTTTCCACCGTGGCGCTCATCGTCACAATCAAGCCCATGCTCACCAACAGCGCCAGCACCATCAAAACGGTGCGCACTTTGCGGCGGCTGAAGTTTTTCCAGACGTATTTGAGAATCATGACAGAATCTGCCCGTCGCGCAATTCCACCACACGCTGCGCAAAGGCCGCCATGCGGGGGTCGTGGGTGACAAAAACGATAGTCATGCCGTCTCGATTGAGTTGGGAGGCCAGTTCCATGATGGCAAACCCCGTCTCCGAGTCCAGATCGCCCGTCATTTCATCAGCAATGAGGATGGGCGGGTTGTTCGCCAGGGCGCGGGCAATGGCCACGCGCTGCTGCTGCCCGCCGGAAAGCTCGCCCGGATAATGGTGCGCCCGGTCGCCGAGGCCGACTCGCTCCAAAAGGGTGTGGGCACGCTGCCGGCGCTCTTTGCGCCCCACGCCCGCCAGCACCATGGGCGCTTCCACATTCTCCTGCGCCGTAAAGTTGCCCAGGAGATTGTAGTTTTGAAAGACGAAGCCCATTTTCTCCAGGCGCAGGCGGGCCAGTTCGTTTTCCGAAAGTGCCACCAGGTTTTCCCCCTGCACGATCAAGTGACCACGGCTGGCCTCATCCAGGCCGCCAATGATGTTGAGCAGCGTGGTTTTGCCTGAGCCACTTGGCCCCATCAGACAGACAAATTCGCCCTGCCGGATTTCTAGCGATACGCCGCGCAGGGCTGGGACGGCTTCTTTGCCCATCAAGTAGGATTTGTAGACGTTGTCCACGATGATGATTGGCTCACTCATGAGCATTTCCTTTTGCTGCTTTCCCTTGCGCGGAAGTAACTACCGACGCTCTCTGGAGATTGGACCCATTTCACGCGCTCAATGGCTATTTCACCAGAGAAAATTGGTCCAATCGGCTTAGGACTGACGACGAAATAAAGTACGGAATTGCATCGTCAGTTTGAAGGAACGGGAGTGTTACCAAGCAAACAACTTCGTTGTCTTATTAAATTCCGTTCCTTAGCAGTTACGCGCGGAAAGAGATTTCTCCGGCGGGTGCTGGGGTCTCGCGCGACATATTTTTAGAGGATCAGCCGCTATGGATTTTAGTAGTTGCCGCCTTTTTGTAAACACCCCTGCGAGGATATTTGTGACAGGCGAAAATAAACGATTTTTCCGGTGGCCGCAAGCGCGGCGCTGCAACTCTGCCGCGCTGCCTTCGTAAAAAAGTATAACCCTGTCGGCTCGAATTGACAGGCGACACGTGAGTTTGCCGCCCACCCGTCAGGGGTGGAAAGGAGAACAATGATGGCAAAAGGACAAGTGGAACAATTGTTGGGGCAAGAGTTTGTTTGCGCGCGCTGTGGGCGCGCGGGGGGGCATGTGGAGCGCCTGTCGATGTCGGGCACGGGTCTGTCGCGGCTGATGGAGATTCAGCCATACCGGTATGCCTTTGTTTCCTGTAATAATTGTGGCTATACGGAGGTGTACAATTTGCGCATGTTGGAAGGAAAAGACGACCTGGGTACATTCCTGGACATCTTGTTCTCCAATTAGACGCACAACCGCCACGATAGTCCCAACGGGCGTATCACTATTATACGAAAACGAAAGCCGCGCCAATGGCGCGGCTTTCGTTTTGTGTCGGTTACGCAACGACTAACGTTCTCTGGAGATTGGACCCATTTCACGCGCTCAATAACCATTATCACCAGAGAAAATTGGTCCAATCTGGCTTAGCAGTTGCTCGGTTACTTGTTCTCCGTTGGTGTAGTCGGTCCACATTCTCCGTTGAAGAAGGCCCAACTATTGCAAGCGTTTCCGTCGGGGAAAACACAGATGCCACACAGACGACCATCCTGCTGCGCCCGCACCTCGTATTGATACCCTTGTTGCGTGCAATAGAGCGCGGCGGGGTTTCCCTCTCCCGGTTCGTTGGCTGCCGCCACGCCGGTGCGCAGAACGCGCCCATTTGCGTCTACGACGGCCTGCCAGCAAAATCCGGTAACGCTATCGCCCAGGGCAACATGGTAGAGAGTGCCGGCATTTGTGTCTAGCGTGTAGGAAACGGTGATGGTGCAATCCTCGGCGGTGAAACGGTAGACGCCAAAGCCGACGGGCGTTTCCGCGCCGCCCGGGGCTGCCCGCCAACGCACGCCGGCGCGGGGAACACACTCATTGGCGCTGGTGCGCAGGAAAGCGAGGGCCGCGTCGCGGGCCGTGAGGACGGCGGCGGGTGTGGTTGCTTCCGCGGTGGGGGTGGGCGACGGGATGGCGGCGGTGGTGGCAGCGGGGGAGCAACTGGCCGCGAGGAGCAAGAGCCAGCAGAGACAAATAATGATCAGGATTTGCCTGAGGCTGTGGTGGGATTGCATGAGTTACCTCCTGCCTCGGCGACCTGTGGAGGGCTGGTTTCAGGTTGCGAGAGGCGATTCAGCGTCGTCTTCCGGTTCTGACGGCGCTTCCAGGTGGAGTCTGCGCGCCAGGTGATTGCCGGCATCCGCGTAAAAAACAAGCATGAATCGCGCGGGAGCCTCCCGGAGATTGCGAAAACTGTGGGGCAGAGAGGCATCAAACAGGAGACTGTTTCCTGGCTCCAGAATATACGCCTGATCAGCAATGCGATACTCAACGATACCGGCCAGGCAGTAAACAAACTCCTCTCCCCCATGACGGACCGGTTGGTCCGCGTTGCCCGCCCCCGCCGACAATGTAACCAGAAACGGTTCAAGATGCTGATGCGGCAGCCCAATCCCCAGGCTTTCTAGCGTGATGCCATTGGCCTCGGAACGCAATCGTGTCTCTGGTCGAACGACAATGATGGCCTGGCGCGCCTCCGCGTCCTCGAAAAAATCGGTGATGGACACACCCAACGCCGTCGCCAGCACATGCAGCGAGGAAACCGTAGGTGAATTCTCGCCTCGTTCGATCAGACTAATGGCATTTGTCGACAGACCACACTGCTTTGCCAGCGCCCGCAGGGAAAGCCCTAGCGCTTCTCGCTGGCGGCGAATACGCCTGCCGACGTCAAGGTTTGTGCGTTCCATTGCTAATTGTGCATCCCATAAAGGGGCATTGCACCTGAACAACAATTTTGTCTATCAGTTTACCCGGCAAACGGGTTCACCAAGTCACGTCAATTATACTACAATAGTTTACAGATGTACATTATTTTAGTACGTACGGACAAGAAATGGAATGAAAAATGCCGGCAGCCGCCGGAACCCCGTAGAGTTGCAATTTTCTTATGAGTGGACAATAATTTGTCCACACCCCTCGGGGAAGCAACCATCGCCCGGTCAGGAAGGACAGGCTTCCATGTCGAACAGGCAAGACAAATTCACCGAAGAAAGGCTGAAAATGGTTCACACGCAATTGCGCGCGCGCGATATTACTGACCCCGCCGTACTGCGTGCCATGTCCCTTGTCCCCCGTCATCTTTTTGTCCCTTCCGCCTACAAAGAATACGCCTATGCCGACACCCCCCTACCCATACCGCAAGGGCAAACCATCTCCCAGCCCTACGTTGTTGCCTACATGATCCAGGCCCTTGTGCTGGACCGATCCGACCGGGTTCTGGAAATTGGCACAGGATCAGGATATGCCGCTGCCGTTTTGGCCCAACTTACACGGGACGTTTATACCGTTGAGCGCGAAACCATTCTCGTCCGCTACGCCACCATACGGCTACAGCGACTTGGCTACACCAACGTTCATTTACATCAGGGGGATGGCACGCTCGGCTGGCGTGAGCATGCGCCATACGAAGGGATTCTCGTCTCCGCCAGTGGTCCCCACGTTCCACAGGCTTTGCGGGAGCAGCTCGCGCCCGGCGGCAGGCTGGTCATTCCCATTGGCTCACGCCGCAAGACACAAGAACTCCTGCGCATCACCTCGCTCGGAGAGGGTCTATACGAAACAGAATATCTTGGGGGCGTCCGCTTTGTGCCCCTAATAGGCTCCGAAGGCTGGAACTGAACGGCGACATTACGACGCGCGCTCCTGGCTCTCGACTGCGGCTTGCGTTGCTTCTACACGTAGTTGCAAGAGAAACCACAACCCTAACACCGCCACGCCAACCCACCCCATCAGGGCCGTCACCTGGCGTACCCCCAGATGCAGCGTGTCTTGCCCATAACCCGCCCAAAAAATAGAAATGGATTGGGTCAGGGTGAGAAAGGCGAATTCAAAAGCAAAGACGCGCCCGCGCACACGATCAGGCACGAGCATTTGCAGCAGAGCCGCGGAGAAAACCCAGATTGTGCCAGAGCCAATCGTGCGGATCAGGGTACCAAGGGCAAAGACGGGCAGTGTGGGGGCCATGCTCAGCACAAACAGGCCGGTTGTCAGCAGGACAAAGCCTGAAGTGATCGCCCAACGCGCCCGCGCGGGTTCGTCGCCAAAGACGCGGCGCAGCAGCAAGGGACCAAGTCCGGTGCCGAGGCCGCTGATGGTGTAGATGATGCCCAGCGTAGCGGTGCTGTTGTGGCCGCCCAGGGGAAAGATTTTTTCGGCGAAATTGACTTCAAGCACGTTTACGGCTCCCCAGACCAGGGAGCCGCCACCTTTGACGAGGCTGAGGGCGAGGATAGCGGGTGCGCCACGAAGATAACGGAGACCGTCAAGGAAGGCTAACCAGCCGCGTCGGGCGACGAGGTCTGCGCTGCTCTGGTGTATGTTCGTGATGCGGCTGATAAACCAGGCGGAGAGGAAGAAAGTGCCGGCATCTACTACAAATGCCGTCGTTCCCCCAAACAACGCGGCCACGACGCCGCCGAGCATGGAACCAACCGCCAGCATCGTGCTCCAGGTCAAGCTGTCCAGCGCATTAGCCGTGACCAACTCCTCTGTCCGCACGACATTCGCCAGCACCGCGGAACGCGCCGGCGTAAACAATGCGCTAAGAACAAACTGGCTGACGGTAAGCAGGTATAGCAGCCATATTTGCGATGGATCGCGGATCAGCAGGAAGCCCAACACAATCAGGGCGCGCAGCACGTCCGTCACGATCATGATTGCCTGGCGACTGTAGCGGTCCGCCAGGACGCCAGCAATCGGGCTAAAGAAGAAAAGGGGCAAAAAACGAGCGAGGAAAAGGTAGCTGATGGCGGTTCCGGTCGTCGTCAGCTGGGCTACCAAGGCTGCGGAGGCAATTAAGTTGAACCAGTCCCCCAGGTTGCTGATCAGGGCGCCTAACCACAACAGTCGATAGTTCCGGTTAGTACGTAGTAAGCGCCAGTATTGGCTCATGCAAACACTCCCCGTACTCGGCTCCGTTTTGGGGCGATGGGTGATTGTAAATGCCGGCAGAAAATGAAAAAAGGCCTTTTGGCAATGACCTACTCTCCCAGGGGGTCGCCCCCCAAGTACCATCGGCGCTGACGAGCTTAACTTCCGGGTTCGGGATGGGACCGGGTGTACCCTCGTCGCTTAAATCACCAAAAGACCTTTATCAACAAAGCTTTTTTAAGCCTGGTTTACACAATCGAATATAGACATCAGAACAGTCTTATACGGAGTCAAAATCCCGAATTCTCCGTACCACATGGTTTGTAAGCCCTCGACCATTAGTACAGCTTAGCTGAGCACCTTTATATATACGTACTTACACTTGCTGCCTATCAAGCTAGTAGTCTTCTAGCGGTCTTACTCCTTACGGATGAGGGATCTAGTCTTGAGGCGAGTTTCCCGCTTAGATGCTTTCAGCGGTTATCTCTGCCAGACGTAGCTACCCAGCGATGCCACTGGCGTGACAACTGGCACACTAGAGGTCTGTCCACCCCGGTCCTCTCGTACTAGGGGCAGCTCCTCTCAAATCCCTTACGCCCACAGCGGATAGAGACCGACCTGTCTCACGACGGTCTGAACCCAGCTCACGTACCGCTTTAATGGGCGAACAGCCCAACCCTTGGGACCTTATCCAGCCCCAGGATGCGATGAGCCGACATCGAGGTGCCGAGCCAGGTCGTCGATGTGAACTCTTGGACCTGACTAGCCTGTTATCCCCGGGGTAGCTTTTATCCGGTAAGCCACGGCCCTTCCACTCGGAACCGTAGGATCACTAAGCCCCACTTTCGTGCCTGCGCGACTTGTAGGTCTTGCAGTCAAGCTCCCTTGTGCCTTTACACTCTATGGCTGGTTTCCATTCAGCCTGAGGGAACCTTTGGGCGCCTCTGTTACTCTTTCGGAGGCGACCGCCCCAGTCAAACTACCCACCAGGCACTGTCCCCACGCCGGATAACGGTCGCAGGTTAGGGTCAAGACTTAACCAGGGTGGTATTTCAACGACGGCTCCACCGAGACTAGCGTCCCAGCTTCATAGCCTCCCACCTATCCTACACAAGTTAAGCCCTAACGCAATGCCAAGTTGTAGTAAAGCTCCACGGGGTCTTTTTGTCCAGCTGCGGGTAACGCGCATCTTTACACGTACTTCAATTTCGCCGGGGCCTTCGTTGAGACAGTGCTCCTCTCATTACGCCATTCGTGCGGGTCGGAACTTACCCGACAAGGAATTTCGCTACCTTAGGACCGTTATAGTTACGGCCGCCGTTCACCGGGGCTTCGGTTCAAAGCTTCGCTTTCGCTAACCTCTCCCCTTAACCTTCCGGCACTGGGCAGGCGTCAGCCCCTATACATCGTCTTTCGACTTAGCAGAGACCTGTGTTTTTGGTAAACAGTTGGAAGAGCCATTTCTCTGCGACCTCCAAAAGCTTCGCTTAATTGCTAACCATCAGAGGCCCTCCTTCTCCCGAAGTTACGGAGGTATTTTGCCTAGTTCCTTAACGAAGGTTCTCCCGATCCCCTTGGTATACTCTACCCACCTACCGGTGTCGGTTTGCGGTACGGTCACTTAAGCATCAACGCTTAGAAGATTTTCTTGGCAGCTTGGCTCAATCACTTCCGGCTCTATTGGCACCGCCATCACGCTTCAGGTTCAAAGTGCGGCTTTTCCTACACTCATCATTACCCTAGACGTTTGGTACCCGCCATGTCCATTTAGACGGGCTGACCTACCATACTGCGTCCCTCCATCACTCCACTTAAGTGGTTCCGGAATATTAACCGGATGTCCATCGCCTACGCCTTTCGGCCTCGGCTTAGGCCCGACTGACCCGACGCGGATTAACCTTCCGTCGGAAACCTTAGGTTTACGGGGAACATGTTTCTCACATGTTTTACGCTACTCATGCCAGCATTCTCACTTCTGTAGGCCACAGCCGTCCTTTCGGTCGACCTTGTATCTCCTACAGAACGCTCTCCTACCACTCCATACCAGGTATGGAGTCCGTGGCTTCGGTACTATGCTTAAGCCCCGTTAAATTTTCCGCGCAAGAGCGTTTGACCAGTGAGCTATTACGCACTCTTTAAAGGGTGGCTGCTTCTAAGCCAACCTCCTGGCTGTCTGAACACTCTCACATCGTTTCCCACTTAGCATAGATTTGAGGACCTTAGCCGGCGGTCTGGGTTGTTTCCCTTTCGACTATGAAACTCATCTCACATAGTCCGACTGCCGCGTTCTGGAGTATAGGTATTCGGAGTTTGGTTGAGGTTGGTAAGCTTGCGCCCCCTAGCTCATCCAGTGCTCTACCCCCTATACTAAACACGCGACGCTAGCCCTAAAGCTATTTCGGAGAGAACAAGCTATCTCCAAGTTCGTTTGGCATATCACCTCTACCCACACGTCATCCCCTAAATTTGTAACTTTAGTGGGTTCGGCCCTCCACGAGAGGTTAGTCTCGCTTCAGCCTGCACATGGGTAGCTCACATGGTTTCGTGTCTAATCCCAGCGACTGCAACGCCCTATTAAGACTCGCTTTCGCTACGGCTCCGTCTGTAACTGACTTAACCTTGCCACTGAGATTAACTCGCTGGCTCATTCTCCAAAAGGCACGCCGTCACACATTGCCAGACGACCGAAATCGTCGGCCATAGTGCTTCGACCGGTTGTAGGCATACGGTTTCAGGTTCTATTTCACTCCCCTTGCCGGGGGTCTTTTCACCTTTCCTTCACAGTACTTGTTCGCTATCGGTTACCAAATGTATTTAGCCTTGGGAAGTGGGCTTCCCAGCTTCCGGCAGGGTTAGCGTGTCCCGCCGTACTCAGGAGCTTTGCGGAAGTCTGTTCAGTTTCGCATACGGGACTGTCACCCTCTATGGTCAACCTTTCCTGAATTGTTCTGCTACCAAACAGATTTGTAACTTCCATAATGCAAAGTCCTACAACCCCGCTATCAGAGATAACGGTTTGGGCTGATCCCCTTTCGCTCGCCACTACTCAGGGAATAATCTCTTTTCCTAGGGTTACTTAGATGTTTCAGTTCACCCCGTTCCCTCTATCACCCTATGTATTCAGATGATAGTACCAGGGCACAACCCCTGGTGGGTTTCCCCATTCGGAAATCCTCGGGTATAGCGTCTGCACACGACTAACCGAGGCATATCGCAGTGTGCCACGTCCTTCATCGGCATTTGGTACCAAGGCATCCACCGTACGCCCTTAGTAGCTTACTCATATGATACGGAGAATTCGACATTCTCACTTTACGTGTAAGACTGCATGGACGATATCTATATTCGATTTTTAATGTGCAAACATACTTGTTTAGCAACCTGGTAGGCCGCTAATGAATGCCCCCATGTTAGAGACATTCATTAATTGCCTACCGCCGTTTCGGCACAAAAAAGGCCCGGCATAGAGCCAGGCCGCAAAGAAACCTGAATCACATGCCTGATATTCGTGCCTAACGAGTGTCAACTAACAACAATCTTATTTCCTGTTAACAAGCTTTGTAGAAAGGCGACCCTTCTGGGAAGAGATGGAGATGAGGGGACTCGAACCCCTGACCTCCGCCGTGCAAAGGCGGCGCTCTCCCAGCTGAGCTACATCCCCTCTGATTTAATGGAGGAGTGGGCCTGGTTGGACTCGAACCAACGACCTCTCCCTTATCAGAGGAACGCTCTAACCGGCTGAGCTACAGGCCCTTGACACGTTCGCTTTAGAAAGCAGAGTCTGCTTTTAACGAGCCTTCTTCAAATCACCACAAGACTTTAACAACTGAAAAGCGACAGAAACAAGTGCCTGGGTTATACGCAACCTCTCGGTCACATACTTTCTCCATAAAAAGGAGGTGATCCAGCCGCAGCTTCCGCTACAGCTACCTTGTTACGACTTCGTCCCAGTTACCAACCCCGCCTTAGGCGGCTGCCTCCGTTAGGTTAGCTCACCGACTTCAGGCGTTGCCAACTTCCATGACGTGACGGGCGGTGTGTACAAGCCCCGGGAACGTATTCACCGCACTGTGGCTGACGCGCGGTTACTAGCAACTCCGACTTCATGCAGGCGAGTTGCAGCCTACAATCCGAACTGAGACCGGCTTTGGGGGATTGGCTCCGTCTCGCGACTTAGCAACCCATTGTACCGGCCATTGTAGCGTGTGTGTAGCCCAGGATATAAAGGCCATGCTGACTTGACGTCATCCCCACCTTCCTCCGGCTTATCACCGGCAGTCTCGCTAGACACATGTAACTAACGATGAGGGTTGCGCTCGTTATTGGACTTAACCAAACACCTCACGGCACGAGCTGACGACAGCCATGCAGCACCTGTGCTGGCTCCCCGAAGGGTCGTTCCGTTTTCACTTCACTACCACCAGCATGTCAAACCCTGGTAAGGTTCTTCGCGTAGCCTCGAATTAAACCACACGCTCCGCTGCTTGTGCGGGGCCCCGTCAATTCCTTTGAGTTTTAGCCTTGCGGCCGTAGTCCCCAGGCGGTCAACTTAACGCGTTAGCTGCAGCACAGAGGGGTTGGATACCCCCTACGCCTAGTTGACATCGTTTACGGCTAGGAATACCGGGGTTTCTAATCCCGTTCTCTCCCCTAGCTTTCGCGTCTGAGCGTCAGGAATGGCCCAGAGAGCCGCCTTCGCCACTGGTGTTCCTCCCGATATCTACGCATTTCACCACTACACCGGGAATTCCACTCTCCTCTACCATCCTCAAGTTTTCCAGTTTCGAACGGCCTCTCCCAGTTGAGCCAGGAGCTTTCACGTCCGACTTAGAAAACCGCCTGCACGCGCTTTACGCCCAGTAAATCCGGATAACGCTCGCCTCCTACGTTTTACCGCGGCTGCTGGCACGTAGTTAGCCGAGGCTTATTCCTGGGGTACTGTCCTTTCTCATCCCCCAGAAAAGGAGTTTACAACCCGAAGGCCTTCATCCTCCACGCGGCGTTGCTGCGTCAGGCTTTCGCCCATTGCGCAATATTCCTTACTGCTGCTACCCGTAGGTATCTGGTCCGTGTGTCAGTACCAGTGTGGGGGGTCACGCTCTCACGCCCCCTACCCGTCTTAGCCTTGGTAGGCCATTACCCTACCAACTAGCTGATGGGACGCAGGCCCCTCCCAGAGCGCCGGAGCTTTAGTTATTGCTTTCTAAACACAATAACATCTGGGGTATTAGCCATCGTTTCCGACAGTTATCCCCCTCTCTGGGGCAGGTCACCAACGTGTTACTCACCCGTTCGCCACTTTCACCCTGATAAATCAAGGTTCACGTTCGACTTGCATGTATTAGGCACACCGCTAGCGTTCATCCTGAGCCAGGATCAAACTCTCCGTTAGATTAAGGAAAGTTTTTTATCCGTAAAGAATACGGACTACGTTTTGAATTTACCTGGAGCCCAAGCATATGCTTGTTTCTATCGCTTTTCAACTGTTAAAGTTCTTCCGTCGAGAGTTAGTATCGTAACACAACTCTCTTAGCGTGTCAAGGGCTGTTGCCAACCAATTTTGCTTTTTCTCGCATCTATTCTGATTAGAAATTCGCTGCGAGAAATCTACTAGCTATAGATTGGCTTTTTGCCACAACTTTATACGCTGTTTACTGCTGTTCAGGTTTACAACTGGCCGCTGCCAGCAAAAGAGCATTATACAACTTTCTTATGGCTTGTCAACCCCTTTCTTGGCCGGATTTCACATTTCCCCCATTTGCCCTTGCCACGGTGTGCAAGCGACGCTTCTGGGGGGGGAGATTGAGAAGTCTTGTGCCCGATGGGGCAAATCCGATTGAAGATCATGGCTTGACAACGGCTTCGGCAACCAAACAACAACATCATCAGTGAATAACAACATCGGGAGATCGGCCAAAACAGATGATCACAAATCACCGCAGTCTTGTATTCGCCGCCTTTCGGACTTGGGTAAATTATAAGTTATAAAACGCCTCAAATACACGCCTATAACCACCATATGTGGCATTATGACGGACTTATACCCTTTATTTTTTACTTTCCTATCAGGGTGACGGGGTTGAGCGGTTGTTGATCTCGATGTATTCTTTATGAGTTACTCACAAAAAAATAGCCTCGATCAGTTCTTGGAGATCATGTACGGAATTATAGCTGTGGTGAGCAAGTTCGTTCTGTACGGCCTGACGAAACAGGGCTAATCCAAGTGTATACACCTGGCTGCGATTGGCGCCAAAGAGGGCGTGAAGAGTGCCTTGTACACGTCCTAGTTCAATAGCTTGCTGCGGCGATACGCGGAGGGAGGTCCAGTTTCGCTCCGCATCTTCCGCCGGCAACGGCAAATCCCACAGCAAATACAACGATTCCATATCCGTTATTCCCTCTGGCATCTCCCGTTCACGATCAGCAACATGCCGGCGTATGCTCTCCAACCTCACGGCCAGCAGACCGATAGCAAGATCGGGAATATCCGCGCGCTTCAAGCCCGGCGGGAGTTTATCCGCCAGGTCATGCATAGCCTGCTTCTCTTCCCCTGTTAGCGCAACATAGACGTTTTGCCGACTAATGCGACGGGGCGGACGACCCCGCTTTGGCTTATCCTGCAACAGCGCGGCAATTGTGCTTTTCTTCGGTTCCACTAACTATTTCCCTCTAGCTGACGGTAATTCTGGTGCTTGTCCAGAAACGCATTGACAAATGCCTCGTCAATTAGACGTCCCTTGTCCTGGGCCAACAACTCAAGGCATAAATGTAAGCAAAGCAAACAGATGCTGCGAGGATAGCCTCTCGTCGTGCGCCATATCAGCAAGGCGGCGTCATCCGTAAAAAGCGTTCCCTGACTAGGGCTGCGTCCGGCGGCAAACAGGCGATATTCGATGAGGGCTTTGGTATCTTCCGGGGGGAGAGGATCAAGCGAGGATCGCGTGGCGACGCGATCATTGAAGTCGGGCACGAAGCGCAAATTAATATCCAGTTCGGGCCGCCCCAGCAGCACCAGCTGGTATGCCTTGCCCCCGCGTGGATCGCGGAAGTTGAGAAGGCGGCGAAGTTCGGTGAATTGCTCCGCGCCCAATTCGTGCGCTTCATCAATGATGATCAATGGTAGCACGCCTTTGGCTGTCTGCTCGACGAGATAAGCGCGGAACTCGTTTAGTTGATCTTCCGTGGCACGACGGGTGCGCAAACCAAACTCGGCCGCGATACGACGCAGCAGAAGCAGACCGCTGCGCTTGGGCGGCTCATCAACTTTGGCGGCAACGAAATCGGGGCGGCGCGCATAGCGACTGTGAAACCAGGAAGCCAGGGTTGTTTTGCCCGTTCCTACCTCGCCTATGATGATGGAAGCCCCCTGTCCGGCTTCCACCATGTAGCTGACCTTGGACAGCGCGCGCTTGGTTTCTGTGGAAAGGTACATAAAGCGAGGGTCGGCCTCTATGCTGAAGGGGGGAACCACTAACCCCAGGTTTTCCCATTTGGGCTGAAAGAATTGATCGATCTCGATCATGGGGAAGATGTCAGCGCTCATGGACATATCCTATTAAGTGTGAATGTGATTGTCAAGGGAGGCCTAACTGCGCGATCCCGTTCCTCTTTATAACACAAAACCCACAAGTTATCCACATGCTATCCACAACAATTTGCGTCAATTGCGGCTTCTATGGCAAAAAGATGCCCGAATCGGCAATCTATAGCATATAGATTTATTGACAAGGGTTTCTATCTTTGTTACACTGTTTTGCGTCGCACCCCATTTCTCTTGTTTTTCAGTGCCTGCCCATCAGCAAGTACGCAATGGGGCATCTTGAACAAGAAAAAGACAGCGAGAACACCATTGCGAGTGAGGGGGCAATTCACTCAAGTGGTGTGTAGCTGAGTAAGGTCATTGCATGTCAGTGTGGTGGCTTTCCTCGGCGATTGAGATGTTTCACGCTAACAAGTATTCCGTTAACGTGCGTGCATCTCGTGCATAAGCAAAAGGCCAAGCGGGGGCACGCTTGGCCTGGCGGAAATTGCAAGCAAACTTATACATTTGAGTTGAAGCCGCTGGCAACGTTTTCAACAATGTACCCTGTGAGGGGGTGGGGGTTTTTGCGCCTCCACGAAGTTTGCTCTACCGGGTAAAGAGCATAGCACACGCCTGTATATGTGTCAATAATCTCGTGCATGGCGCGAGGTTGATGCATTGGTGTAGGCTGCTCCGCCCCGTCTAGAGTGCGCGGTGAGGGAAGAATATCGGCAGGGTGAGCGGTTATTGGCCTTGCAGTCGGCTCAGGAACATCTGGCAGCACGGCGCAGGCTATGCCGGCATCAACGCCTCTCCACCAACCAGCCCATACACACAGATGAAACCGGGCGCCGCCTGGACCCCTGTGTTGTGCCGGCATCTTCTCCTCCCCCCCCCATCACCCTCCCCCCCCATCTCGGATGGGAAAGCCAACCCCTCACCCAACTGCTGCGGCGGCAAACCCCCTCCTTAAACACACCGCCGCCATCCACCCCACCCGCCCCATCCACCCCACCCACGCCCGACAAACCGACACACGACGCGCGCCTCACCCTGTACCCGGACCTGGCCCTGGCCATGCTGCGCCAGAGTCAGGTAGCCGCCGGGCGCATCTGGCTGCTGCTGCGCCACCTGGATCAAGCAGGACGCGGCTGGCTCTCGCTCGCGGAGGCACGCCAGCAACTGACATCCACCACGGGAACGTGGCGCGTCTGTGGCTGGCGGCAGTTACGCAATTTACTGACGCAAGGAGACGACATCTTCTGGCAGCGGCAAAACGAACGCATCTGGCTGCGGTCCGTGCCCCGCGTAGCCGCCGCCCTCGGCGTTGCCGCGCTGACATCGCCTGCCGTTCTGCTGCCGGCAAAACACCTGCGTGGCGACATTGGCAAAGTTCGCGCCCATTTCTATGCCAGTTTCCACAGCAGCCGCGGCAAAACAACCCGCGACGGACGCATCCAGGCGGCCCCTATCGCCCGCATCACGCTGGAAAAACTGAGCCAGACGACGCGACAAACACAACGCCGGTATGAGAAAAGTGCCGGCATTCGACCACAAACAAACATCGCGGTGGGAGCCCCCCCTACCCCGACAACAACGCAAGCACGCGCCAGCCAGCATGGTCACGCCCTGTTCCATTTCCGCGACCACCGCGGCCAAATGGGCCAGGCCGGACAAACCTACCTGGCCTGGCAGCTACCCAACAGCTACATCGGCCCCCACGCACAACGAGCGCCGGGGCAACGACGCCGCCTCAACCGGCAGCTTGCAGTCCTGTTGCATGAAGGGATGACGGGGAACGACAAGACACAAGCCGGAAAAAAGCGTGAGCGCCGCTGCCAGCGATTCTTCCGCGACGGGAGCCAGGCCGCCCATGGATACAACCGCGCGCCCACGCAAGACGTCTACTGGGCTAATCAACGCCCCCATCGCAGCTCGGCCACCTATTGGCACGTCCTTGCCGGGCAGCAACCAGATCAGGCCTGATCTGGCTTGATCAGGTCTGATCTGGCTTGATCAGGTCGCGTAATCCCGGAAGAAACTGCACCCCATTATCAAGGGACTCTTTTTTTCTTTTCGCAAACAGGTCCCAGCGGTTAAGCAGTGTTATTCGGCAAATTTGCCGAGTTGGCGCGCAATAACGCCCCCCACATCCGCAGGCTGCCATCCAGGAGGCTTAAGCTGCTTACCATCGGCCCGACGCGGTCCATGGGTTTTGTCCATATTGGCTTGATGCACGGCGGCAAAAACCGGGTCGGGGTCAACGCCACAGGCCAGCATGGCTCCATAGGTCACGTACAGCAAATCGGCCAGTTCGTGCATCAGATGGCTGAAGGCGGCGGCGTTAACGCCTTCAGCCCCGGCCATCAGTTGTCGGATAGCCGTCTTTACTTCGTCGTATTCCTCGTCCAGCAGGGTTTCCCGCAAGCGCAAAAGTGACTGATCGGGGGCATGGGGTTTTGCCGGCACGGGCGACCCCATCGCCGCATGAAAAGCCCGCACCCGCTCCGCATTCGTCTCACCACACATCTAGCTTCCTCGCAATCCATTCACAAACAACCGCAAACCCATCCGCGCCTCCCCGCCCCATTCCCCACGCGGACACTGCCAGGGAAAAATATGATTTTCCGGGTGCGGCATCAACCCCAACACATTCCCCGCCGCGTTGCTCAATCCGGCAATGCCATCCACGGAGCCATTAGGGTTCCCCGGATACCCGACGTCATTCCCCGCCGCGTCCACATAACGCAGCGCCACCAGATTTTGCGCCCACAACCGCGCCGCCGCCGCTTCATCACGCACCGCCAGCCGCCCCTCCCCATGCGCCACCGGACAATAAATCAACTCATCCAACCCGCGCGTAAACAGGTTGTTACAGGCCGCATGGGGCCGCAAATAGACCCAACGACATTCAAACTGGGCCGATTCATTAAACGTCAACGTTACGTCCCGCGCCCCGGATGTATTCCCAGGCAGCACGCCCGCCTTCACCAACACCTGGAATCCATTGCAAATGCCCAACACGGGGCGACCGCTTTGCACAAAATGGTGCAGCGCTTCCCCCAAACTATGCCGCAAATCCTGCGCCCACAGCACCCCCGCCCCCAGATCATCCCCGTAGGAAAAGCCGCCGGGAACCACGAGCATGTGGTAATCATCCAGCCGCCGTTCCCTGGCCAGGAGTTGATTCACGTGGACGATCTCCGGGTCGCCTCCCGCCAGGTGGCAGGCCAGCGCCGCATCCCGATCCCGATTGGTGCCGTTAGCGTGCAAGATCAGCACTCTGGCCGCGCCCACCCGATGTCCGCCGCCACGCTGTCGCGCTGATGGCAGGGGCGCGGTTGCCCGCACTGGTGGCGGGGGCGATTCCTGACCGCGCCAGGCTCGCTCCAGGTCCGTCACGGATAAATCTATCAGCGGTTGTTCCCCGTCCCGCAGGATAAATCGCGTCGCTGCCGTCACCTTACCAATAACGGCGTGGGGAATGTCCGCCAGCATCGCTTCCAGTGCCGGCATATCCGCCACAGCCACCTCCAGCACAAACCGCGTCAACGATTCGGCAAACAGCGCCGCTTCCGTCGTCACCGGATACGCCACGGGAAGCCGCGCCACGTCCACATCCAGCCCCAGCCCTCCGGCCAGAGCCATTTCCGCCAGCGTCACCGCCAGACCACCATCGGCGCAATCGTGGCACGCCTGCACCAATCCGGCGCGAATCGCCTGATGCAGTGCGCGCAAACGAGCCGGCGCGTCAGGCACAGGCTGTGGCAGTTGTCCATCCGCCGCGTGCCGGAGGGCGGCATAATGCCCGCCGCCCAACTCCTCCCGCGTGTCGCCGATGACGTAGAGGCGACTGCCCGGCTGCCGCAAATCGGTGGCCGTCGTGCGGGTCACGTCGGGCACAATGCCCAGAGCGGAGATAAGGAGCGTGCCGGGAATGGCGTGTTTTTGCCCATCCGCACCCGTGTATTCGTTGTTCAAGCTATCTTTGCCGGAGATGAAGGGCGTGCCATAAGCGATGGCGGCATCGTGGCAGCCCTGCGCGCAACGCACCAACCCGCCGAGGCGGTCGGGCAGGTTGGGGTTGCCCCAGCAAAAGTTGTCCAGAATGGCAACCCGGTCCGGGTCCGCGCCCACGGCGACCACGTTGCGCAGCGCCTCGTCAATGGCGGCCCAGGCCATCAGGTAAGGGTCCCTGGCGGTGTAGCCGGGGCGGATGCCGTTGCCCAGGGCGACGCCGGGGACAGTGGCCGCTTCGGGCGCGTCGAGCAAGGCGACCTGCGCGCTTTGCGGCACGAGAACGGCGGCGTCCGCCGGTCCGGCGTTGGCCGACCCCACCAGCGGCTTGATGGCCGTGCCGCCTTGCACTTCGTGGTCGTAGCGGCAGATGACGTCTTCTTTACTGTGAATATCGGGGTGAGCCAGGAGGTCGAGGAGGATTGTCGTCCAGTTGGCGGGGGGGGCTGGGGGAGGTGGGGTGTTGTTTTGCTGCGTGGGTGGGGGCCAGAATGCCGGCATTATCCTTCGCGGTAGCCCATCATGCAAAAAGGCCATCGACACATCCCCCACCAGCCGTTCCCCGAAGAACAGCCGCAGCCGCCCGCCCGGTTCAAACTCCCCCAGGCAAATGGGTTCCACGTTTTGCCCGGCGCAGATTTGCCGCAGGCGCTGCAGATGGCGCGGCGGCACGGCCAGCACCATGCGCTCTTGCGCCTCGCTCAGCCAGATTTCCCACGGGCGCAGGCCCGGATATTTGAGCGTGGCGGCCTGGAGCTGCACGCGCGCGCCGATCTTTTCGCCCATTTCGCCCACGGCGGAGGAGAATCCCCCCGCGCCGCAGTCGGTGATGGCGTTGTACAGTCCTTCGTCGCGGGCGCGCAGGACGACCTCCTGCACCTGTTTTTCCTGGATGGGGTGGCCGATTTGCACGGCTGTGCCGGCAATTTCACTCGTCGCCACATCCATTTCCATGCTGGAAAACGTCGCCCCGCGCAGCCCATCTCGCCCCGTGCGTCCACCAATTGCCACGATCAGGTCGCCCGGTTGCGCCTGTGTGCGGTGCGCCCCGCGCGGCAACACCCCCAGGCAGCCGCAGTAGACGAGCGGGTTGGCCGTGTAGCCCGGATGATAAAGGATGGCCCCGTTTACCGTGGGGATGCCCATCTTGTTGCCATAATCTTCGATGCCGCGCACCACGCCGGCGGCAATGCGACGCGGATGCAGCACACCCACCGGCAGATCATCGTGCGCCAGGTCGGGCGGGCCAAAGCAGAGGATGTCGGTGTTGGCGATGGGGCGGGCGCTGACGCCCAGGATGTCGCGCACGACGCCGCCGACGCCGGTGTTGGCGCCGCCGAAGGGTTCCAGGGCGCTGGGGTGGTTGTGGGTTTCTACTTTGAAGGCCAGGTCGTGGGTATCGGTGAAGGCGATGATGCCGGCATTATCCACAAACGCCGACCGCACCCACGGTTTATTTATCGTCTCCGTCGCCCCCTGAATATACGTACGCAGCAGTCCATCAATCCGCTGTGGCCTGGGCGGGTCCGTGGGCGACGCGCCCGCCGGCGGCCCCACATAATCAATCGTCGCCTTAAACGTCTTATGCACGCAATGCTCGCTCCACGTCTGCGCCAGCATCTCCAGTTCCACATCCGTCGGATCACGCCCCTCCGCCGCAAAATAGGCGCGAATCGCCTGCATTTCCGCCAGATTTAGCGCCAACCGCCGCGCCGCGCTGATCGCCATCAGCTCCGCATCATCCGCCATCCGCAGCGGGATCACGTCTACCCGCTCGTCCGCCGCCTGATACGCGAAGAAAGGGGGCGCGATGGGCCGATCGATGGCGAACCGGTGGACGACGGGATTGGCGAATAGCTCCGAAGCCAACCGCGTCAGCGTGTCCGTGTCCAGCGTCCCCGTGAGTGTAAACCGCTGCCCCGTAGCCGCCCGCGCCACGCCATCAATGCCCAGCGCCCGTGCCGCGCGTACCAGGTTCTCCGCCGCCGGATCGGTCACGCCGGGCAGCGGCGTCACTTCGATGGTATGGACTGCCGCCATTGGACGTTGCGCCTGTTCCCCCGCGCCAACGGACACCGTAAACTGCTCCGTCACCGGGTCTGTCAGCAGTTCCCGCGCCACGCGCGCGGCGTCGGCGGGTGTGAGTGTGCCTTGCAAGAAGTAGAGGCGGGCGCGCGCGCAGTCGCTCAGGCCGGTCAATCCTGATTCCCGCGCGGCCTGCACAAAGCCGGCCCCACTGTGGTCAAAAGCGGTGTCACGCGCGTCAATGGCAATACGAAAGGTTGTCTGCTCCATGAAACCTACCTTGTTGAGGTGTGAAGGGGAGAAAGCGTGGGGGCTATTCTTCTAGCCACTCGCGGTAGAGGTACCAGTTGCCCTGGCGATTGTCGGCATCTTTCGGGGCGCGATCGTAGTAGATTTCAAACACACGCCCACCGGTCGTGCGTACCTTGAAGCTGAAACGCCCCACGCCCCACGAGCCGCGATTTTCCGCCACAGCCGCGTGCTGCGGCTGCATATTGCGCGCCATCCGCCCCCGCCGCCGGTAGTCGCGCCATGCGGCCAGCGTCTCGGCGATCTCAAACGTTTGCCCATCCCAGGTGAAGCGATCCGGGCATGGCGGTTTTTTGCTCATGGCCGGCGGTGCATCGAAAGCCACGGATATGGGTTCGGCGATGAAGCGGGAGCGGGACATGGGCTGTTTTTATTCGCGCCGATATTGCGCCTCTAGCGCCGTCACTTGCGCCAGGCACTCGTCATCCACTTCGTTGGGTTCGTACTGGTGCTGGAACCAGGCGTTGAGTATCTCTTCCGCCATAATTTCCGACGTGCGACGCAGCGAGAGGCAAAGCACGTTGGCGTTGTTCCACAGGCGCGCGCCCCGCGCCGTCTCCGCGTCATCGCAGAGGGCGGCGCGAATGCCGGGGACTTTATTGGCCGCCAGGCTGACGCCCGTGCCCGTCCAGCAGAATAGAATGCCTTCATCCGCCGCGCCGCGGACCACGGCTTCCGCCACTTCTCGCGCCACGGCGGGCCAATAAGCCGGTTCATCTTGCAGCGGCCCATGGAGGGTCAGTTCGTGCCCCCTCTGTCGCAGGTCGGTCACGATCTTGTCTGTTAAATAGGTGCGCTCATCTGAGCCAACAGCGATTTTCATGCAGCGTCCTTCGAAAACACCGTACAGGGCGAGGTTCTAACCCGCCTGAGAAAAGTTGGCAGTCGGTGGTTGGTAGTTAACAGTGGTTGGAATCCCTGTTTGTTGTACGCACTTCAGTTGGTTGCCGACCGGTATGGACCTGGACTGGTAATCTGGGGACAGTCGGGGTCGATGCCCCGCCATTATACCACGCTACGAGCGCGCCACCCTACAGCCCAACCAACGCTCAACCGCCAACTACCAACCATGACTCTACTGAAAAAAGGTCAAAAACCGGGTTTTTACACAGGAACCACTCTGGAAATTTCAGCCAGACAATCGAAAAACCCGGTTTTTTCAGCGAACTCAACCATCAACTGCCTCACCCACTAACACCCCACTTGCACAAATCCCCCCCAATACGCATGATGATGGCCCTGCCTGATGGCGGCGCGCTGCGACGCCGCCAGCGCCGTTAGCGGCGTCGCGCCGGCGGCATAGCGGGCGTAGAAGTCCACCATCAACGCCGCCGCCGCCGGATCCAGCACGCGCCACAAATTGCCCACAACCCGGCTGGCTCCCGCCGCCAGGCAGGTGGGCGTCAGCCCTACCGTCTCGTCGCCATCGTATCGCAGGCTGTGGCTACCATAGCAGGCGGATAACGTGACCAGCGACGGCAGCGGGGCCAACTCCCAGATGTCGTCTACCCATAGTTCGCTGTCGTAGAGAAAAATGCCGCTGAGGCGTCCGTTGTCACGCCCGGCGGCGGCGTGGGAGGCGACGTGAAAGAATGAATCCTCGCTCGCTTCTTGGTTCGCCCACCATTGGCGCAAATTTTCTCTGGTGGTTGCTTCGTCGTGGAGGATGGATACGTTTTCGGCCCCTAGCAGTTGTTGCAAGCCGTGCCGCTCTTCCGTGACGAGTGGCAGAGGGGGCTGCTGCTGGTTGGCGAAGGTACTCACGGCCAATATCCGTCCACGCAACCGTGTGGTTGGCGGCTGTGGCCGTTGGTGCTGTCGCTGGTGCAGGAGGACGAGGCTGTCGGCGGAGGGGATGATCAGGGGGAGGCAGCGGTTGACCAGGTGGTCGTTGTCCAGGCGGAGGGCGGCCCAGGGGATGCTGTGCAGTTTGCCGGAGGGGGCGATGAGCAGGGGGGTATGGGGATGGAGGTGGGAACGGATAAATGCCGGCATCAACAAATCCCCCAACAGCGCCAGATCACGATCCAGAATCCGCTCCCCCGTCTGCGCCTGGGCGCACTGCCCCAGCACAAAACCGGTCAGCCCATCAATTGGCGTATGCCAGACGCGGCACGTCTCCGCCGTCGTCCATGTGGCATACAGCGTATCATCGCCGCCCAGGTAATAGCTGATAGCCCCCCACCCCGCGCCAAATGCCTGCGTCGCCGCGCGCCGGAAGCGGCTCAACTCCGCCTGCTCTGCCGGCAAATCCGCGTCGCTCTCCCCCATCTGTTGTCGCTCCAGGCGCGCCCGCAGCTTCTCATACCGCGTAATTGCCTCGCGCAGCCGCCGGCGCAAAGGTGACGCCGTCGGATCTGCCGTGGATCGGAACAAACGACTTTGCCGCCCCACCTCCTGCAACTTTTCCCGCAGCCAGCGAATCTCCGCCGCCAGGTCCGACAATTCCGTCCGCCGCGAGACGGCGGAAATGGTTGACTGCATGGCCGCGTCCGCCAACTGCCGCTGCAACGTCTGCGCCTTGCTCACTTCAATAAAGTACCAGGCATCTTCGGCGGCGTCTTCGGTGGCGGCCAGCCGCACCGCCGCGTCCAGAGTGGGCTTGACGCGCGTAAAATGATGCCCGGCTACTTCCGGCTGCCAGAAATCGCGCCGGTATTGAGCCAGCGCGGCGACGGCCCGGCGATAGGCCGCCAACGCCGCATCAATGCGCCCGGACTGCGCCGCCAGGTCCGCCAGCCCTGCTTCCGCCAGCCAGGTTTGTTCTGGCAGCAGCCCTTCGCTCTGCGATCTGGCCCGCTCCCAGGCCGCTTCCGCCGCTGCCGCGTCGCCCGCCTGGAGGTAGTAGCGCCCCAGCGCCAGATCGCCGTTGACCTGTTCGACGCTGTGCCCCATGGCGGTGAATGTTTCCTGCGCCTCCTGTAAATAGGGCGCCGATTCCGCCAGTTTGCCCAGCGCCAGCAGCCCTTCTCCCAATGCCCGCTGCGTCAGGGCGTGCTGCGCGGCCATGTCGGGGGACGTGGAAACATCCAGGGCACGCCGCCACCAGTCAACGGCTTCTTCCAATTTCCCTTCTTGCTCCAGTACGTTGGCGCGGCGGTTGTAGATGGCGGCTTTGTAGACGGGTATATCCTGCGTTTCAAAATAGGCGGCGGCCTGATCCAGGTAGTGATGGGCGGGTTCGGGCTGTCCCAACAGATACCAGACGCGCGCCAGGCGCAGGGCGCAGGTGGCGACTTCGCGGGGGTATTTCAGGTCAATCAGTTCCGCTTCCGCCGCTTCCAACGATTGCAGGGCATGTTGGTAGCGCCCTTGTGAGAGGTCTACATCCCCCCGATTGAGGATGGCGTAGGCTGCCAGCATGTGGCGTCCGACAAGTCTGTATTGCGCTTCCGCCTGGTGTAGGGCGGCTAATGCCTGGGGGAATTGCCCCAGGTAGTTGAGCAGCTTGCCCGTGTCCATCAAATTGTCCGCCAGCGCGCCCGGAACGCCCGCTTGCCGGTAGATGCCGTATGCCTGGGTCAGCGCTTCGCGCGCGTTGCGGAGTTGCCCCAGGTCCCGAAAAACCTGACCTAGCGCGTTGTAGGCTTGTGCCGTCCACAAGGGGAGGCCGCATTGCTCAAAGATGTCGCGGGCTGCCTGGAGGTGGGGAATGGCGGCGGAGTAGGCTTCCTGGATGAGATAGCCGAGTCCGCGCTGCTGCGCGATGCGTCCCTGCCAGACGGGAGCGTCGAGGTCGTTGGCAATGGCCTGCGCCTGGTCCAGGGCGGCGAATCTTGCCGGCAATCCCTGAGGTGCGTCACAGATGGATTGTACGAGCCAGGCCTTGATTTGCAGGGCGGGATCGGGAGCCGTCAGTCCGTATTGCGCCTGGACCTGGGCTGTGTCGGCGCGCCCGGTGAGCAGATAGGCGACGGCGAGGGAGAGGCGACAGGGAAGAACGAAGGCGGCCATTTCCTCTACTTGCAACAGGTGCGCGAGGGCTTCTTCCAGGGCGACGACGGCCTGGGCGAAGTTGGTGTGGAGCCAGGGTTCGGCGTATTCCTGCCATTGGCAGGCGGTCAGCCAGGCGGGGGCGTTGGCTTCACGGAAGTGGGCGCGTGCCTGCGCCAGCGGGGGGCGCAGCAGATGGGGATCGGGCAGCAAGTTGGCGGCGGCGGCTTCGTGGAAGGCGGCCTGCCCCCGGCGCAGTGGGGACGTTTGGGGATGGACGCGGGCGGCGGCGTTGGCGACGGCGGCGATGGCCCAGGCGCGACGGGGGCGGCGATAGGCGAAGCGGGCGGCGTGGGTGGTGAGGGTGTGGAGCAGAGGATCGGTGAGGGGGGGGAGTTCGATGGCGTGGCGGGGGAGTTCGGCGTGGGGGAGAATGCCGGCATCTAACCGCTCTGCCATCTCCAGGTAAATTGAGCCGTCCAGGCCAGATTGATCCATTGCGTATCCACCATTCGGTCGTGTTCCCGCTCAGTTGCGCATCGTCTCTAGAGACAGCCGCAAATCATGCAGAAAATGCGCTTGATCGTCCAGCACATCCGCCAGGAGCAGCGGACGGTAGAACACTTCCGCCGGTCCCTGGATCACTACCGTCTGATCGAAATTGCCCCACGTCAAACGTGCCTGCAATGGAGCGGGGGCGTCGCCGCTGATGCCCACGGAGATGGATAAACGGAGGTAGTCCGGTGACTCGTCTTCCTGATAGGCGTGGAGCGCCAGAGCCAGGTCGTTTTCTTGCATGTGGGTGCGGCTTTGGAAGAGAAGAAAGCGTGGGGCCTCCAGTGCGTCCCGCATGTCGCGGTAGGCCAGGCCGCGCGCCTGCCAGTCGAAAGCCGCCTGGACCTGGGCGATTGTCTGTTGCCAGACGATGCGCCAACCGCCTGGCGTGGCATTGGCATGCCGTGGCGGAAGCGAATCCAGGGGAGATGGGTCCGTGTTCTGCGTTTCTTTTGCTTCTAGTTCTTCTAATGAGGCCAGGAATTGCGTCTGGAGGGTTTTGTCTTCCAGCATTCTGGCAAAAAAGGCGGGATGCAATGTGTCAATGTCCAGGCCCCACAGTGCGGCCTGGGCTATTTCGCGGATGGTGTCTTCGTCGGTAGGGGACGTGGATGCCGGCAGTTCCCTTCGTATCTGTGCCAATAATCGTCTCGCGGATGCCGGCATCTCGCCGGATTGCTCCAGCCGTTCATACAGTTCGGCCAGTTCCCTCTGCGTCCAATCGGCGGCTGGATAATCCCCTGTATCAGGCATTGATAAGCTCATTTGTAGTATGGCCCATGGCTGTTTTGATGCGATTGGCGGAACGGCGTCGCCATGATGCCCACGGCCACCCGATGAAAAAGGAGTCCATTTTCAAGCGGCTGTCCGGCGACGGATAGTCAGCGATGATGCCTTTCCCTCCTGGCCCTGGCGATTGTAAATCTCCCGCACCTCTTCAAGAGCGTCAAAGTGCAGTTTGTACAATGCGCTTAACGTTTTATTCATTATCGGTTGAATTTCCGCAAAAGACAAATCCTGGTAATAGTGTAGCAGGAGGAAACGTTGACGATCCGGGTTGCTCATGGTCTCAATAGAGCGCAACAAATCCTGGTGTATGGCAACCGACTCTTCCAGTTTCCGCACGGGCGTTGGCCCTTGTTCGCTCTGTTGTTGTTCCCGCAATTCCGCTACCTCTTTCGCTTTTCGGTGCATTTGGGCGCAGGTGTTGCGCAAAATGCGGCGGGCCCAGGGATCGAAGTGTGTATCATAAGGGAATCGCGCCGTTATCAAAACCAGCATGGCTTCGTGCGCAATGTCTTCGGCCTCTCCTTGAGCGAGATTGTATTTGCCGCTGCTCAAGTAATGTCGCGCCCAGACCGTCAGCTTGCTGTGTAGGAGACGCCATATCTGATCCGACCGGGTTTGCTGCAACAGGATGATATATGCCGCCCACTGCTGGTAGTGGTCGGCGACGTAATCAACGTAGTCTGTGAGTTGGTGTTCTGGGTGACGTTTGAGGTAGTAATTGAAACGCCCGATTTTGAGGTTGGCGAGGACGATGGGTCGGATGTGCTTTACCAGGTCGCATCCCCTTTTCCGAGCAAAGAGGCGGAGCGCCTTGTCTAGTTGAGCGTTCCAATCGGGTGATGTTAGGTCGGTCACGTTCTTCATCCCCGTGGTAGCACAATCTGAAAGGCCAAAAACCGGGTTTTTACACATGAACCACTCTGGTAATTTCGGCCGGACACTCGAAAAACCCGGTTTTTTCAGTGAACTCATTATACTTTTGCGGGTAAAGAATAGCAATTGACCGGGGTATTGTTAAAAAATAGAAAGAATCCAGTAATTATCGGCAATAAACAAATGGAATGAGTTGAGCAAACCAGACTGGCTGCCAAAACCCTGCCAGGTTTATCCCATATCAGCGAACGCCTTTCATGTTGTATAAAGCGAACGCCTTTCATGTTGTATAACGACAAGGATTTTTGTCAGGAGATTCATGAATTACACGAAAAACGCACTTCGTGAAATCGTGGCAGGGTAACGGCTAAGCCCGATTGGCCCCATTTTCTCTGGTGAACATGCTCATTGAGCGCGTGAAATTGGGCTAATCTCCAGAGCGCGTTAGTCGTTACAAGGTTTTGGTGATTTGGCGAATTGCGGAGGAGGATCGATGTCTGGGAATGGCAGTGATAGGATCATGACGATAAGGGAGGTAGCCGAGTATTTGCAATTGGCTTCCTCGACTGTGTACAAGCTCGCGCAAGAAGGCGTATTGCCGGCACGAAAAATCGGCGGCACATGGCGGTTTTCCCTGGAACGATTGGATCGCTGGATACAATCATCCTCCCCTGATGTTGAGGATGGCGACGAGGTCGAGGACTAGCGGTTGTCCTTTTCCTCCCGCTCACAACTATGCGAAAACACGGACGGGGGAGCCTGGCGCGCGCATCCGAGGCCGGGCGGCGCACGTCCGGTCTCAGGCGCGCATTTGCAGCAGGGCTATTCCCCCCACGATGATGCCCATACCCGCCACCATCCCCGGCGTGATCTGCTCCCCTAGCAGCAGCGCCCCACCCACCGTCGCCACCAGCGGAATCACATACGCCGTCATGGCCGCGGATGTGGCCCCAAACCGCTTGACAATGTAGAAAGCCAGCAGCAGCCCGATAAACGTCCCCACCAATCCCGCATACCCCAACACCAGGTATCCGCGCCCATCCACCCGGCTGAAATCCAATCCCAAGAGCAAGGCGGAAAGAGGCAGCACCGTCAGCGCCGCCGCCAGGAAGCGAATGGTGGAGACATCCAGCGCGGCATACTCGGCCAGATAGCGGCGCATGTAGATGGTTGCGCCGCTGGCCAGGGTCATGGCCGCCAGCACCAGCCCATAGCCCATGGGGCTGGCCTCGTGGACGCCGGGAATGCCGCTTTCTCCCCGTAGTGTCAGCAGCAGTGCGCCGCCGAGGGCCAGGACCAGTCCGACAACCTTGCGCCGCGTTAGCCGCTCGTCCTTAAGCGCATAATGGGCAAACAGGACTGTCAGCGCCGGATTGGCCGTGAGCAGAATGGACGTGACCCCGCTGGATTGGTACCGCAGCGATGTGACAATGGCCGTCATGGGAATGGCCGTGCCCACCACGCCCAGAAGCGTGGCGCGCCGCCAGAGACGGGCGTCCGTCGGCCACTTGTAGGCGGGGTGGATGGCGTAGATAAGCCCACATGCCGCGCTCGCCAGACTCAAGCGCAGGCCGATGTAGGTGGAAGGGGCGAATTGGGCGACGCCAAAGCGGGAGGCCACGAGTGTGGAGCCAAAGAGAAAACCGAGCAGGAGGACGTAGGGAAGCGCTTCCAGGGGCATGGTGCAAAGGATGATCAGGATGATTTTTGGCGCCGCCGCAGGTAGCGTGTGATGCCGTCTACGGACATGTAGTGCGGGTTGGCGATGGCGTAGCGGTGGAAAAGGTCTTCGGACAGGTGGTGGGCTGTTGCGCTTTGGTGAATCCAGTTTACATATTCGCTGACGAGTTGGTCGCGGGGCATGTTGGCTTGCAGCCGCGCGTCGATAAAGGTGACGGCCTGGTCGATGAGTTGGCCGATTGCCTGGAAGTGGGCGCGGGGGTTTGTGACGAGGCCGAAGTGGGTGGGATAAATGCCGGCAAACCCCGCATCCATGAGCTTCTGTATCGTTTGCCGCCAGGCCTCGCGGTCGAATTCCGGCGGTGGCGCGGGAAGATCGACAAAATCCGTCCCCGGCAAGTGGATGCCGCCGGCGTCACCGACGAAGGCGATGTCTCCCAGGCAGATCACATGGTGGTGGCTGGCGTGCCCCGGCGTGTGCATGGCCATGAAGGTCAGGCCGCCGGCGGTGATCGTGTCGCCATCGTGCAAGGCGTGGACGCAATCGGCGGGCGCGGGGAGCATCTCCCCCCAAAGGGTGTCCATCTGGTCGCCGTAGATGCGGGCGGCGCTGGACAACAGGCGGGTGGGATCGATCAGGTGGGGTGCGCCGACGTAGTGGACGTAGACGGGTACGCCCTGCTGGGCGAACCAGCCCGCGGCGCCGGCGTGGTCGAGGTGGATGTGGGTGACGATGATGGCTTGCAGGTCGCGGGGTTGCAGGTGGCGTTGGCGCAAATGGTCTACGAGGGTGTGCCGTGTGGAGCCGGGGCCGGTTTCGACCAGGACCATGCCGGCAGGTCCTTCGATCAGGTATGCGGCGATTGTTTGGGGGGTGTGTTGAAAAGCGAGATCGAGTGTTTCGATGTGCATGTGGAACCTCGGCAGGGTGTTTGACGCAACGTGGAAATATGATGGGATATGTAACGGCTAGGCCAGGTTGGATCAGTTTTCTCTGGTGAAAGTGATCCAATCTCCCGAGAGTGTTAGTCGCTACGGGGATATTAGCACACGGGTTGATCGGTTTCCACTCGTTTTGTCTTCTCAGGTCTATGCGAAGAGTGTTGATGAGGTGAGGGAGGCTGTGAGAGGCGTTGTGTGGGAGGAAATGCCGGCATTTCCCCCCACCCCATCCGCGAAAACGCCAGTTTCCTGCCGTTCATGCAAAATTGGAACCAAATGTTATCACTTATATCTCAAATTGAAATCAATTTGGAATCATATTAGTATCAATTGATACCACATGTAAATGGGCTTGCCGTGTTTGTTTGCGCATATGATGCCATGTGATACCATTTGACATCATCTTTGAAAACAAATGATACCAATATGGTTTCAATTGATACCACTTGAGCGCGGGAAAATGCGGCAGCCCCATCCGCGGCAGCCCCATCCGCGGCTCCCCCTTCCACGAGGATCACGGAGATATTCCTGATGAGCGAACACCCAACGATTTTTGCCGTTGTCAATCAGAAAGGTGGCGTCGGAAAAACGACGACCGCCGTTAACCTTGCCTATGGCCTGGCGCGGATGTGCGCCGCGCACAATGACGGCCATGTCTTGCTGATCGATTTCGATGCGCAAGGAAACTGCGCCACGTCCCTGGGTGTACAGCCAAACGAGACGACCCTGGCCGACGTCCTCGTGGGGCGCGGGGCGATCCGCGACAGCCTTATCGTTGCCGACCGCGCCGACGAAGGTCTGCCGCGCCCCAATTTGTGGCTGTTGCCTTCCGACCAAAAACTGGCGGAAATAAAAACGGAACTGGTAATGCAGGAGGCCTTGACCAATGCCATGGCCATCATGCGCCCCAACGAAGGCGAACGCAACGTTCCCTTGCTGAACTTACTTGAATCCCGTCTGGGAAGCCTCACGGAGCGGTTTGCTTTTACCGTCATCGATTGCCCTCCGGCGCACGACGCGCTGTCTAATGCTGTGTACCAGTTGGCGCACGCGGCCATTGTGCCCGTGAAGTTGGACTTCCTCAGTGCCATTGGCGCCGGGCAGCACATCGAAAACGTGCGCCGCGCCCAGATGAGCGGCATCAACATCGCCATCCACACGGTTGTCCCCACCTTTTTTGTGAAGCGACAAGTGCAGGATAACCAGGTGCTGGAATCTCTTGTTGATGCGTACGGCGTGAAAGTCGTCGCGGAGCCGATTCCTAAAAACCAGGTGGTCCCCGAATCCGCCGCGTCCGGGGGAGGGATGACGTTATTTGAGTATGCGCCCGACTCGCCAGCCGCCGATGCCTATCAGCGATTAGTGGAGCGTATCTATTATGGCCGATGATCTGCCTGATTTTTTAGCCGATTTTGAAGAACCGAAAGTTAACCGCCCCAATACGCGCAAAAAGCAGTTAGCCAACCCGTTTGAGGTAATTCCGGCCACGGAGGTGCGGCGGGCGACAAACCCGCAGGGCAAGGACCCCTCCATGGCCGGGCGGCAATTGCGGCGTGGCGTGCTGCTGCCGCCAGAAATGGACGAGGAGATCAATCGCCTGGTAAAGCGGTATGGCATTGGCAAGATGGAGTTGATGCGTTATCTGTTGGCGGCGGGGCTGGAGCGCGTCCACCGTTATGGTATTGAGCGCGATATGGTGGAGACGCGGAACGTGGAATTGCGTATGCCTAACTGGCGACATGACGAGTAGCGGCGCGTCCTCCTCATTGGTACTTTTGCCTCTGTCCACGATTTATTGACCACTCATTTCTATTCCGAGGTTAACTGATGACCGCGTTGATCCCTCTTGAACAAAAGCAGGTTGTCTTTTATGATGATGAGATAACCGTCGTATTGGTGGACATGGGCAAACGGCAGGAGATATACGTGCCCATCCGCCCCATTTGCGATTTCTTGGGCGTGGCCTGGGATCCGCAGCGGCGGCGCATCAAACGCGACCTGGTGCTGTCGCGGGAGGTGCGAGGTGTCACCGTTACGGTGACACCTGGAGGTCGCCAGGAGATGATTTGTTTGCCGCTTGATTATCTGAGCGGTTTCCTCTTCGGCATCAGCGCCAGCCGTGTCAAAGAGGAGATTCGGGACCGTCTGGTACGCTACCAGCGGGAGTGCTACAAAGTGTTGGCGGAAGCGTTCCAGGAGGGGCGGCTGACCACGGACCCGGTGCTGGATGATTTGCTGCAAAGCGACACGGAGGCGGTGCAGGCGTACAAGATGCTGCAAGCCCTGGTGAAACTGGCCCGCAACCAGATTTTGTTGGAGGCCCAACTGGATCGACATACGACGCGCCTGGACGAGCATGATCAGCGGTTGGAGGAGCTGGAGGCGGTGTTGGGGGATACGGGGCGCAGCGTGACGCCGGATCAGGCGAGCCAGATCAGTCAGGCGGTGAAAGCGGTGGCGTTGGCGCTGGGGCAGCTCACGAACCGGAATGAGTTTGGCGGCGTGTATGGGGAGTTTTATCGTAAATTTGGGATCACGAGTTATAAGGCGCTGCCGGCAAAAAAGTTTGACGAAGCCCTCCAATTCCTCACCGAATGGCATCAAAGCCTGGTGGGGCGCGCCCCTTTTTAGCAACCCGCACATGTCTTCGCATAGTCCTGAGAAACGGGAGCAAACGCAAGCCGCGGAGCAGGGTAGGGGGCGCATCGTCACGCAAACCGGTGCATGGTGGCGTGTTCTGCTTGGCCTTTTGCTCTTGCCCGGACTCCTGGCCTGCGGCGGTTTGGGATTGCTTCCCGCCGATAGCTTTGCCTTACCCACGCTGGCCGCGCCGGCCAGCGCCCCACCGGAATCGCCGCCGCCGCGCACGCCCGTATCCCTGCGCCCCACGTACACGCCCGTTCCTTCGCCAACGCCCATCCCCGCGCACACCAGCACCCCGTCCCCCACGCCCAGCCCCACGGCCACCGCGAATCCTTATGAGGGGCTGTCGATTGCCGAACTAGCGGCCCGGCCTTATGGTGGCGGCGCGCTGCGAATCGTGGAAACGATGGAGTACAGGCCCACCTTCACGCGCTACCTGATCACGTACCCCAGCGATGGATTGACGCTGTACGGTTTTATGGATGTGCCGGAAGGGGAGGGGGAATTCCCGGTGGCGATTGTGCTGCACGGCTACGTGGACCCCGACGAGTACCGCGTGAAGGATTACACCACGCGCTACGCCGATGCCCTGGCGGAAGCGGGCTATTTTGTCATTCACCCCACTTACCGTAACCATCCTCCTTCTGATAACGGCCCCAACCCTTACCGAATTGGCTATGCCATTGACGTGATGAACCTGATTGCCATTGTCAAGGAACAAAGCCTGGACGCAACGGGGGTGCTGCGCCGCGCCGATGGCAACAACATCTATCTCTGGGGGCACAGCATGGGAGGCGGGATTGCCTTGCGCGTGATCACGGTCTGGCCGGAGGCGGTGCGGGCGGCGGTGCTGTATGGGGCGATGAGCGGGGACGAGGCGCTCAATTACGAGCGGATTAGCGCGTGGTCGGAGGGGCGGGAATGGGAATTTGAGATGAGCGCGCCATCTGAGGTGTTGCAGACGATTTCCCCGATCTCTTATCTGGACCGTATTCAGGCTCCGGTGAGTATTCACCACGGTGTAAAGGATGTAACGGTTCCGCCGGCGTGGTCGGAGCAGTTGTGCCGGTTGTTGACGGCGGGGAATCATGTGGTAGAGTGCTTCCGTTACGAAGGGCAGGGGCATACGTTTTATGGGGATAGTGAGAAACTGTTTGAGGATCGCGTCCTTTCTTTTTTTGCGGTGTGGTAGGGGCGCGGGTAATGGAAATGGCATCTATGAACCAGGTTTATCATTCATCGCGGTCTTTGAGAAGTGCCGGCATTTTTGTCATCGCCGCGCACGTTTTCCTCTTTCTCCTGCTCCTCGTCGCCCTTATCCTGGATCAGCGCCCCCTGGCAAGCTACCTGTTCCTGCCCATCCTCCTCATCAACCCCCTCAACTGGATGGGCATCTACTTCTTCATTCGCCACAGCGACGCAGTCACCCTCACCGACACGCACATCACCTGGCAGCGCTTCCAGCGTCACAAAACCATCCCCTACACCGACATCACCGGCTACCAGGAGCGCGATTACCACCTGCCTCCCAACCTCATCCTGTTCGCCGAAAACGACAAACTCCGCCTCAACCGCCGCCTGGAAAACTTCCCGGACCTGTACCAGGCGCTGCGCCAGCGCATACCCGCCCTGCAGCAACCGGAGCTACCACAGTTCCCCTGGCAGTTGCGCCTGCAATCCCGCTACCTTTGGAGCCAGGCCGGCATCGCTCTGCTCCTGATCGTGGGTTTCGGAGCCATGTCCCTCTTAATCGCCGACCGGCAAAACCGTTGGGAAGCGTTTCTGGTTCTGGAAATTCTCATCGGCGTCATGCTTCTTGCCGCTCTCTTGATGGAGATGCACGGCCCTGCCAACGTTCGTTTTACCCCGGATACGATCAAAGTCCACAACTTCTGGCGTAGCCCGCAAATCTGGGACGCGCGCAGCATTGTTGACGTCCGCCTCAACCGCAACCGCACCCTCATTCGTGGCATTGAACGCATCATGTACGACGTGGAAATTCGTTTCGACGATGGTCGGGTACTCACCATTGAGGAAGCGCGCTCATGGGCGTTCGGCTACGATCCCTCCCGTCTGTGCGACATGTTGCATCGCCTCTATCTCAATCCCGCGCCCGGATCATCACGGCAGTCGGCACAGGCGCGCGCCGACGACTTGCTGGTGCAGGCCAACGCCTGGCGACAGCAGCAAGCGTATGAGGAAGCCATCGCCGCCTACAGTGAGGCGATTCGCCTGTTTCCCCCCTACCACACGCACCGCCTGGTCATGGCCGACTTGTTGTACGACATGGGGCGCTTCGCGGAAGCGGCGACCAACTATGAAGCATTGGTGCAGTTAACGCCGGAACACGATCAGGCCTGGTATGGATTTGGGTTGTGCCAAATGCGCCTGGGGCAGCCGGCGGCGGCGGCGGGTGCCTTTGACCAGGTGTTAGAACTGGACACAACCAACGCCCAGGCGTATTATGCGGGGGCCATGGCCTACACGCTGCTTGACGATCGCAAACAAGGACGGCGCTATTTGCTGCGCGCCCTGGACCTGAAGCCGGAATGGCGCGACAGCGCGCGCCAGGATGCGGTGCTGCAATCCTATTTTGCCTGAAGACAGTAGGGCGTTTTTGAAGGAGAGCCTATGCTAACGCACGAATCATTGCTGGCCGCCGTGCCCCAGGCGCTGGCAAGCGTGGACATTCCTGGTTGGGGAGCAAAGGAAACGGGGAAGGTGCGCGACATCTACCGCCGCGATAAGCAGCGGCTGTTGATCGTGACGGACCGCGTTTCCGCGTTCGACCGCGTATTGGGCCTGATTCCTTACAAGGGGCAGGTCTTGAATCAGTTGAGCGCCTGGTGGTTTGAGCAGCTTGGCGACGTGGCGCGCAACCACGTGATCGCCATCCCTGATCCCAACGTGACCATCGCGCATGAGGCGCAGCCGCTGCCCGTGGAAGTCGTCGTGCGCGGCTTCATCACGGGGGTGACGACGACGTCGCTCTGGTATTTGTATGAGCGCGGCGAGCGGCGGCCGTACGGCATTCCGCTGCCGGATGGCCTGCGCAAGAATGATCGCCTGCCGCACCCTATCATTACGCCGACGACGAAAGCGGCGCGGGGTCAGCACGACGAGCGCATCACGCGCGCGGAGATTGTGGCGCGAGGGTTGGTTTCGCCGGCGTTGTGGGCGGAGGTAGAGGAGACGGCGCTGGCGGTCTTTGCCCGTGGGCAGGCGCTGGCTGCTCGCGCCGGGTTGATCCTGGTGGATACGAAGTATGAATTTGGCCTGGTAGATGGGCGGCTGGTGTTGATTGACGAGGTACACACGCCGGATTCCAGCCGTTATTGGGTGGCGGAGAGCTATCAGCCTGGCGGCGCGGAGCCGGAGAATCTGGATAAGGAGTTTTTGCGGCGATGGTATGCGCAACAGGGGTATCGGGGTGAGGGGGCGCCTCCGGTGATGCCGGCATTTTTCATGGCCCAAGTAGCGGCGCGTTATATCAGCGTCTACGAAAAGTTGATTGGGCAGCCATTCGTCCCCGGCGCGCAACCGGCGGCGACGCGGATAGCGCAAAATTTGGCCCGCTGGCATGATCAGGTCGGTGCAATATGACATCCTCCGGCGGGTTTGTGCTAGAATCATGAGCGGTTTGCCGTGATGGGTGGCGTTCTGCCGGCCCGCGCCTGATGCGTTCCCTGATAACCGAGAAATCTGGCAGTTCAAGATTCCTGATACGAATGATCCGTGTTCGTTGGCTTATGGCTGCGAGTCGGTGAAGTCGTGCGGAAATGAGGGGCTGCGAATAACATGCGAGGATGAGGTCATGCACAGAATCCTGGATGGTTGGTACAGTCCCAACCTGGAAAAGTATATGGAAATTGCCACGTATGGGCATTTTGGGCTGCCGTTGTTGCTATTTCCCACGGCGGCGGCGGATTATTTGGAGTATGAGCGGTTTCAGATGATTGATGCGCTGGCGGAGGTGATCAATGCCGGCAAAGTCAAAGTCTTTTCCATCAACAGCATCAACAGTGAGAGCTGGCTCAACCGCGCCGTGCCTGTCAAGTACAAAGGCCTGCGTCAGGTGCAGTACAACAACTACATCACGGATGAAGTTGTCCCCTATATCTGGAATAGCTGCCAGGGCAAGTTGGGCATCATCACCAGCGGGGCCAGCCTGGGCGCGTTCCACTGCGCCAACCAACTCTTCCGCCGCCCTGACCTCTTTGCCGGCATGATCGCCATGAGCGGCTCCTACGACATTCGCGGCTACTACAACGGCGATCATTACGACGAAAACGTGTACTTCAACAATCCCGTCGATTACCTGCCCAACCTGGGAGAGCCTTACCTGGGCATGCTGCAACAGAAAACGCACATCCACATTGTCACCGGACAGGGCAGTTACGAAAACCCGGACGCATCGCGCCGCCTGGCGGACATTCTCCAGCGCAAAGGCATCCCGCATGAGTTGGACGTATGGGGATACGACATCCCGCACGACTGGCCCTCCTGGCGCAAGATGCTGCCTTATTATCTGGCCTTTCGTTTTTGAGAGGCGGTTTCCCGACGACAATAGAGAGGAAATAGCATGACAAACCCGGAGACCCCGCTGGTGGGCGTGATCATGGGTAGCACGTCGGACTGGCCCACCATGCGGCACGCGGCAACGGTGTTGGCCGAATTTGGCGTGCCGCACGAGTGCCTGGTCGTCTCCGCGCATCGCACGCCGCAATGGATGAGCGAATACGCGGAGACTGCGGAAGCGCGTGGTTTGGAGGTGATCATCGCCGGGGCAGGGGGGGCGGCGCATCTGCCCGGCATGGTGGCGGCGCAGACGACGCTGCCCGTGCTGGGTGTGCCCGTGCAAAGCCGCGCCCTCAACGGCCTGGATTCCCTGCTCTCCATTGTGCAAATGCCCGGCGGCGTCCCCGTGGGTACGCTGGCGATTGGCAATTCCGGAGCGAAAAACGCGGCGCTGCTGGCCGTGGCGATCCTGGGCAACAAATACCCCGATCTACGGCAGAAGCTCAAACAGTTCCGTACCCGTCAGATGGAAGAGGTGCGGGCGGCGAAGGTGCCGGCAGAAGATAAAGCCTGACGCCCTCTTTTCTTACCAAAGCGCGGCGTCGATCAAGCAGAGTCTGTTCTCTCAGGAGATTCTCCCACCTTGAGCAGAGGTTGCTGGATAGCGTACAGCCCGCCTTGCGGGTAGAGCAGATTGTTTGTCTGTGTATCAAAATTGGTAATAAGCACTTCGCGGTTGACGACCCGCTCCGCCCCGTTTTTTTTCGTATTCATGCCGGAGAAGGACTGAATGGGCACAATGTTATAGCCGTCATACATTTGGTGTATTTCTGGCATATCGTAGGAAGATAGCATCCATTTGCACTTTGTTCGGGACAACCGCATTGCCAACTTCCGATGATCTTCCCAATCTTGCATGTTGTGTTTATAGTTGCACCCGTTTTGCGGATATGGCGGGTCAAGGTACATGAAGACTTTCGCGCGGTCATAACGATCAATGCAATCTTCCCAACTCAGATTTTCTATGATCACCGTGCGTAGCCGTTCATATGCGGGCTGAATTCGTTGGCGCAAATGCTTCAAGGCCCCAATAAGACGGTTGCCATGTCCCCCATCAGAAATGCTGGTTTGAAAACGCGGGTAATCCAGTTCGCCGCCCCAACCTGCCATGATGAGGTAATAGAAGCGGTGCGCCCGTTCCATTTCGGAAAGGGTGGCTGGGTCCAATTGCGCCAATCTTTCAAACTCAGATCGGGAAACAAGTTCCCATTCAAAGGACCTGATCAACTCTTCGGGTTCGCTTTTGAGGATTCTAAAGAAATTGATCAATTCCTGGTCAATGTCATTGAGAATTTCAACTGGACTTGGCGCTTTGCCAAAAAGCACCCACGCAGCACCGGCGAAAACTTCGACATAGCAGGTATGCGGAGGAATTAAGGGAATGATATGCTTACGCAAACGTGATTTTCCTCCAACCCAACGAATGGGACTGTTGAACATTTTGTCTTTGCTCGAAGCCATGACTACTGTCCTGTCACGCATAAAACGATGGATACGCGCCGTAGGACAAGACGCTGTCTTGTCCGGTCAATTCAGCGAATTGACCTACGGTTTCCCATCAAAACACCCTTGACATGACACTACCCTTTCGTCTCTGATAGAGACATTTCGGCATGAAACATGCAAGAGAGCAAATATAGAGAACAGTTGTTCTGTGACTGAGTATAAGCTGATTGGCGGGGTCCACGCAAACTGAGAGAGGATGGCAGTGGAATGCTCAAAAGAGGGCAGCGGACATTACCGGGCTGGAGAGATTTTGAGTGCACCGTTGCCGCGGCATTCAAAGGCGTGACGACAGAGAATAAGTCGATTTATGATGTGATTTGGGGTGACAGGTATGGCTTATCCTGCAAAATGCGACAAACTCTGCCAGTGGCCGAAAAAAGCGTTATGGCGTTCATCTCCTTTCTTTTTGGAACCCCTGCCCGCGAATCTGGAATATGGGCTTCAAGGCAAAGCGGCATTGTATTTCCCTGAACTATGGAAACAACACCAGCGGGGGTAATTCTCCCCGGCGCAACGATTGGTATTTTGGGCAGCGGGCAGTTGGGGCGCATGTTGGCGCTGGCGGCACGGCGCATGGGGTATCGCGTGCATGTGTTCTCGCCGGGGCGGGATACGCCAACGGGCCAGGTGGCGGATGCGGAGGTTTGCGCCGCGTATGAGGACCTGGAGGCGGTGCGGGCGTTCGCCGGCGGCGTGGATGTGGTGACGTATGAGTTTGAGAATGTGCCGGCATCTACCGCTGCCACTTGCGCCGAAATAAAGCCCCTGCGCCCTGGCATCGCCGCCCTCCACGTCGCCCAAAACCGCCTGCGCGAAAAACAGTTCTTCCGCGACAACGACCTCCCCGTCACCCCGTTTTACCCTGTTTCCAGCCTGGCGGAACTGGAACAGGGCCTGCGCGCGCTTGGCTGCCCCGCCATTTTGAAAACGGCCTCTTCCGGGTATGATGGCAAAGGGCAGCGCATGATCACCCATACCGCGGATGCGCCCGCCGCCTGGGAGGCCATTGGCCAAGCCCCGGCCATCCTGGAAGGGTTCGTGGATTTCGCGCGGGAACTGTCCGTCGTCGCCGCGCGCGGCATGGATGGCCGATTTGCCCACTACGGCCTCATGGCCAACACCCACCGTCATCATATCCTGGACGTTTCCGTGGCGCCCGTGGACATGCCGGCATCCGTCGCCGCCGCGGCCACATCCTACACTCGCATAGTTATGGAACAGTTGGACGCCGTGGGCGTGCTGTGCGTCGAATTCTTCCTGACAAAAGAGGGTCGCCTGCTGTTAAACGAAATCGCCCCGCGCCCACACAACTCCGGCCACCTGACGGTGGACGCCTGCGTCACCGGCCAGTTCGAGCAGCAACTACGCGCCATATGCGGGCTGCCGCTGGGAGATACGCGGTATTTGCAGGCAGCGGCGATGGTGAACTTGCTGGGCGATCTGTGGCAGGATGGCGCGCCGGATTGGGCGCGTTTGTTGGCGCTGCCGCACGTAAAATTACACTTGTATGGCAAGCGTGATGCTCGCCCAGGCCGCAAAATGGGCCACCTGACGGCGCTGGCGGACACGCCGGCGGCGGCGGCGCAGTTGGCGCGCGCGGCGTGGCGAGTGGCGAGTGGCGAGGGATAATTTCGTTCGCAAACGCGCAAACGGGAGAAAACTATGTTTGATTGGCAATTGGAATGGCAGGATGACAAGGCGCATGATGAGTGCGGGATTGTGGGCGTTTTTGCGCCGGGGCGGGATGTGGCGCGGCTGGCGTTTTTTGGTTTGTATGCGTTGCAGCATCGGGGGCAGGAAAGTGCCGGCATTTGCACCACCGACTCCCGAACCGCCTACATCCACAAAGGCATGGGACTCGTCGCCCAGGTCTTCAAAGAAGACAACCTGGCCCCCCTCGTCGGCCACCTGGCCATCGGCCACAACCGCTACTCCACCACCGGCTCCTCCCACATCAGCAACGCCCAACCCTACCTCATCGAAACCATCCACGGCCCCCTCGGCGTCGCCCACAACGGCAACCTCACCAACGCCCTCCACCTGCGCTACCAGCTTCTCAAACGCGGCGTGGGTCTCTCCTCCACCAGTGACAGCGAAGTGATCACCCAGATGTTGGCCGCGCCCGCCGACGTGTGGACCGAACTCCCCGCCCATGGCCGCCATACCGATCATTGGCTGGCGCGGCTGCACGCCCTCCAACTCGTCGCCGAAGGCGCCTACTCCCTCGTCGTCCTCACCCGTCGCGCCCTCTACGCCATGCGCGACCCGCTGGGGCTGCGCCCGCTCTGCCTGGGAGCATTGGACGGCGGTGGCTACGTCGTTGCCTCCGAATCGTGCGCCCTGCACACCATTGGCGCGCGCTTCCTGCGCGAAATCCAGCCCGGCGAGATTGTGCGTATCGACGAAACGGGCATCACGTCTTATATGGTGGAGCAGGCGGCACGACCCGCGCTCTGTATTTTCGAGTACGTCTATTTTGCCCGGCCCGACTCCACCTTCGAGGGGCAGGTGATCCACGAAGTGCGGCAGCGATTGGGCCGCCGGTTGGCCCAGGAAGCGCCCGCCCCCGCCGACGTGGTCATTGGCGTGCCTGACTCCTCCACCCCGGCAGCCATTGGCTACAGCCTGGAATCGGGCATTCCCTTCAGCGAGGGCCTGACCAAGAATCGCTACATCGGGCGCACGTTCATCCAGCCGGACGACCATCTGCGCAAGGAAGGCATCCGCATCAAGTACAATCCGCTCTCGACGAATTTACGGGGCAAGCGGGTGGTGATGGTGGATGATTCCATCGTGCGCGGGAATACGGCGGGGCCGCTGGTGCAGCTTCTGCGGGATGGCGGGGCCAGGGAGGTGCATGTGCGCGTTTCTTCGCCGCCGGTGCGCTTCCCTTGCTTCATGGGAATTGACATGGCCACGCAGTCGCAGTTGATCGCCCATCGGCTGGATGTGGAAGGAATCCGGCGGCGTGTTGGCGCGGATAGCCTGGCGTATTTGAGTTTGGAGGGGATGGTGGCGGCGGTGAATGCCGGCATTTCTCCCCCCACCAATCACTGCCACGCCTGTTTTTCCGGCCAATATCCGCTGGACATCCCTGACTGGCTTTTCCACGAAGAACGCGAAAAAATGCTGTTTGAAGGGCTGCGGGGCGTCGTTGGCTGACGTCCCCTGCTCTGCCTGGAAGAACTGCCTGGGGCGGGGGCAGGATGGTTGCCATGAATAAATCTCCCCTGGTCCGCCTCTCGTGGGCCGTCTTCTTCCTTGCCATCGCCCTGTTCGCGGACGCCTACGCCGCGCCGCCTACGCCGTTTCCTCCCTTCGTTTTGCCGGCACAAGGCTGCCCCATGGCCCACTGTGACGCGCAAATGACCGATTGGGAAAACGCACTGCCCCCCGGTCCCGAAGCGCGCATCATCTGGCGTGACGCCCGCGAAGGCCCGCCGGGCGAGCCGTTGGGATCATCGCGGGGGTTGGGTTGTGCCGGCAACGGCGAAATCGTCGCCTGCACATTTGGCCTCCCCCTGGAAGATGACGCCGACATCTCCTGCGACCCGCAAATACAGGACACCCTCGTCGTCTACGCCTACACCAATGCCCAGAAAACCCCCGACATTCTCTGGACCTCTGGCGACCTCCTCAACTGCACCGCCAACACGTCCGCCCCGCTCGTTGGCGTGAGCGGCGGCGTCATCGCCGCCGACGACACCCGCATCATCCGCTTCGCGCCCAACGGTATCCCCTTGTGGCAGACAGCCACCCCCGGGGGTAAGCCCATCAGCCCCGTCCTGCTGGACAGCGGCCTCATCCTCCTGGCAACCGTCGGCGGCCCCGTTTCCGTCTACAACAGCGAAACGGGCGAGATGGGCGCGCAGCTTTCCCTCGGCGAAGGCGCGAGCTTCTACGAGACCATCAACACGCCCGCCGTCAACGGCAACCGCGTCTATATTTCCACGCAACTCAACGAAGACCCCACCTATGGGCGGCTTTATGCGCTGGATGTGACGCCCGGCCCTCCCGCCAACATCCAGGTCGCCTGGCATTTCAACTTTGGCGGCCCCAGCGGTGCCAGCCCTCTCCTCATTGGCGACACCCTTTACTTTGACGGCAATCGATCTGAACCGGGCGGGGCGTTCGCGCCGCAAATTTACGCGGTGCAGGACACGGGCAGCATCGGGCAACTGCTGTGGGTGAAGCCGATGCCCGGCGAAATCCAGGCATCGTTTGCGCGGGACCCGCGCGGCGGTTTTTGGGCGTTTTCGGTGGGCACGCCGCTCAAAGATAATCGCTGGCTGACGCGAATGCGGTTCACCGACCTGGATGGGGATGGGGTGGGGGATGTGTGGGAGCGGATTGATCTGGATGCGCTGGTCAATTTGCCGGGTGTCCATGTGCCTTCGTCGGCCATGTCCATTGCCGGCACAGCCGACACCCCCATTATGATCGTCAGCGCCACCGCCTTTGCCGAAGATGGCTCCATTGATTCCACCTACGTTGTCGCCGTAGACCTGGCCGCGCGCGCCCGTTTCTGGCGCGTCTGGCTGCCCTCCGACCTGACCGCCGGCCAATTTGCCGTGACTTTGGGCGCATTGGGGCCGCGCGTGTTCTTCACCAACAAAACCGAGGGAGCCTGGGTCATCGGCAGACCCTTGACATACACTGAACTGCTGCCCGCCGTGTTCGCCCCTTGAGGCGGAGCCGTTGCTGCTTCCCGTCTGTTTCTTCCCCGTTTGCCGTGAGAAATTTGCGCGAACGAGTTACAATAACGTGACTCGCTTCCGTATGGAAGTCGGGTAGGACGCGGGCGAGCGCGGAATGACGCGAAAAAATCCGCGCAAGCCGGCACTATTTTACTACAATACGCTTCGCTTTCGCATAGTGGCGCACCGACCAGGAGAGAAAACAGGGTGGGGCGCGGAGGGTCGCGGAAAAGCGAGCGTCCGCGGGATTTGTAACCGTTTTCGTAGCGCCTCGGTTGCCGGCATTTGCGGCGGCAGAGACAAGGAATCGGCAAGCGTGAAGAAGTTGAATCTGTTAATCGTTGGCGGCGGGGGACGAGAACACGCGTTGGCCTGGAAGCTGGCCCAATCGCCCCGCGTAGCCGCCTTGTATATCGCCCCCGGAAATGGGGGTACGGAGCAGTTGGGCACAAACGTTCCCATTGACGACAATGACGTGAATGCGCTCAGCCTGTTTGCGCGGAAGAATCAGATAGACCTGACCATTGTGGGACCGGAAACACCGCTGGCGGCGGGCATCACGGACGTTTTTCATGCGGCGGGGCTGCGCGTGTTTGGCCCCTCCCGCCTGGCGGCGCAGCTAGAGTCGTCGAAAGCTTTCGCCAAAGGGTTCATGCTGGACCACGACATTCCCACGGCGGCGTATGCCACGTTTGAGACCTACGAGGCGGCGCTTGCCTATGCGCGAAAGCAGCCGGGTCGGGTGGTGGTGAAGGCCAGCGGATTGGCGGCAGGGAAGGGCGTGATTGTGTGCGATGATCGGGCGCAGGCGGAGGCGGCGCTGCATGAGATTATGGTGGCGCGGCGCTTTGGCAATGCCGGCAATCAAGTCATCATCGAAGAGCGTCTGCAAGGCCCCGAACTCTCCCTGCTGGCCTTCACCGATGGGCGCACCGTGGTCCCCCTGCTGCCGGCACGCGACCACAAACGTGTCTACGACCATGATCAGGGTCCGAACACGGGCGGCATGGGGGCCTACGCGCCGCCGCCGGACGTGGACGACGACATGGCAGCCGACATCATGCGCACGGTGCTGCAACCCGCTGTTGCCGGCATGGCGGAACGACGGATGCCTTATGTGGGGGTGCTGTATGCCGGCATGATCCTCACCCCCGACGGCCCCAAAGTGCTGGAATTCAACTGTCGCTTTGGCGACCCGGAGACGCAGGCCATCTTGCCCATGCTGGACAGCGACCTGCTGGAGATCATGCTCGCCTGCCTGGATGGCTCGTTGCAGCCGGAGATGGTGCGGCAGCGCCCCGGCGCGTGCGCCACCATCGTCATGGCCGCGCCCGGCTATCCCGGCACATATCCCAAAGGGTTGCCCATTGAGGGCATTGCCGCAGCGGAGCGAGAAGCGGGCGTGATTGTCTTCCATGCCGGCACATCGCGGGTCAATGACTGCCTGGAAACCAGCGGCGGGCGCGTCCTGGCCGTCACCGCCCAGGGCGACACCGTCTCCACGGCGGCGCGGCGGGCATATGCGGGCGTCTCCCACATCCACTTCGACAAAGCCCACTACCGCCGCGACATTGGCGTGGACGTGCCCGCCTGATCCCGTGGTTGCCTCCGCCTTGTCACTTCCCTCCGCGGAGATGGGGCTGCGCCTCAACATTGTGGGAACCGGCGGCGTGGGCAAGACCACCCTGGCGCGGCGGCTGAGCCAGGTGCTGGCGCTGCCGCACGTGGAGTTGGACGCCCTCTACTGGGGACCCAACTGGACGGAACCGACGCCGGAGGTCTTTCGCCGGCGGGTGGGCGCGGCCCTCGACCGTCCGCGTTGGGTGGTGGACGGCAATTATTCCGTCGTGCGGGACATCATCTGGGGCCGGGCGGATACCATTGTGTGGCTTGATTACGGGCTGCCCTTGATTTTGTGGCGGGTGACGTGGCGCACGGTACGGCGGGCAGCGCGCCGGGAGGTCTTGTGGCAGGGGAATCGAGAGGCGTGGGGGCGATTCTTCAGCCGCGACTCAATGGTGGTGTGGGTGCTGCGAACGTATCGCCGCCGCCGTCGCCAATATCGCGCCCTGTTCGCCGATCCCGCTCATGCGCATCTGCGCAAAGTGCGCCTGCGCGGCCCGCGCGAGACGGAGACGTGGCTGGCGGCATTGCCGCGCCGCGCCCGCGATGAGGAAACAGATGCGTGAAGAGAATGCTTATGCGCGGGCGGGGGTGGATATTGATGCCGGCAATCGCGCCACCCAACTGATACGCGCCGCCGTCCGCTCCACCTTTGGCCCCGAAGTCCTTTCCGACGTGGGGTCCTTTGGCGGCCTTTTCAGCGCCGCCGCCCTGCGGGACATGGCCGCGCCCGTGCTGGTCGCCTCTACCGACGGCGTGGGCACAAAGACGAAGGTGGCCGCCCGCCTGGGTCGCTGGGACACCATCGGCCACGACATCGTCAACCATTGCGTCAACGACATCCTGGTGCAGGGAGCGCGCCCCCTCTTCTTTCTCGACTACGTGGCCGCGGCGCGGCTCGATCCGTCGCAAATCGCCACCATTGTGGGCGGGATCGCCGCCGCCTGCCGCGCCGCGGGCTGCGCCTTGCTCGGCGGCGAAACGGCGGAGATGCCGGGCGTGTACACCGAGGGGGCGGTGGACCTGGTGGGGACGATTGTGGGGGTGGTGGACCGTGCCGGCATTATTGATGGCCGCCGTATTCAACCGGGGGACGCGATTCTGGGGTTGCCTTCCTCCGGCCTGCATACCAATGGTTTTACCCTGGCGCGGCAGGCGTTGGCGGGGCTGGATTGGACGCGGCCCGCGCCGGGGATGGCTCGGCCGTTGGGGGAGTTGCTGCTGACGCCGCATCGCGCTTATTTGCCGCAGGTGCGGGCGTTGTGGAATGCCGGCATTGACGTGCGCGGCCTGGCGCATATCACCGGCGGCGGCCTGATCGACAATCCGCCGCGTATTTTCCCCGATGGGGTGGGGGCGGCTTTGCGCCGGGGAAGCTGGCCCATCCCTCCCCTTTTTGACTTGATTCAACGCCTGGGGGACGTGAGCGAGGCGGAAATGCGGCGGGTGTTCAATATGGGGTTGGGGATGCTGGTGGTTTTGCCGGCATTCCAGGTCGCGGCGGCGCAGGCCGTTGTGGGCGAATCCTACGTGGTGGGCGAGATAGTGACAAGCGCCACAAAAGGGGTGGTCGTCGTCGATGGCTAGTTACGCGCGCGCCCCACGCTTCCCTCGGAGGTCGTATGCGTAAACGCCTGGTGGTCTTGGTTTCCGGGTCGGGGACGAATTTGCAGGCATTGTTGGATGCGGCGAAGGGAGGGGAAATGCCGGCATCCATCGTTCTCGTCGTCTCGAATCGGCGGGAGGCGTATGGCTTGACGCGGGCGCGGGAGGCGGGTGTGCCGGCGCTCTATTTTCCTTTGCGCCCGTTCCGCGAAGCGGGCCAGACGCGCGTGGATTATGACGCGGCGTTGGCGGCGGCCATTCAGCCATATGCGCCGGACTTGATTGTGTTGGCGGGGTGGATGCACATTCTCAGCCCGGCTTTTCTGAACGAATTTCCGAACCGGGTGATCAATTTACATCCGGCGCTGCCTGGGCAATATGCCGGCACGCACGCCATCCAACGCGCCTACGAAGCCTACCGACGCGGCGAAATTTCGCATAGCGGGTGCATAGTGCACGTTGTCGTGCCCGAAGTGGACGCGGGACCCGTCATCGGCCAGCGCGTCGTCCCCCTCCACCCCACGGACACCCTGGCCGACTTTGAGGCGCGCATGCACGCGGCGGAACACGAGTTAATTGTCACGGCCACGCGACAGGCGCTCAAGTCACCTTGCCCCGGCACATTCTGAGCCGGTACGAGAAGGGGCTTTTAGGGAAGGGTGGGGCAGGTGCGATGGTATGGCTGCGCAACACCGAAGTATTGACTCCATTCGACCTGTGTCAGATTGCGGCCGGCAGCCTGGCAGGCTAACGCTACCAGTTCCGTTGTATCCAGCGTCCACAAGCGCACACTCCCGTCAACACTGCCCGTTATGAGCCAATGATTGTCGGGGCTGAACAGGAGTGTCCAGACCCAGTTCTGGTGGCCGGCAAAAATGATGGAGGCTGCTGCCGGCACTGTCGTGGTCATATCCCAGAGGCGAGCCGTACGATCCTCGCTGCCGCTGGCTAACCAATGGCCGTCGGGGCTGAAAGCGACCGTAAACACGTTCCCTTTGTGCCCTTTTAGGAGCAGCGGGGCGATTTCCAAATCAGGTGACGTCAAATCCCACAAGTAGACGGAAGAGTCGCCGCAGGCGATAGCCAGCCAGCGACTGTCCGGGCTAATCGCCAGATCGAAAACAATGCCATTATGACTCAGGATGTGTTGATCGGCAGTGGGATCGGGTTCGGTCAGATCCCACAAGCGAGCCGTTCGATCCTCGCTGCCCGTCACCAGCCAGCGGCCATCGCCGCTAAACGCGAGTTCCCAAATGCGTCCGTTGTGGCCCGGCAGCTTAATTGGTTCATTGACGACAGGCAGCGTCGTTAAATCCCACAGCAGAACAAAACCCTCAAAACTTCCTGCGGCCAGCCAATGATTGTCCGGGCTGATCGCGCTGGACGTTACGTTTCCCGTATGCCCTGGGAGCAGAATGGAAGTCGAGGATGGGTCCGGGGCCTGCAAATCCCAAAGTCGGGCCGTGCCGTCCCAACTTCCCGTCACCAGCCAATGATTATCTGGACTGATCGTTACCGTTTCTACGCGAGCCTCGTGAGCGGACAAAACTACAGGTTGGGTAGAAATTTCTGTCGCCGTCAAATCCCAAAGACGTACCGTTCCATCCCAACTGGCGGTTGCCAGCCAATGATTGTCCGTGCTAAGCGCCAGATTGGGTATCCAGTCATGGTGTCCGGCCAGTACGATGGACGTTGTTGACGGGTTTGGTGTGGTCAGGTCCCAAATACGGGCCGTCTGGTCGGTACTGACGGTCAACAACTGATTTTTATTGGAAGTAACGGCCAAATCTCCGACCCAATCCGTGTGCCCGCGTAAGACAATGGGCGCCGGCGCTGCTGCCGGATTGTCACTCTGCAAATCCCAGAGTCGGGCCGTATTATCGGCGCTGCCCGTGACCAGCCAATGACTGTCAGAGCTGATTGTCGCCGTTTTGATCGTGTCCGCGTGTCCCGACAGACGCACAGAAGCGGTGGTAGGGTCTGGTTTCCGCAAATCCCAGAGACGGGCTGTGTTGTCCGCGCTGGTTGTGGCCAACCAGTGTCCATCAGGGCTGAAAACAACGGTTTCTATTAACCCTTGGTGTTCCGCCAGGAGCAGCGGTGTATCGGCAGGATCCTCCGTGGTCAAATCCCACAAGTGAACTTTTCGGTCCAACCCGCCGGTTGCCAGCCAGTGGGCATCGGGGCTGAAGGCCAAATCCGTGGGGATGTTTTCGTGGGGCAAAACAGCCGCCAGCATGTTTTCGGGGTCTGGCGCGAGCAGATTCCAGAGACGGACGTCCTGGTCAAAGCTGGCGGTTGCCAGCCAGTGATTGTCGGGGCTGATGGCCAGCGACCAGACATTGTTGGTATGTCCAGGCAGGACAATGGCGGATGTTTCTGGGTGGGCGCTGCGCAGATTCCACAGGCGCGCCGTGAAGTCGAAACTCCCCGTCGCCAGCCAATGTCCATCAGGACTGACGGCCAGGGTGGCTATCTGATTTGTATGCCCGGCCAGGATGAGCGGGTTGGCGGACGGGTCTGGGGCTGTGAGGTTCCACATACGGGCGGTTTTGTCGCCGCTCCCCGTTATCAACCAGTGATTATCCGGGGTAAAGGCGAGGGCCGTAATCACGGCCCGGTGCCCACGCAAGACGATGGGGGCGGGAATGTCCTCCATGTGGGTTAGGTCCCAGATGCGGGCGGTGTTGTCATGGCTGCCCGAGGCCAGCCAGTGCCCATCCGCGCTCATGGCCAGCGATTTGATGATGTCTTCGTGGCCCTTGAGGATAATGGGATTGGCCGCGGGGTCGGCGGCGGAGAGGTCCCAGATGCGAATGTCGCCATCTTTGCTTCCGGTTGCCAACCAGCGACTATCAGGTGTGATAGCCACGGCATTGATCCCGTCTGTGTGACCGGCCAGGGGGCGACCGCCGGTTTGTGTGAGCGCCTGCCAGAGGATGTTTTCGGTGAGGAGCGTGTTTGTTTGTCCCTGCTCCTGTGCCATGCGTAGCGCTTCCGTGGCCAACAAGAGACTTTGTTGTGGTGAATCCGTCAGGCGTTCCATGGCGATTGCCTGGGTGCGGAATATACGGGAAAAGGTTTCATTGATTCGGGCAACTTCGAATTGGCGGATGGCAAAAAGCAGGACGAGGATGAGTCCTGTGAGCAGGGCGGCGCTCACGCCGGCGGCAATTTTCACTTCACGAGGGATCAGGTCCCACCAGCTTACGGGCCAATGCTGGCGAATCCACGGTTCGTCAAAGAGGGTTGCGTAGATGGGGTTGCGTACCTTTAGCAGGCCTGCTTCCGCGCGGACGATGCCGGATAGTTTTAAGTGGGCTTTGAGCGGGGATTGCGCGTCATCACGCACGGGGCGTTTTTTGACGCGGATGGCCTGATAGATTTTTAATACCAGGGTGGGGTCCAGGTCTCCTTTGGGCGATGTGAGCCAATCACGAACGAATTGTAGATTATCGTCTTCCCATCCTTTGCGACTAAAAAAAACAGTGGCGACGAGTTGTTCCACGGCATCGCGGGAGGCTTCGCGCCATTCCTGCCGCGCGCTGAGGGATTGGATGCGCTCGCATACGCGCTGTGTCAGATAGGGGTGTCCTCCTGTCCAATGGAGGACCCATGTCAGGGTCTGGCGGGCTTTGTCTGGGGGGAGTTTCAGTCCCGCGGCCAGGGGGAGGGCTTCTTCCAGGGTGAAGTCGGTGAGTTCGACCCGTTGGCCGATGTTGAAGGGGGTGCGGCGGGGGTCGGTGATGAGTTCGCTGGGGGTGGCAACGCCAAAGAGGACGAAGGAGAGGCGTGCCAGGGCGGGTTCGGTGGCGCGGGCGTTGTAGAGGGAACGAATGCCGGCAAAAAAGTCATCCGTAAAATCCAGCCGCAGCGTCGTATCAATTTCATCAACAAAGATAACGACCGGGGTGACCACTTCCCGTAATAACACTTCACGGAAGAAAAGCATGAAGCGGTGCATCAGGCTTAACTGTTCGTGGCCGTGCCACCAATCAAAAAGGTCCGTCTGCAGTTGCAGACTTTGGCTGATTGTGAAGAGAAGGCCAAGGTGCCATTGTTCCGCTGTGATTTGTTCATTGCCAAAGCGGGAAAGGTCAATGGTGACGGAACGGATTCCCTCTTGCGCCAGACGTTGCGCGGTATTCACCATCAGGCTGGATTTTCCCATCTGACGAGCGGTGAGGACATAGGCAAAAGCCCCGGTCTGGCAAAGCCGAAGCAGTTCGGCATCGGCCTGGCGGTGAATGTAAATGCCGTGACCGGCCTGAACCGTACCTTTAATGGTGTAGATATTTTGATCAGTCATGCAAATTTTTGGCAAAGAAATCGGCGTAAAGTTGGCAACTGGGAATAACGGTATACTCTTCTTCTTGCCGCACCAGGCCGGCGCCCTGTAGTCGCCAGAATACCTGGTGGTCATCGCAGCGCTGTTCGTGGAGGACTTGCTGAAATCCGCGGCGCAACGCAGGATGCAAATATAAGTTTAAGAGATGGCGACGTAAATGATCCCCGTAGGGGCCGTCATCTTCCGCGGCGTGGCGGAAAAAATCAGGGGCGGATATTTCTTGCCGCGCCAGAAGGTAGAGGGCGCGGCGGACGAGATAGGGATGTCCCTGCAACAGGGACATTAGCCGCGCCAACTGGTTGCTGTTCAACGGTTCATGGTGGCGGCGGTTGAGTTCTGACACCTGGGCCAGGGTGAAGTTGGTTAGTGAAACAGTCACGCCTACGTTAAAGGGGGATTGATGCAGGTCGTTTATGAAACCATAGGGTTCGGTTGAACTGACCAGGGCCAGGTCCAGATGTTTCCACACGGATTCCAGCGCGCGCCCATTGTGCCAACTGCGCAGCATACCAAAGAAGCTGTTGCGGAAATCAGTGTCATAGATGTTGTCAACTTCGTCAATAGCGAGTAGAAGCGTGCGGTCGCTGTGGGTGAGCAGGCAATGTCTGATATATTCTGTACACCGCAAGGCAGCGGGTAGCGGGAGCCGCCAGTAGGTGGTCAGTTTTTCATCCAATTCTTCCCATGCGGCCGCATCCAGGTAATAGGCGAAGGCGCTGCAAAACTGGCGCAAGAAGGTTTCGAAATCGCTGTGGGTTGGCTGCATTTGTTGGAAGTCGAGGAAGATGACGTGTTTGCCGGCATTTTTCCCGGACGCCATCAACCGTGCTAATAAAGAGCTTTTTCCCGTTTGGCGAGGCCCTTTTATGGTGATAGTAACGCCTGGGTGCAGCATGGCCTGCCGTGCTATGCGATCCGCCTCTCTTTCGATATAGAAAGCGGAGTCAGGCGACATGGTGCCTTCCGGCATCTCCAGGGGGAGACGGGAAGCCAGAGGCAGAGGGGGCAGCATGTCAATTGTTTGGTCTGTTTGTCGCGGTTGTTTGGCGATGCCGGCAATGGGCATCTTGCCCAAGATGGCCTGCCGAATATCTTCCACCAGTCGGGGTGTGTCTTCTATCGTCCGCCAGATGATGTCCAGGCTGCTGTGGTCCAGGTAGGTTTCCGTTGGCTCCGGGAATGTGCCGGCATAAGCCAGCCGCACCGTAAAAAGAAGCGGCCTGCCTGAATTTGTCTCGCGCAGGCGATGTATTTCCTCCAGTTGAAAGAGAAGCATCTCGTCTGCTATGGAGCGGGCGGAAAGTAGGGCGATGACGAAATCGGCTTGTTTTAGTTCGTTAATAGAGAGGGCTATTCCATCGGGAGATGCCTGCTGCGCCTGGTCGAAAAAGATGTGGTGATGTTGGCGCAATTTTTCTGATAGGGTTTGGGCGATGTGCGAATCTGGCTGTACGTTGCCGGCATAACAAAGAAAGATGCGTGAACGGGGAGCGTCGGCAAACAGGCGGGCAAGAACGTCCCCAGGAGCGGGGTGACGTGCCTGTATCAGCAAACTTTGCGCCCAGGAGCGTCCCACAAATCCATACGTGACGCAGTATTGCACCAGTTTCTCTACATGGGATACGAAGTCGCCCGGAATATGGCCCCGACTCCACTTGGCAATCGCGTCTCCACTGTATCCGCCCAGTAGCGACTGCCCGATCTCCCCCTGGATGTCACGGACATTTCGTCGCTGTTTATTAGCGACACTCTTTACGCCCTGTTGTAATAAGGTTCCACAATAAAGCTGCGTTTTGTGTTGATTGTCCATTTTTAGGGAAGTGTTGCGGTGTGCAGCAAGGCTTGTTTACATCACAAGCCAGGAGGCCGTATCAAAAAGCGGACGTAATGAGATGGCGGGTGCAAAAATCCGTCGGAAATCGTCCGTAAAAGCGGACGGGAATGGATGGATAATAGTGGACATGTGCAGACCACAACCCCATCTTTCCCGAAACGCGAAGTGTTCATTCAAGTGAACATTGCCCATATTATATCTCAAAACGGGGTCAAGGAAGTGGCTGTATTTGGATAATTAAAGGCGACTATTCAGCCTCTGGGGTCATAGCCTAACGAGGAACCTTCCCGGAAGCTCAATTTCAGGCCCAAAGCATTGCATATTCAAGTTATTGAGCATCCAAACAGCTTCCGGGAAGGTAATCGTGAGTAGTTGCGAATCAAAATCAAGAATAGCCTGAAGATTATTCTGTTGCCCACAAAGTTTGCCGGCATTTACAAAAAGTGTGACTGCCCACAGCCGCCCAACAGATGCCGGCAAACATAACGAATCATGACGCCAACTATGCCTGAGCCAGGCGGGAGTTTATCCGGGCGCTGAATTCAAACCGAATTCAGCGCCTTTTTTGTTGGGCGCTAATTCGGAAAGCGGCGATAGCTAAAAACACCTTATACCCAAGACGAGAAAAATTCCCCTGGGCTGGCAACCCGCCAAATCAAACCAACCAGATGCCAACTTGCACTGAGGAGAGAATTTACGTCAAAATCTTGGTCGCCTCGGCCAGGTTGAGGCGGTTGACGCGGCGGATGGCGGGGATGGCGGCGAGGAGCATGGTGAGGAGAATGCCGGCACTGGTCAACAAATAACTCTCCCACGAAATGTGAATGTCGAACTCGAATAACTCGGCGCTGAATGCCTGCCCCATCTGTACGGCGGTCCACGTGCCCAGCAGCAGACCGGGAACCAGCGCCAGCAGCCACAACAGCGCCGTCTCCAGCGAGATGTTGCCGGCAATGCGCCACTTGTCGCTGCCGATGGCCCGCATCGTCGCCAGCTCCCGCTGCCGCTCCAACACGTTCACCGTGGCGGCGTTGAACAGCAGGGCGAAGGCCATCACCAGCACAAAGCCCAACATCATCAGCATGAAGGCCCAAAAGAGGCCGACGAGTTGGTCGAAATCCTGCCGCGTTTCCGCCTTCACCTGCACGCTGGCCGCGCCGGGTAGGCGGTAGAGGTCGCGCTTGATGCTTTTGGCCCGCGCCGGGTCCACGCGCAGGTAGATGCCGTTGAAGATGGGCACGGGCAGGGGGGAGAGCTTGCGCGCCTGCGCCAGGGAGACGTAAGCGGCGGCGCTCATCAGTTCGGTGACGGTGGCGCTGAGGTGGAGGGTTTGCCGTCCCAGGGGGGTGTCCAGGGTCACGGGGTCGCCCGGCTGCACGCCGAGTTGGCGCGCCAGGGCGTCGGTGAGGACGATCTGGCCGTCGGCGAGGGCCTGCGCGGGGGAGATGCCTGCCGCCAGGGGCAGGACGTGCATGTCCTGTTCCGGGGGGAGGGCGGTGAGCAGGATGTCCTGGCTGGCGTCGGGGGTGTGGAGGGATGCCGGCATTTGCATCACCCCCACTGCCTCCGCCACACCCGCCCACGAACGCACCCGCGTCAACGTATTCTCCACCTGCGGCGTATCAAACACGGCGGCAACATCCCACCGCTCCACCTCCTCGAACGTCTGCGTTTGCAGCGTGCGCATCGCATCTATCAGTCCCAGAACCATCAAAACGAGGACAAAAGAAAAGATGATGCCCAACCCCGTCGTCAGGGCGCGGCGGCGCTGGCGAAACACGTTCCGCAGCGGCAAGCGCAGCCACAGCGGCGGGCGGATCCATCGCTCTAGCAGGCTCAAATGCCCATCGCTGAGCGCCGCCGCCGGGTCTAGCCGCATCGCCGCCGCCGGCGCCATCCGCGCCGACTGCCGCGCCGGCCCCCATCCGGCCAGGATAGAGGCGATCAGGCTGAAAGCCGCGGCGGGCACGATCAGGTCCGCGTAGACGTGCGTGCGCACCAGGGGGATGCCCAACTCGCTGGCATAGGTTTGCGTAATCCACCGCCCCAGCGGAATCCCCGCCGCCACCCCCAACACCATTCCCAACACGCCTATCGCCAGGGCGAAGGCGAGATAATGTCCCAGGACGGCGCGGCTGCTGTAGCCTAACGCCTTCATCAGGCCGATCTGCGGCTGCTGCGCTCGCACCATGCGCCCCAGCATCACGTAAACGGAGATGGCGGCCACGGCAATGATCAAGGTGGGCATGAGGCTGGCGAGTTCGCGGTAGCCGTCCAGGTCTTGCTGCAAGGCGGCGTTCGATGGTTGCTCCCCCTGCCAGATGGTGGACTCAATCTGGTACGGCTGCAGGACGCTGCCGGCGGCGGCGGCCACGGCGGATTGGTCCGCGTCCGGGCGCAGGCGCAGCGCGAACTCGTTCACGGCGTCCCCCGCGTTCATGGCCTCTTGCAGCGTCGAGAGGGGCAGGAATATCACGGCGAAGCTGCGCGGCGAGGGGAAAATTTCCTGCTGGCTGGGGCTGACGATCAGGTATTCCGGGCTGGAGGCGATGCCCACCAGCGTCAGCGGCGTGGGTTGGCCGTTGAGGATGGGCGTGATGGTGTCGCCCGGGTGGAGATCGTGCAGACCGGCGAAGGCGGATTCCAGCACGGCTGCGTTGGTGTCGCCGGCGGCCAACATGCGCCCCTCGCTGATCCATAGCTGGTTCACGGCGGGCTGGCCGTCTCCGGGCAGCCCCAGCAGCCGCGCCCGCACCTGGTCCCCGTCGGGCAGGTCCAGCCCCGCGTCTACGCGCAGGCGGCCCGTCACCGCTGCCACGCCGTCGAGTTGGGTTATGTCGGCGGAAATGCCGGCAGGCGCGCTATCTACCTGGAACGTCACATCGGCGAAGCGCAGTTGATCATAGGTGTTGCGATAGGATGTGCCCAGGTCGCGGTAGGCGCTGATCAGGCCGATAAAGCCGGAGACGCCCAGGGTCATAATGACGACCAGGGCCAACGTTTGCGGCCACATGGCGCGCAGATCGCGTAGCATTTTGCGGAATAGCGTATTCATATTGCAAACAGATTAGCGATTTTAGATTGGTTCAATCTCCGAAGATTGAACCAATCTCCGAATGATGGTTTACCAGTTGAGTTGGGCCACGGGAACGGGCGTGGCGTTGATTTCTTCGTGGTCGATCATCCCGTCGCGCAGGCGGATAATGCGGTCGGCCATGGGCGCGATGGCCGTGTTATGCGTGACCAGGATAATGGTGGCGCCGCGCTGCCGGTTCAGGTCGCGCATCACTTGCAGCACCTGCTGCCCGGTGTCCACGTCCAGGTTGCCCGTTGGCTCGTCGCACAGCAGCAGCGGGGGATCGTTCGCCAGGGCGCGCGCAATGGCTACACGCTGCTGCTCCCCGCCCGAAAGCTGGGAGGGAAAATGGTCGGCGCGTGCGGCCAGGCCAACCAGTTGCAGCAGGTCGCGGGCGCGCTGGCGCATGGATTTGCCGTTGTGCTGCGTGAGGGCGAGGGCGAATTCGACGTTTTCGCCGGCGGTGAGGGTGGGGATGAGGTTGAAGAACTGGAAGACGAAGCCGACTTTGCGTTGGCGGTAGCGGGTCAACTGTGTTTCATCGTACAGGCTGATCTCTTCTCCTTGCACGATGACGCGCCCGCCGGTGGGGCGGTCCAGCCCGCCGATGAGGTTGAGGGTGGTGGTTTTGCCGGAGCCGGAGGGGCCAAGCAGGACGGCGAATGTGCCCGCGCCCACGCGCAGGTCAAGTCCTTGCAGGGCGTGAACGGTGACTTCGCCCATGCGGTAGGCGCGCGTCAACTGCTCGCAGCGTATCAGATCGTCGGAAGGGGGTGTATTCATGTTTTGCTCCCAGTGCATTTAACCGCAAGCACTTCGTCGTACCATGCCTTTGAACGAACCTTTTGTCTGGAATTACGAAGGCGTTTGCAGTTCCGTTTTTTGCCGGTGGAGGGCGGCAACGCGGGATTGAACGTCGGCCAGTTTTTGACCGTGGAGACTATAGCCCAAGAGGATGAGGCAGGCAAGGATGGCGGCGATGGCGGGAATGCCGGCAATCATCCAGCGAATCCCCATCACCGCCGCCGCCGGCTGCACGGGATACAGGTCCCCGTTGGCGGGGGAGATGTAGCCGCTGAGGGTGAGGATTGCGCCGGTGATGAAGCCCTGAATGGTGAAGGCGAAGCGGATGACGAAGCCGTTCATGCCGAAGTACATGCCCTCCCGCCGCGCGCCCGTGGTTAGCTCGTCGGCGTCCACCATGTCGGCAATGAGCAGGTCGGTGAGCATGAGCAGCCCGGCGAAGTTGATCCCGAGGATGGCGGTCCCCAGGATGCCGCCGTAGAAGTTGGCGGCCCAGAAGAAGACGAGCAGCGCCGCTGCCGTGGTCAGGCAACAAACTTGCAGGGTGACGCGCGCGCCCCACCGCTGCGCCAGCTTTGTCCATACGGGCATGGCGGGCATGGCCATAATAAAGGCCACGGCCAGGAACAGGGACGTTTGCAGCTCCGGGTCGAGGGTGAAGCCGTTGGCGAGGGTGAGCGGCTCGCGGATGTTTAGGGCGTACTTGGTGTAGAAGGGGACGGTGGCCGCCAGCATCATGAAGATGAACTGGATCGCCAGGTTCGCGCCCAGAAAGTAGAGGAAGTCGCGGTTGGCGAGGGTGGCGCGCAGCGCCTGGCCGAAGGGGAGCGTTTCGTCTTGTTGGAAGACGCCGCGCTCGCGGCTGCCGAGGAGGGAGAGGGCGAAGAAGACGACGGTGACGACGGTGAGGAGGAGGGCCATGCCGCCGCGATTGCTCCAGTCCGCGCCGGCCAGCACGGGGGGCAGGGCGACGCCGATGAGCAGGCCGATGAGGGAGAAGATTTGCCGCCAGGCGGAGACGACGGCGCGTTCGCGGTCGTCGGGGACCATTTCCGGGAAGAGGGCGGTCCAGTTCATGACGACGATGGTCCAGAAGAGGTCGAAGAGGAGGACGAAGCCGAGGAAGTAGAGGAGCAGCCCGGTGCCTTTGGCGGCGACGAGTCCGGCGGGGGGGGACCAGAGGAAGTAGAAGGTGATGCCCAGGGGGAGGAAACTGCCGGCAATCCAGGGAATGCGCCGCCCCCAACGGGTTTGTGTTTTGTCTGACCAGTAGCCGGAGAGCGGGTCGTTGATGGCGTTCCAGACGCCATAGATGGCCCAGGCCAGCCCCACCCAGCGGGCGGCCAGCCCCAGCACGTCAATGTACACAAACTGGATGTAGGTGGCGAAGGATTGGTAGGAGAGGGCCACGGCCAGGGAGCCGGAGGCGTAGAGGATCATTTGCCAGCGGGGGAGGTGGAAGTCGCGGGTCATAGAGAAACCTCATGAGCGGGGTTATGGGGTGGTTTGCCCTGACGCGGGTGGAACGGTGTGGAGAATTGCGCCATGCCCGCGCATGGGCGATTGGAACAGGCAACTGGCGGCAAATACGGCAAAACTATATCCGATGCGGAGCGGTGTGACAATGAAATGATGGGGCGGTTGGTGGGGAAATCGGGAACGCCTCTTGCGGGGAAGAGGCGTTCTGGTGAGGGGAGGGAAAGAGGCGGGTTGTCAGTTTGCGGCGGGCGTTTGCTGGTGGGTGAGCCATTCCGCCGCGGTTAGCCCGTCGGCTCGCTGCCGTCTGCCGGCTCTGGCGGGTGCGGTTGGCGGGGCGGGGAAGGTGGGCTGGGCGGCGGCTATGGGGTAGAGGAGGGAGACGCCGTTTTGCCCCAGGATGCGCATTCGCTCCAGTTCCGCCAGCCGCTGCATGTCGGTGTCGGAGAATTGGCTGATGATTTTTTGCAGGTAGGCGAGGGCGCGGGCTTCGCTTTCCGCCTGGACGGCTCTTTCGTGGGCGGCGGCGAGGGTGGATTGGATTTGTGCCGGCATTTCCAACGACTCAATCACCACCCGCTGCACCACCACGCCCAACGACGCCAGCCGCCCAGCCGCCGCCTGCCGTACCTCGCGCTCCAGCCGCCCGCGCGCGCCCGCGGCAAACAACTCGTTTATCCCGTAGTTGCTCACCACCCGTTGCAGGCAGTTGTTTACGTGTGACTGCGCGATCATGCGGCTCTTCCGTGCGAGTTTCAGGGCCAGCTTCGCTTGTGTATCCGCCGACAGCGCAAACGGCTCCATCTGGTAAGCTGCCTGCCAGCGCACCGTCAGGGGAACGCCGCCGTTGGTGTACGCCTGGCACGCGCCGGAAGCGACCTCCCCGCCCAGGGGGATGACGGCCTGCACTTGTTCCGCGAAAGGAACCAGCCAGTGGCTCCCGGCGGGCAGCAGGCGGGAAAAGGCTTGCCGTTCCCGGTTGTAGACGACGGCGGCGCTCAGTTCGGGTACGCGCACGAAGGAGGCGCGGGCGGTGAGGGTGAGGAGGGTGAGGAGGAGGAGGATGCCGGCAATGCTCCCCACGAGCGGCCAACCCACCACCAGCCCCGTTACGGCTGTTACGCTGCTTAGTCCTGCGACGATACGCCACATATGATTTGCTCCTCTGAAAATGATCTTCCCGGAAGCTTTGTTACGGATGATAACCCTCGGTAACAGCTTCCGGGAAGATGTTCTTATTGGGTGGTACCCTGATCTTCCCGGAAGCTTCGTTACGGATGATAACCCTCGGTAACAGCTTCCGGGAAGATGTTCTTATTGGGTGGTATTGCGTCGGAATTGTTGTTAGTGTTTATTGAACACGAATTATAGTGTAGAAAATACACATTGTCAAGGGAAAGGGCTTTGGGTTTGTGATATGGGAGGGGAGGGGAAAATGCCGGCACAAAACCCCACCATCCATCAATGGCTGACCAACGCTCTTGGACTTAGTGGGAAAAACGGGCTGGCTACCCTGGTTCCTGACTTTGTGCCAGGCAGGAATGAATGGCGAAAAAGAGGTCGTCCCCTGTGTAAGGTGGCGGCACAATGTGGCGGAAATCTTCCGCCCGCGGTTCTTCCGCCACCAGCAACAAATAAGGGAGTCGCGGGAGGGTCGCCGTGCGCGCCATCTCCGCGGAAATCAGCAGCAAATCAACCGGCTCATCCATCACCAGGGGAGACACATCCGCCGAGGTGTAGACGGTGTACTGTTCTTGTTGCAACAATTGGCGCAGGTGGGTGCGCCGCTCCTCCACCTCATCCGCAAGCCAGATAGCGCCCTGCGCTCGTGGGGGCGGCGCAACAGCCAAAGGGAACTTGACGATCACGGAGGTGCCGTGTCCTGGGCAACTGCGCACCGCGATTTGGGCGTCATGCAAGGTGACAATCTCGCTGACAATGCTCAGACCCAGCCCTGTGCCGCGAATGTTCGATTGGCTGGTTTGTCTGCCGCGATAGAAGCGTTCAAAGAGATAGGGCAGATCATCCGGTTCGATGCCAATGCCCGTGTCCTCAACCTGGAGCCATACCTGCTGGCGTGACACCAGCGCGCGCGTACTGACCCACACCTGCCCCTGGGGGGTGTAATTGATGGCGTTGACCAGCAAGTTGGTCACCACCTGTAGCAATTGGTTGCGTTCGCCACGAATCTGATACAGTTGCGGTCCTGGCACAAATATCATGCGCAGTCCATTGGCCTCGGCCAGCGGCCTGTGAATGGTCACCATCTGGTCCACCAGCCCGTTCAATTCAATTGTCTGGAAAGAAATCTTATGATCCCCGTTCGCCCCTGATTCTTTTGCCAGATCGAGGCGCGCCAGGTTCAATATCTCTTCCACCAGGCGCGTCAGCCGCCGGGTCTCATGCTTCAACACATCCAGGTAGCGCGTCTTGCGTTGCGGATCCTGCGCCTGCTCCAGCAGTTCTAAATGCAACTCCAGGTTGGTGATGGGCGTGCGCAATTCGTGGGAAACGTCCGTGACGAAACGGGATTTGAGTCGGTCCAGTTCCTGTAGACGCTCATTGGCCTCTGCCAGTTCGCGGGTGCGCTCGTTTACCCGTTGTTCCAGGTCGGCGGCATAGGCGCTCAACTGGGCATACAATTGCGCGTTTTCCGTGGCAATGGCGACGTAGCCGGTCAGTGCGGTGAGCAGGGAAATATCCCGCCGTGGGTAGAAATCATCCGGGTCGCGCCGTCCCAGCAGCCAGAACCCGAGCAGTTTCTGCCCCAATTGCAGTGGCAGCGCCAGACGTAGCCAGGCCAGATTGTCCGGGCTGGCCTGGGTCGGAGAGATGTAATGGCCGGCATGCCCTTTGATGTAGTCAAACTGCGCCATATGGCGCGGCACCTGGATGGGCATTAACCCTTGCATGTAGGCCACTTCCACCTGATTGCCGGAGAGGAGGCAAAGGGCGGATTGCCGAATCAACAGTTTGGGCGCGATGTCTTGTTTCAAGATGCGGGCCAGGTCATCGTGCCGGACGGCATGGGAGACCCGCGCCGCGAAGTTTTCGATGATGGTTTCGTCGTAGGGCGTGGCTCCGTAGACGAGTTGATCGACCAGACGCAGGAAGGGGGTGCGCAACAGCGGTGCGCAGATGACGAAAATGGTGGAGATGATGGCGCTGTAGATGACGGGTTCGTTGTCTATGCCTATCCATTGGTGACCTATCAGGAAGGTGATGACGAAGCCGATCAGGTAGACGAGGCCGAAGCTGTAGGACCCCAACAGACGGCTGACGCGGAATTCCAGGTCGCCGAGGAAGCGGCGGAAGATGGCGTAGGTATAGAACAGGGGCCAGACGGGGATGGAGAGGAGGGCGATGCCGGTGAGAAGCGGGGTGAGGGCGGGAGGGGGCGTGGAGATATTGCTCAAGAAGAGAAAGAGAATGCCGGGACCAAAAGCCAGCGCCAGCCCGGCGAGCATGATGCGGGCGGCCTGGCGACTGGCCGGCGGCATGCCTGGGGAGAGGACGGTGACTAAAAGGAGGATGCTGCCAATGATGGCCACCAGCAGGCTGATCAGGTAGACGCCTGTGGGCAGGAGTCGCAAGACTTCCAGGGCGATCATGATCGCCGCCAGACCATAGAGGAAGATGAGCAGGTAGGGGTGGAAGCGTTGCCCGCGAGGAATGGGCACGATGAGGTGCATGTGTAGGCAGATGGGGAGGAGGAGCCAACTGGTGAGGCGCAGGACGAGGGAAGAGGCGCCAACCTGCCAGGCGGCGTCCGTTCCGCTGACGAACCAGATGCCAATGAGAAAGGTCGTGGACACGAGAAGTTGCCAGCGGCGGTCACGGGGTTGGAGGAAGAGCATGATGATGGTGCCGGCAACCCAGAAGGGCAAGAACATGAGGAGTGTGCCAAAATCACGCAGCGGGGAAGTGACGCTGCGTGCCGGCATTTCCCACAACGCGATTATGGGAGACAATGCCGCTCCCCGGAGAAACTTGACCGGAACCATATCCCCCGCCGCGTACCCCGCAAACGGCGTTTGCCGCCAATCCTGCCGGTATTGGGCATACGTCAGGTTGCCAATTTGCACAAACCGGTCCCCTACGATTACGTCATTGGAGCAGGGCATGCCCGCTGCACAAGGCAGAATTTCCGTGACAACCCAGTTGCTGCTGATGGTCAGACCCGGCTGTGGCAGCAGATAGATACGCGCATAAACATAGTACAGACAGAGGAGCAAGACTCCCGCGGAAATAAGGAGGAAAGGCCATTCTTTGGAACGGGTGTTTGTTTTCTGTACTGACTTCATACGACAAACGTGCTTAGGACTGACGATGAAATAAAGTGCGGAATTGCATCGTCAGTTTGAAGGAACGGTAAGGAAACAACTTCGTTGTCTTATTTAGGTTCCGTCCCTTAGGACTGACGATGAAATAAAGTGCGGAATTGCATCGTCAGTTTGAAGGAACGGTAAGGAAACAACTTCGTTGTCTTATTTAGGTTCCGTCCCTTAGGACTGACGATGAAATAAAGTGCGGAATTGCATCGTCAGTTTGAAGGAACGGTAAGGAAACAACTTCGTTGTCTTGTTTTAGTTTCCGTTCCTTAGGGATAGTTGCCCTGAGCGTTGCTACCATGCCTGGAGAAGAACAGTTCCTTCATTTCCATAGGTGGCTGCGGCGAGAATGCCGGCATTACCGCCATAAAGACGGTACAGCCTCCTCTGAGAAGGAAAAACAAAAAACAACGGCGGCTATCAGGTGAAAAGCGACTATCCCGTTTTCTGCTTCAATAGATGCCTTTCTTGCGCCAGGCCCCATTTTTTTTTTGAGCGTCGCTGCCAATACCGACGCTCGGTCAGCAGAAATCAAGTCTGTTTCATGCGCGTAGCAACCATTGTTTGATATGACATCTCGGAAGACCCCCATCCCCCCGGAAATATCCTTTGCTACAGCAACGAAGCCCGTCAGCGCGGCGCAAATCCATAAACGATCTTTATGCTAACCGCGCCTTACTGCTGCCTGACCATGGGGCGAGAATTTTGGGGTGGAGGTGAATTGAGCGATGTGGAAATGACGCTGAGTGGAATCATGTAAAAGCATGAGCGTGATACCCACCGCCAGGGGCAATGGGATGCGACATGATAGAAAACAGGCGTTCTCCTAGACCTGGATCCCACTCTTTTGCAGAAGAGTCGTGACCAGTCTGATCTGTTTGGTTAATAATTCTAACAGGGGTTGTGCATCTGCCAAGCCCAAATCTGCCAGCATCTGCCGGCCTTTCTCATAACGCGCCATTATCTGAAAAGCAGCATAACTGACCGCGCCGGAGCGCATGAGAATTTGCTGTGCTTCGTGCAAGGAGGCGCTGTCGGCCACCTGTCCCTGCAGTTGGCGGAACCGCTCTCTTTCCGCATGATCGATGGATTGGGCGTAGAGCAGCAGCAGGTTGTTGCGCCCTTCCAGCCAGTCAGGATTTGCCGGGGATTGAAGGGCATCTAGCAGGTCGTCCTGAATCTGAATCATCTCCCCCAGAAGCAGCCCAAACTGGCGCAGTTGCCCCGCTACCGTTGGCGGGGCTTCTCCAGCTACCGCGCCCAGATAAAAAGCCGTGCCATAAAAGGGGGTACTCTTGGCCTCCACCACCCGCCAATAGTTGACTTCCCCCGTCAGGTTTTCGCTATCCAGATGTTGCCCCAGCGCCGTGGCGTGTCCCATCCAACCCAATTCCCGCGCCAGCGCCACGCGCAAATTGTCGCCAATCTCGCTTTGCAATAAAACCCGAAAAGCCGCGGCCTGGAATGCCAGGGACATATTGGCGGCCGCCCCCGTCCCTACCTGGTTGTGCCAGCCGCGCGGGTCATTGTCAAGCATATCATCCGTCAGGATGATGCTAATCTGCATACAGGCAATGGCGGCAGCGGCCGGAATCGCCTGCTCCGCGGGCGCGCCCACTGCCTGGCAGGTCAGTAAGGGCAGGTCCCAATCCGGGCGGGGTTTCTGTTGGGCTACGTCAAATACGCCAAGCATGTCGGGCCACGCCGCCGCTTCTGGCAGAGCCAGCAGGCAACGGTGTATGGCGTCAATGGAGGAACGGGAAGAAATAGTAGGAGGCAAGATGGCTCCTATTTACGCATTACGCATGTGCGAAGACGACCCCGAGGATGACGTGCCAAACAGAAGCAGAGCAAAGCCTTCATGTTGGGGCCGCGACTATCCACTCCGTGGACGAGGTGCTATGTGATTGATGGGGTCGGTGGATCGTGAGGCCCGGTGGTAAATGAACTATTGACCCATTCGATGATTACCACCACCCGGTCCAGGCGGGACTATCTGGAAGCAAATCCTCTTGCAAAAGCCCCAGGTCTTTGACTTCCATTAGCTGTTTCAGGGCGGCGATAAGCTTGTTGTCGTCGCTGCTTTCGGCGGAAAGCATCTGATTGAACTGTTCCATTGAGATGACTGCTTCCATATTTTTTCTCTCCTTTTGCATGAAAAAGGCAGTTGTGATCACGGGAAATCCGTGTTTTCGCCCAACTGCCGGCATAACTCAAAATGACACTGAATGATCATGGCCGTCGAGCAACAATTGGCACAACCCAATTTCGCTATCGAGCGCATCATCACTAAAAAGATTACCATGATTTGCGCCGAGGCACAAGAGTAAGCGCTATAATGGGTGCGCGGAGCTTCTGTTGATGACCCGCAAGCCGAAAATTTCTTACAGAAATCCGAGGGATAACAAGGGGTTACTGCCAGGGTAAGTGGGGTTTTTCCGTTCATGGGGTGAAAATGACCCCAAGAACGGAAAAACCCCCTAAAATTCCTGGCCCAGGGCCGTATTCGCCTTACATAAACGAAGGTGTCAACAAGAACTCCGCGCACGCCTCCACAATGCTATATGGCAAAAATGCGCGGCTTGCCCTAAAATGACAGCAGTCGTGGTGTTCTGTAACGATAATTCGGTTGTGGGGATGGTTTATTGATTCTGGTCATGTAGGTGATAGATGGCAATGATGCACTTAAGTTTGCTCCCTGGGGCTGAACCTTTCTTTTTTCGTGGGGTGGGCGAGCGCGGGCAGATTGGTTGCCTGATTTTGCACGGGTTTACGGGTGTGCCCGGAGATGTGCGCAGCCTGGGGGCGCACCTGGCGGCGCACGGGTACACGGTTTACGGGCCACGCCTGGCGCACCATGGTAGCGATCCCGCCGACTTGAATCGTTCGGAGTGGCATGATTGGTATTTGTCGGGGTTGGATGGGTGGCATGTGTTGCACGCGCAGTGCCGGCAAATCGTGGTTATCGGCCTCTCCATGGGGGGATCCACCGCCTTGCTCCTGGCGGCGCGCCTACCCGTGCAGGCCGTCATCGCCATGGCTGCGCCGCTCTACCTCTATCCCGACTGGAAGCTGCGCCTCACCCGCTACATCTGGCGCGTCTACCCCTTCTCCGCCAAGCCCACGCGCGGTAGTTTGCAGGAGGCGGAGGAGCAGTTTGAGCGCGAGTCTTACAACGTGAACCCGGTGCGTGGCGTAGCGGAACTGCTGGAGTACCTGGACGTGGTGGAGGCAAATTTGCGGGATGTGAATGTGCCGGCATTACTCATCCACTCGCGCCAGGATCAAACCGTCCCCCCCGGTAACATGGACTACATCTACGAGCGGCTCGGCTCGTCCCATAAAGAACGCCTGTGGCTGGAACAAAACAGCCACGTGATCACGGAAAGCGCGGAAAAGGCACTCCTGTTTGCGCGTGTCTCCGACTTCGTGGCCGCGCACACCACGCCCGTCGCCCTGGAAGAACCCCCTGCGACGCCCGGTGAGAACGCGCGCTGGCGGCAACGCTGGCAGATACTGTGGCAGCGATTCCGCCCCACGACGGAGCCGGTCGCTGGTGGTCCCAAGCCGACCGCGCATTGATTCGGAAAACTCATGCATCTACCAAGAAGAATATCGTTGTGGATTGGCCTCATCCTCGCGCTAGCCTGCGCGGGCGTACAGGCGCTGCATGCGCAGGAAGCCGGCGTGCCCACGGGTGAGTATCTCATCTCCGGCCAGATCGTGGACGAACAGGGGCAGCCCGTTGCCGCGGCAGACGTGCGCCTGTTGGCCGTGGATGAGACGCCGCTGGCGGAAGGAGAGAGCCAGGAAGATGGCTCGTGGACGTTGCGTCTGGACGCGCTGCCCGCCCAACCCCTCCAGCTGATCATTGAACGTCCGCACTTCGAGGCGCTTACGCTGCGGATCAATCCGCAAGACTTCAGTGACGCCGAGGACTACACCACGGGGCTGCAAACCTTACAACGGCGCATTACTGCCGGGTTTTGGGCCGCGGGCCTTATTTTCCTGAGTGTGTTGCTGCTGATCGCTTTTGAGCGGCTGCACAGCACGACGGCGGCCCTGGTGGGCATGTCGGCGGTCTTTGTGGTCACGTTTATCGGGCAGGCATTTAATCCGAACTGGTACATTATCAGTTTTGAACAGGCGCTAGATTATGTTAATTGGGAGGTCATTTTCCTGGTGATGGCGATGATGATTGTGATCGCCGTCATTGAGGGGACAGGCATCTTCCAGTGGACGGCGTTTCAGGCGTATCGGCTCAGCCGCGGGCGGGCGTGGCTGCTGGTGCTGATTCTGATTTTGGTGACGGCGGTGGCGTCGGCGCTGTTGGATAACTTCACGACGATGCTGTTGATGACGCCCATTAGCCTCCAAATTGGGTTGGCACTGGGCATCAATCCCCTGGCGTTGATCATTCCAGAGGTGCTGGCCTCGAATGTGGGCGGGATCAGCACGTTGATTGGCACGCCGACGAATATCTTGATTGGGGCACATGCCGGCATCGGTTTCAACGATTTCCTGGTCAACCAAACAGTAGGCGTGCTGCTGGCGCTGCTGCTGATGAGCGGCTACGTGCTGTTCCACTTTCGAGGAGAGTTGTTTGGGCGTCATGCCGGCATTTCCGAAACCCTCTACCAACGCCTGGAAGCCAACGCCCGTATCGCCGACCCCACCGTCCTCCTCAAATCCGGCATCGTCTTCATCTTCATCCTCGCCGGCTTCGTCATCGGCGAACGATTCCACGTCGTCCCCGCCGTGCCCGCCCTCGTCGGGGCCACCGTCCTCCTCGTCTGGCTCAAGCCGGATGTGCATCAGATGATCACCGCCGTCGATTGGACCACGCTCGTCTTCTTCATGGCCCTTTTCATCGTCGTCGGCGCGGTGCAGGAAGTCGGTCTGATCAGCATCTTCGCCCAGGCCATTGGCCGCCTGGTTGGAACCAACCTGCCGTTGGCCGTCTTCATGATTGTCTTTGGTGTGGGCACATTATCCGTGGCTATCGCCAACATCCCCCTGGCTGCTTCCATGCTACCCGTGGTGGATTTCCTCACCGGCTCGCTGCCCGGGGCCAGCAGCAAAGTGCTGTACTATGCCCTCTCCATGGGCGCGGCCATGGGCGGCAATGGGTTCCTGGTGGGCGGCGAAGCCAACCTGGTTACGGCGGGCATCACGGCCCAGGCCGATTTCCCCATTTCGTTCGTTGATTTTCTCAAAGTAGGGCTGCCCGTCACCTTTCTCACGCTGCTGGCCGGTTATTTCTGGTTGGCGGTGCGGTTTGGCCTGTTGGGGTGAGCCGCGGCGTCTTGCGCGTTCGTCCATTCAACGGAAGGGAGGTTTTTTGAATGGCTCCGATGGCAACGATTTTGTGCCCCACACGGGGCGGTACGGCCAGTGTGCCCGCGCAGGAGTGGGCAATTGACCTGGCACGGCGGATGGGCGCGGATCTGGTCTTTCTGTACGTGTCCAACACGCACTTCTTGGACCGGTTTTCATATCCGCGCAGCGTGGATATTTCCGCGGAGTTGGATGAGTTAGGGGAGTTTTTGTTGGCAATGGCGCAGGATCGGGCGGAGAATGCCGGCATTCCCGCGCAAACCGTCGTGCGTCAGGGAGAGTTCCGGGAGCAGTTGGCCGACGTCATCCGTGAACATAACGTCTCCATCGTCGTCATCGGCCTCTCACGACAAAGCACCGGCGTCCTCACGGAAACCTACCGTACCTACCTTTCGCGCTCGTTGTTGGAAGAACTGGGCGTAGAAGTATACGTGATTGGTGATGGGCAGGTCATGGAGCATTACGCGCCCAACGACGCATAGGGCTGACTTTCGGCAACCGCCGGCCATTGGCCCCGCCGAAACCGCGCGCCGCCGAAAACGCCCGGTCACTCAACCCGTCACACCCGCCACAAACAGGTCCAGCGCCGTGCCCATGTCCATGCGCCCCGTCTTCACCCCGACGTCCATCTCCAACAGGTGCGCATAAATCTGCTTAAGTTGATCGAGGGAAAAATGCTGGCTTTGTTGGTAGATTTTGCCGGCAACAAAGCTGTGCATCTTTAACTGCCTGGCAATCGCCGGCGGGCGCAATTCCTGGTCCGCCAGCGTCTTCACCTGGATCAGCAGCCGAAACTGCCGCACCACCATCGAATACAGAAAAAACGGATCCGCCCCCTCGTTGATCTTCTGCTGCAACAGCAGTGCCGCCCGCTTGCTGCCCCGGTTCCCCAAAGCATCCACCAGATCAAAAATACTCGCCTCCGCCGCATAGGGACACAGACGCGCCACATCTTCCGTCTCAATCGCCCCGTCCCCCATCTTGTACAGCGTCAACTTCTCAATCTCCTGGCTCAAAATCCGCAAATCACCGCCGACATTTGCCGCCAGCGCGTGCGCCGCGCGCGGCGTGATCTGCCCGCCCAGACTCTCCACCCGCCCCCGCACCCACCGTTCCAGCGCCCCCCCTTGCGGCGCGGTGAATAACTTCGCGTAGCCGTTGGCGGCGCTGTCCGCCAGCTTGAGGATGGGATGGTTATCCGACAAAGGCTGGCTCTCCAGAAAAACGAGGCGTGTGGTTTCGGAAAGGGTGGGGAGGTAGGATTCCAGTTCCTTGAGGAGCGACTTCGGCGGTGTTTTCGCAAACAGCCCCTCGCAAATCACCAACCGCACCTCCGCCAGAAACGGCAGCGCGTCGCACGCATGGCGCAACTCCGCCAGCGACACCCGCCCACCATCCAACCGCGTCGTATTTAACGCCAGCATATCCGCATCCCCCAGGCGGGCGATCAAACTTGCCAGCGTTTCCCGCTGCGAATATTCGTCATCCCCATGAAAAACATAAAACATCGCGCCCTACTTTTGCCTTCTACCTTCTACCGTCTGCCTTCCGCCCGAATCGCTCACCCCTCCGTATCCACCTGATACGCCTGTACATGCTGGTTCCCCGACTGCCCCAGCAAAAACTGAAACACCCGCGTCACCGGCGAAGGCGTGATCCGGCGAATGCGCGTGATCCGCAACTCCTTCAAGTCGCCATCCGTCGTGTACTTCTCCTGCACCATCATCCCCACGGGGCGGGACACGATCAGCGCCGTCACCGCCGCCAGGACCGCCCCCGGCAGCGCGTGCAGCAGCACGGCGGGCGTCATTTCCCGCACCTTCTGCCGTCGCATCTCCAGGCCAAACGCCAGTTGGCTGGCCATCGTGGCCATCGTGGCCGTCGTCAGCAGCACCGTGCCGCAGTTGGGATGGACGGCCAACTGCCGCTCTCCCGCCTTCATCCGCCGGTACGCCTCGTGTACCGCCGCCTCGACCTCCTCGTCGCTGATGTTGCCATAGATGTTCAGGAAAAACCCTTGCGCCGTCGAATTTCCCTGGGCGCTAAAGCGGTTGGCGTACTTCTCGCTGAGGACGTGAATCGTTGCGTGTTCCAATCCATGATTGCGTCGCACCCGGCTGATCATTTGCGCTAACATTGATACTCCTCATACCCTGTAGGGCGCGTTTCTCACGCGCCCGAAAACGGTTGGCAGTTGGTGGTTGGCCGTTGATGGTGTCCGCGGCGCCACCCGTTCGCGGACAAAACAAACATTTGCGGCATCCGCGAAGCCCGTGGTTGTTTTCATCCATATTAGCGCAAAGACGACGTGGCGCAAGCAGACGCGCCATCCGTGGCGCAAGCGGACGCGCCATCCGTGGCGCAAGCGAAGCGCCATCCGTGGCGCAAGCGGACGCGCCATCCGTGGCGCAAGCAGACGCGCCATCCGTGGCGCAAGCGGACGCGCCATCCGTGGCGCAAGCAGACGCGCCATCCGTGGCGCAAGCGGACGCGCCATCCGTGGCGCAAGCAGACGCGCCATCCGTGGCGCAAGCAGACGCGCCATCCGTGGCGGCGCAGACGCAGCCATCCGTGGCGCAAGCAGACGCGCCATCCGTGGCGCAAGCAGACGCGCCATCCGTGGCGCAAGCAGACGCGCCATCCGTGGCGCAAGCGGACGCGCCATCCGTGGCGCAAGCAGACGCGCCATCCGTGGCGCAAGCAGACGCGCCATCCGTGGCGCAAGCAGACGCGCCATCCGTGGCGCAAGCAGACGCGCCATCCGTGGCGCAAGCAGACGCGCCATCCGTGGCGCAAGCAGACGCACCATCCGTGGCGGCGCAGATGTAGAGCGCGGGCGTCAGGTGGGTTGCCTTTTCGTAGGCGGCGGAGACGGCGGTGACGAAGGCGGGGGCGGATTCTGCCGCGACCAATGCCACGGCGCAGCCGCCGAAGCCCGCGCCCGTCATGCGCGCGCCCAGGCAGCCCGGCTGGCGGCGGGCCAGATTTACCATCTGGTTCAGGGCGTCGCTGGATACGTCGTAATTGTCGCGCAGGCTGTCGTGGCTTTCGTTCATGAGGCGGCCCAATGTGCCGGCATTTTCATTTCGCATAGCCCGAACAGCCGCCAGCACACGCGCGTTTTCGCCGATGACGTGACGCGCCCGCCGCCGTAGTTGTGCCGGCATCTGCGCCGCCTGCTCGTGAAACATGCTAAGGGAAACATCGCGTAATGCCGGCACGCCCAAGAACCGGGCCGCGGCGGCGCACGCCGCCCGCCGTTCGTTATAAGCGGAATCGACCAGGCCGCGACGGGTGGTCGTGTCCATGATGACGATGGCAAATGCTGCCGGCAGGGGGACGGCTTCCACAGCCAGGGTGCGGCAGTCAATGAGCAAGGCGTGGCCGGCCCGCCCCGCCGCCGCGATCATCTGGTCCATGATGCCGCATTGAACGCCGACCCATTCGTTTTCGACATGCCGGCACAACCGCGCCATCTCCCGCACATCCCAGGGCAGGTCGGACACGCTGGCAAACGCCCGCGCCACCGCCAACTCCAGCGCCGCCGAAGAGGAAAGCCCCGCGCCGAGAGGCACGTCACCGCTCATCACCCCCTCCCACCCGCGCAGCGCGTGGCCTGCGCGCCGCAAAGCCCAGGCCACCCCGCTGACGTAGGTGGTCCATCCCTTGTCCCCACGGCGCAAGTCGTCCAGGTGGAAGATCGCCGTCTCGTCGAATTCCAGCGACGTGAGACGCACGACCTGATCCGGGCGTGGCCGCAGGGCAATGGTCACGTCACGATCAATCGCCAGGGGCAAAACGAAGCCGTCATTGTAGTCCGTGTGTTCGCCGATCAGGTTGACGCGCCCCGGCGCGCGCGTCATGACAGCCGGACCCGCGCCATATTGAGCATGAAAAGCGGCAATAACTCGTTCGCGTAGGGACATGGGGGGAGTTGGTGGTGGATAGTTGACGGTTGACGGTTGACGGTTGTTCGTTGGTGGCGTGTCACTTCGGGCCATTCGTTGCGTGATTGTAGCCGCGTCTTCATTTCGGCGCGATACCTGCTTCTCCCATCAACTTCCCCCTCCGACCGTTTGCCCCCCAGGCGCGTTTGTGCCATGATAGGGGCATGGATCCAGAAAGCGTGCAATCCCTGGCGGCAACGTTGTTTGATATTGGCGCGGTGCAGTTTGGTAATTTCACATTGCACAGCGGAAAACGTTCGTATATTTACATGGACTTGCGCGTGTTGGTGTCTTTCCCGGAGGCGCTGCGCCGGGTGGCCCTGGCTTATCGCCAGATTCTGGTGTCGTTGTCGTTTGATTTGCTGGCAGCGTACCCGTATGCGGCGCTACCCATTGGCACGGCTATTGCCCTGGAGATGAATGTGCCTCTGATTTATCCACGCAAGGAAGTGAAGAATTATGGCACGGGGAAATTGATCGAAGGGCGCTGGCAGATTGGGCAGCGGGCGGTGCTGATTGAGGATTTGGTCACGTCGGGGGCGAGCATTGGGCAGGCGATTGCGCCGTTGAAGGCGGAGGGGCTGTTGGTGGAGGAGGCGGTGGTGTTGATTGATCGGGAGCAGGGGGGGCGGGAGACGCTGCGCGAACAGGGGTACAGGCTACACAGCGTGATGACGCTGTCGCAGTTGTTGGCCGAATTGGAGCGCGAAGAGCGGATCACGGCGAAGCAGCGCGCGCGCGTGCTACGCACATTGTAACCCCCCCCCCCTCGGTCCCATTTAGAAAATGGGACAACCCCATGTAGTCCGATTGTGACTATACAGGTCATCTGCCCAGATTGGACCAATTTGCTCCGGTTGAATCTTATTGATGTCTACAAAATTGGTCCAATCTCTCGGAGACGTGAATAGTTACGTCCGATTTTCCAAATCGGACACCCCCCCCGACATCAGGCATTAAAAGCCGGCGGCGGGCGGCGTCTCCCCTTCGTAGCGACGCAGCACGGCCTTGATGTGCGCCAGCAGCACGTCCACGTTAAACGGCTTCGTTATGTAATCGTCCGCCCCCAGCTCCAGCCCGACCACTTCATCCAGTTCGCGGCGGTGGGCCGATTGGTCCTATTTATCCAATCCCCCCAGGCAGACGTACTTCACTTCCACGAATGCCTCAATGCCATACTTTGAGCCTTCGCGCCCGATACCCGACTCCTTGACGCCGCCGAAGGGGGCCACGGTGGTGGAGATGAGGCCGGTGTTGATGCCTACCATGCCATACTCCAATCCTTCCGCCACGCGCCAAATGCGTCCGATGTCGCGGGCGTAAAAATAGGCGGCGAGGCCGTAGGGAGTGTCGTTTGCCAGGCGGATGGCCTCGTTTTCGTCGTGGAAACGGCGCAGCGGGGCTACGGGGCCGAATATCTCTTCGTTGTTGATGGACATATCCGGGCTGATGTTGGTGAGGACGGTGGGTTGGAAGAATGTGCCGCCCCGTTCGTGCCGCGTGCCGCCCGTGACGATCACCGCGCCGCGCGCGACGGCGTCGCGCACCAGGCGGGCTACTTTTTGCACGGCGGCCTCGTTGATCAGCGGACCAATGGTGACGCCCGGCTCCAGGCCATCGCCCACGCGCAGATCGCGCACGGCGGCGGTGTAGCGCGTGGCAAAGGCGTCGTAGACGCTGTCTTGCACGAAAATGCGGTTGGCGCAGATGCAGGTCTGACCGGCATTGCGGTATTTGGCGGCGATGGCGCCGTTGACGGCTTCGTCCAGGTCGGCGTCGTCGAATACAATGAAGGGGGCGTTGCCGCCCAACTCTAGCGATACTTTTTTGACGGTGTCGGCGCATTGGCGCATGAGCCGTTTGCCGACCTCCGTGGAGCCGGTGAAGGAGAGTTTGCGCACCAGGGGGTTGCGTGTCAGTTCGCGGCCTACGGCGTCGGGGTTGTTGGTGGTGATGACGTTGAAAGTGCCGGCAGGAAAGCCAGCACGTTGCGCGAGTTCAGCCAGAGCCAGCGCGGAGAGCGGCGTGTCCTCGGCGGGTTTGACCACGACGGGGCAGCCGGCGGCCAGTGCGGGCGCGACCTTGCGCGTGATCATGGCGATGGGGAAGTTCCAGGGGGTGATGGCGGCGACGACGCCCACGGGCTGTTTTAAGGCCAGGATGCGTTTGTCGGCCATGTGGCTGGGGATCACGTCCCCATAGATGCGGCGCGCTTCCTCGGCGAACCATTCCACGAAGGATGCGCCGTAGCGCACTTCGCCGCGCGCTTCCACCAGGGGCTTGCCTTGTTCCAGCGTCATCAGCCGGGCCAGGTCCTCCAGGTGGATGTGCATGAGGTCGTGCCAGCGGCGCAGGAGGGCGGCACGTTCGCCGGCGGGGAGGGCGCGCCAGGCGGGCCAGGCGGCGTGCGCGGCGTCGATGGCTTGCTCTGTTTCCGCCGCGCCCATGTCGGGGACGTCGGCGAGGCGGTGGTTGTTGGCGGGATTGGTAACGGGGAAGGTGGCCTGGTTGAAGGCGTTGGTCCAGTGGCCGTTAATGAAGGCCTGGGTACGCAGAAGTTGGGGGTCTTTCAGGGGAGACATGGGGTTCATTTCCAGTTTGCACGGCGGCGCTGCCGGTGTCTGCGAGATGTTCTAGCCAGGTGGTGATGGCGGTGGCGGAGGGGGGCAGGTTGTGCTGGGTTGCCCGGTGGTAGGCGGCCAGGTAGTGGCGCAGGTAGGGGGGAGAGAGGTGGTAGTTGACGCAAAGGTCGGCAAACCAGGAGAGGGAGGTGTCCAGGAGGGGGAGGATGCCCAGTCTGAGGGCGGCGATGATGATCTGGGCTATTTTGGCGTTGATTTCGGGGAGGTGGTCGGTGGGCTGGTTGCCGGCATTCATGGTGTCCCAGGTGGTGGATTCGATAGCGCCACGGCGGGAGCGATAGTGGGCGAGGGTTTTGGTGTCGGCGGGGGTGGGGGAAATGCCGGCATTTCCCCGTCCTTTCCCTTCTAATAATCGTCGCACCGCCTGGGGCACGTCCGCCAGGTGCTGCCCCAGAAAATGGCCGGTAATGCGCTGACGCAAGATAGGGTACGTATTGAAGATGCGTCCACCAAAAGCCAGGGCCGTTTGCCGCGAAGCCAGCCGCCCCGACATTTCCATTAGATCGGCGGCGCTTTGCAACTGCTGCGCGCACATGATTACCAACCGTGGCGCAACCTGCGCAATTGTACTCTCGATGGCCGAGGGGACGTTAGCCCCCAGGTAGACCACGTCCCATCCCTGTCGGCGCAGCAGTAAGGCGATCAGCAGCGGGCTGAAGGCGTGATGGTCGCCGGGGGCGCAGCCGACGAGGATGCGTTCCGTCCGGATAGGCATGGGGGCGGCGGACAGGAGGAGGTAAAGGCGGCGCATGGCGAGGGCGGAGGTGAAGTGCTCCTGTTGCGTGGAGACAATGCCGGCAAACCAGCCCCGTCCCAATTCCGCCAATCCCTTTTGCAGCACCTCCTGGCACACTGTTTCCGGGGGGAAAAATGAAAACGCCTGCCCCAGAGTCCGCTCCGCCGTTTCTTCGTCAAAGGCAAGGCAGGCGGCAAGCCATGCGTTTCGCAGGCGTTCCTGTTCGGTTGGTGGTGAGGGAGACGAGGATGTTGTCTCTGCCGGCATCTCTTCCGCCAGCGGGTCTTCTCCCATTTCTCGCAGCGTATGCCACAAAGACACGGCGTGGCTGATGCTCATGCCCTCTTCCTGCCGCGCTTGCAGCCATTGCACCGTCTCAATGTCCTCCTGGTTGTAAAGCCGCTGTCCTGATTCAGAGCGCGCCGGTTGGGGCAGCCCATACCGTCGCTCCCAGGCGCGCAGCGTTACGGCCTTCAGGCCCGTTCGGGTGACGACAACGTTGACAGGAAAAGTGAGTTCATTCATGGCTGTGTGGCAGTTGGCGCGTGGCAATGTTGTTGGTACATGGCCCGCTTCCCGGAAGCTGTGTTGATGCCATGTGCTATGGAGGGCGGCGCTTCCGGGAAGGTTTGTTGGAATATGTACCGTGAGGCTGAAATGTTGCCCTTATTCTAGCCTAAAGTCAATTATGTAGTAAGGGGTTGATGCCGGCATGAGACAAGATGAAGTGCGATTGACGGGGGTGGTTGAACTGGAGTAAACTAGCAAAAGGGAAAAAGGCAACTACTAAGCCAGATTGGACCAATTTGCTCTGGTGAAAATCGCCATTGAACGCGTGAAATTGGTCCAATCTCCAGAGAGCGTTAGTAGTTACGGAAAAAGGGAGAAAGAGCGCCTTCTTTTCGTTCTTAACACATTCCCTTCCTCACGTCCGCCTGGAGGTGCGAAACATATGAGCCAATCACTATCTCCTGAAGCACTATACCGCGCATGTGATCCGGAGCAATTTGAATTCGAGACGACGGCCTCTCTGCCCGACCTGGAGATGATCATCGGCCAGGAGCGGGCTGTAGACGCGGTGCGTTTTGCCATTGGGATTCGCCACACGGGTTACAACTTGTTTGCGCTTGGCCCTTATGGGACGGGCAAGCATACGGCTGTGATGCAGTTTGTGGCGCAGCAGGCATCCACGGAACCGACGCCTTCTGATTGGTGCTACGTGTACAATTTTGATCAGCCACATCAGCCGCGGGCCGTGGAAATGCCGGCAGGCAGAGGCATCATCTTCGCGCAGGATATGCAGCGCCTGGTTGAAACCCTCTTCACCGTGATTCCCGCCGCCTTTGAAAGCGACGAATACCAGGCCCAACGCGGCAATATCGAAGAAGCATTCAAACAAAAACATGACCAGGCGCTGGAAAAATTAGAAGAGGAGGCCAAGTCGAAAAGCATCACCCTGATCCGCACCCCCTTGGGGCCGGCCTTTGCCCCCTTGCGCAGTGGCGAAGTGCTTTCCCCGGATGAGTACATGAAGCTTTCCGAGGAAGAGCAGAAGCATATTGAGGGCGAGGTGCAGGACCTGCAAGACAAGCTGCGCCGTATCCTGCACCAGGTGCCGCAGTGGAAACGGGAAGGGCAGGAAGAGCTGGACAAGCTGAATAAGGAGGTGGCGGAGTTTGCCGTGAAGCCGCTGTTGGATGAACTGCGGCAAAAGTATGAGGGTGTGCCCCCCGTGCAGGCGTATTTGCAGGAGGTGCAGGGGGATTTGGTGAGTAATGTGCCGGCATTTCTCAACCCCCAACCCCCCTCCGGCGTCCCCGTGGAAGGCTCCGATGGCTCCCAGCCTGCCCTCTCCCCCATCACCCGCTACCAGGTCAACGTCCTCGTTGATCATAGCCAAACCAAAGGCGCGCCCATCGTCTACGAAGACTACCCCACCTACCACAGCCTCGTTGGCCGCGTCGAGCAAGTCGCCCACATGGGCGCGCTCCTCACCGACTTCACCCTCATCAAATCCGGCGCATTTCACCGCGCCAACGGTGGCTACCTCATCCTCGACGCCCTCAAAGTCTTGCAGCAGCCCTACGCCTGGGAAGCCATCAAACGCCTCCTGCGCGCCGGGCGCATCCACATCGAATCCCTCGGGCAAATGGTCGGTCTCATCAGCACCGTCTCCCTCGAACCGGAACCCATCCCTCTCAACGTCAAGGTCGTTCTCATGGGCGAACGGCTCCTCTACTACCTCCTTTGTCAGTACGACCCCGACTTCGTGGAACTGTTCAAAGTCGCCGCCGACTTCGACGACCAGATGGAGCGCACGCCCGAAAATAACCAGTTCTACGCCCGCCTCATCGCCACCCTATCCCGCAAAGAATCGCTGCGCCATTTCGACCGCCAGGCCGTCGCTCGCGTTATTGAACACAGCGCCCGCCTCGTCGAAGACGCGGAAAGACTCTCCGCCCACATGCGCAGCGTCGCCGACCTGCTGCGCGAGGCAGACTACTGGGCCGGAGAAGCTGCGCGCGAGGTCGTCACCCGCGCCGATGTGCAGCGCGCGATTGAGGCGCAAGATTATCGCCTGGGGCGCGTGCGCGACCGTCTGCGCGAAGCCGTCCTGCGCAATACCATCATGATCGACACGGACGGCACCAGAGTCGGACAGGTAAACGGCCTCTCCGTGCTGGCGTTAGGCAGCAGCCAGTTCGGCAGCGCCAGCCGTATCACTGCCCGCGTGCGCATGGGCAAAGGAGAAGTCATCGACATTGAGCGACAGGTGGAAATGGGCGGCCCCATTCACGCCAAAGGCGTCCTCATCCTCTCCAGCTACCTGGGCGCGCGCTACGCCGCCGATTTCCCCCTCACCCTCTCCGCCAGCCTCGTTTTCGAGCAAAATTACGGTGGTGTGGAGGGAGACAGTGCCTCCTCCACCGAGTTATACGCACTCCTTTCCGCGCTGGCGGATGTCCCCTTGCGCCAGTCGTTGGCCGTCACCGGCTCCGTGAACCAGCATGGACAGGTACAGGCAATCGGCGGCGTTAACGAGAAAATAGAAGGCTTCTTCGACCTGTGCCAGGCGCGTGGCCTCACGGGTGAGCAGGGGGTCATGATTCCCGCTGCCAACGTCAAGCATCTGATGTTGCGCCAGGATGTGGTCACCGCCGTGCGCGCGGGCCAGTTCCACATTTACCCCGTAACCACGATTGATGAAGGGATTGAAATACTGACGGGCACGCCCGCCGGGGAAATGGATGCCGCAGGGAATTACCCCCCGGATTCCATCAATCAGCGCGTGATCGCCCGCCTGCAAAGCTTCGCGCACAGGGCGCGGGAATTCCAGGCTCCGCCCAAAGAGCCAACCGCGGAGAAAAAAGATGAGCAGTGAGAATCCCGAAGCAATCATACAGCGAATTCTGGTAGCCCTGGATGCGTCCAGCTACAGTCTCGCCGCGCTGGAAGCCGCCGCCCGGCTGGCGGCGACGCTGGAGGCGGAACTGGATGGCCTCTACGTCGAGGACGTGAACCTGCTGCGTTGGGCCGAGTTGCCCTTCACGCGGGTGGTGCGCTATCCTGCCTCCACGGACGAGGAAATCGACGCAGTCATTATGGAAGAGCAATTGCGCCGCCGCGCGGAATCGGCGCGGCGGGCGCTGGCGCACATTGCCCGCGAGTTGGATGTCACCTGGTCGTTTAAGGTGGTGCGTGGACAGGTGACGTCCGAGCTGCTGGCCGCCGCATTAGAAGCGGATATGCTGGCGTTGGGCTGGCTGAGCTACCCGCGCACGCGGCGACGGCGGCTAGGCTCCACGGCGCTGGCGCTGGCGACGCAGTCCCCCCGCGTTGTGTGGCTGCCTTCGCGGGAGGCGGCGGAGGAGGATGCGCCCATTTTCGTCACGTATGATGGCTCGCCGGTGGCGCGCAAAGCCCTGGCGCTGGCGGACCACCTGGCGGCGCAGGCACCCATCGTTTGTGTGTTGACGGGACCGGCGGACGCGGTGCGCCAGTTGAAGGAAGAGGTGCAGGGCCTGTTGACGACCAAGGAGGCGCGCCAGGTCATGTTCCGCCACCTGCCTGAGGTCAGCGTGGAAAATCTGGCGCGGCTGGTGCAGCTAGAGCAAGGTGGGGCATTGGTTGTGGGAGGGCAAATCCCCTTCCCTGAACTGGCGCTCGAATATCTGCTCAATCAACTTGATTGCTCACTCCTCCTTGTGCGCTAAGCCGCCATCCGCGCATTTGACTGCAGACGGGAGTGGTTTCCACTTCCCGATCACGCCGGTTTTTGTAATCTGTTGCCGGCAACACGATCCGTGACGTACGTGGCCGCCCAAAGATTACATTTGACCCCCAAACGAATGACAATTGACCTGCGCACATAGTTGGGAGGGTACCTATACTTTCTGCGTCAGGGCAACAATCCTTGTTGCCTTTTTCGCTGTTTCGTGTCACCATTGCCGTTTCATCGCTCCAGCAACCCCAGTCCAACAGATCTATGCTGGATTGACGGAAAACCCGAGCAACTTGCCCGTCTGATTTTTGGGTTGCTGCCAAACCACCCAGGAGGCCAATTGATGTTTCGTCGCCAGATCCGCTTTTGGGTAACAGGCAGCCTGATCTGCTTGTTCTTTCTTATCGGGTGTCGGGGGGTAGAGGGGCCAGCGGGTCCCGTGGGGCCGGCAGGTCCACCAGGACCGATGGGGCCTGTGGGGCCGGCGGGCGAGGATGCCAGCGCCAGCCAGAGTTACGTGGGATCGGAGAAGTGCGGACAGTGTCACGAAAGCGAGTATGCCCGTTTTTCGCTGTCGGGGCATCCGCAAATCATGTCCGCGGTGGCCGGCGACCAGCCGCCTGTGTTCTCGTCCGCCAGCGAGACGGGCGGCGTGCCGGAACCGCCCGCCGGTTATGACTGGAATGACATCAGCTACGTGATTGGCGGTTTCCGTTGGAAAGCGTTGTTCATGGACAAGGCTGGCTACCTGATTACGGGCGCGGAAGGGGAGACGACACAGTTTAACCTGCCCAACGACGACCTGGATGCGGGCGCGGGCTGGGTGGCGTACCATGTAGGAGAGACGCTACCTATGGACTGTGGGCCGTGCCATACGACGGGCTATCGCGCGCAAGGGCGTCAAGATAACCTGGAAGGGGTTGTGGGAACCTGGGCGTTTGCGGGGGTGCAGTGCGAAGCCTGCCACGGTCCCGGCAGCCGCCACGCCGCCGATCCGCAAGGGGTGCGCATGGTCCTGGATCGTGCTTCGCAGTTGTGCGGTGACTGCCATCAGCAGGGGAGTCTGGTTTTGATGCAGGCGCATGATGGCTTCGAGCAAGGCGGTCAGGAGTTCACCGATCTGTATAACTCCAAGCATTTTGCCCTTAACTGCATCACCTGCCATGATCCTCACGCCAGTTCCCAATTCGCCGATGCGGAAGTCAATCCTGACCAGGGCATTCGGCAGGCGTGCGAGAACTGCCACTGGGAAAATCTGACGCAGGGCGTGCGCAAGCATCTGGGTGTGGATTGCGTTGACTGCCATATGCCGCCCCTGGCGAAATTGGCGCAGGCCAACCCTGACCTGATGCAGGGGGATGTGCGCGCGCACCAGTTCTCGATCAACCCGAATCCGAACGCGCAGCAGTTTACTGATGATGGGGCGCGGGTGAATCCCTATTTGACGTTGCAATATGTGTGTCAACAGTGCCACAATGGGGAAATTGCCGCGGCGCAGGACGCAGAGACGCTGGCGGAAGCTGCTCGTGGGTATCATTTGCCGGCAACGGCCACACCGCTGCCTACTCCTGAACCCACTGCCGCGCCCGAAGCCACGCCCACCCCATAGCAGGAGGCAGCAACATGCGAAAATTACTTCGTGGAATCAAGCACTTCTTCTTCCCCCCGCCGGGCAGCCCGCGCTGGGTCCGCGTGCTGCCATTCGCCATCCTGGGCATGGTTACGGCCCTGGCGATTTATGGCAGTGTGGAAGCCTGGACTTACACCAACTCTCCTGCCTTTTGTGGATCGACGTGCCACACGATGCCGCCCGAATTCAGCTCCTATCTCCGCTCTCCGCACGCGCGCGTGCAATGCGTTGAGTGCCACCTGGGGCGCGATGTGTTCACCACGCAGTTCTCGCGCAAAGCGGGCGACTTGCGGCACGTGATCAAGACGGTGACGGTTGATTACGAATTCCCTATTTATGCGCACGATATGCGCCCGGCCACGGATTCCTGTGAGCGCTGCCATTTCCCGGAGAAGTTTTCCGACGACAGCCTGCGCGAGATTCGTCACTATGGTGACGACCTGGCGAATACACCGGAGTTCATCTACCTCATTTTGAAAACGGGGGGGGGCACGCAGCGCGAGGGATTGGGGCGTGGCATTCACTGGCACATTGAGAATGAGGTGTATTTCCTGGCGACGGATCCGTTGCAGCAGGAGATCCCTTATGTGCGCGTGGTGGAGGACGATGGCAGTATTACCGAGTATTATGACATTGCTTCCGGGGTGACGCCTGACGATGTTGCCGGCACGCACCTGGAGCGCATGGACTGTATCACCTGCCACAACCGCGTCACGCACGGCATCTCCTCCCCCGAAGAAGCCGTCGATCAGGCGCTGAAGAAGCATCTTATCTCCATCGATCTGCCCTACGTGCGGCAACAGTCGGTGGCACTGCTGCGGACAGGCTATGAAAGCACCGACGCCGCCCGCGCCGCCTTCGAGACCCTGACAACCTACTATGCGGATAACTACCCTGACGTGGCCGCGGCGCAGTCCGACCAGATTCGGCAAGTCATTGCTACCCTTAATGACATTTACGTGCAGAGCATTTTCCCTGAGCAGAAAATCGACTGGGAAACGCACCCCGACAACCTGGGGCACAAAGATTTCCCCGGTTGCTTCCGCTGCCACGATGGCAAGCACCTCACCGGTACGGGTGAGTCAATCCGGCTGGAGTGCAACCTGTGTCACTCTATCCCGCAACGGAATAACGGTTTCGATCTCGTAACGACCCTAGAAATCGTGCGCGGCCCCGAACCCCCTTCACATACGCATTCCAACTGGATCAGCCTGCATGGGCAGACGATTGATCAATCTTGCGCGATTTGTCACAAGCCCGCGTCGCCGGACGTGGATTACACCCAACTAAACGGCACGCCACTGGTGGATGGTTCTTTCTGCGGCAACGTGGCCTGCCATGCGAATAAGTGGACGTTTGCCGGGTTTGATACGCCGGAGTTGTTGCCGGTGCTGGAGCGACAGGCGTATATCTTGCAGCATACCAGCCCGTATCTTTCCGCCGACCTGGCGCGCACCTACACGGGCACGTTCAAGGCGATGCTTGATGGTCGTTGCGTCATTTGTCACAGCGGGCCTGAGGCGGAGGCGGGATTGGATTTGAGCCGTTATGCCGGCATTCTCACCGGCGGCAAAGATGGTCCAGCACTGATCGCCGGGGACGTCGCCGGCAGCCTGATCATCCAGAGACAAACGGAAAGCGCCCCCCACTTCGGACAGATGTTGGACGACGAAATCGAAGCCATGACCGCCTGGATCGCCGCGGGCGCGCCGGAAAAATAGACAAAGCAGCATCCCCCACGCCACCAGAACAAAGCCGGGAGAGCCAACCGGCGAACGATGCTTGAGCATAGGGGCTTTGGTCAGAACAACACCAAAGCCTCCATGCCGCCCTCAATAAAACAGCCCCATTGACGCCCGCTCGCCCGTTACTTTTGCCGCGATTGAACGACCTGATTATCAGGTCCGTTTAGGTCAGTTTCCCTTTCGCCAGGAACAAGCTTGGGATCCGGTAAAATCCGATCCTCCTTCTTTCCCCCTATCCCTGGCGGAGAACGGCGGCTCTTCGTGAAAGATGACGCCGGATTTCCTCACATTACTCGTGTTAACAAGAATCAGGTTCCCGCGGACGGCCAGAACGGACACCGTGGGTGGCCCTTCTGACCACTGCCCACTATCAACTGGCAACCTTTATACAGGAGGCACATATGAAGAAGTTTGTGTATCGTTCTCGAAGGCGTTTGTTACGAATCGCGCTGCCATTGGTCATGCTTTTGCTCACCATGAGCGTCTTTAAGATGACCGGGGCGGCCAATCCCGCGCTCAAGGTGGCGCTGAAGGAGGCGGGGGATTACGTGGTACTGGCCTGGAATGATTTGGGTATGCACTGCTACAATCCCGACTTCCAGGACCTGGCGGTGCTGCCGCCCTTTAACACCCTGTTTGCCCAGGTGGTGCAGGTGGGCGACCCGCCGCAACTCGTGACCAGCGGCGTAGAGGTGAGTTATGCGTTTGCCGACAACACCTATTCCGTGGGCAAAACCAATTTCTGGGATTACGAGGAAGCCCTCTTTGGGGTGGACCTGCCCCCGGATGTGGGTCTCACGGGGAAAGGGTTGGCGGGCAGCATGGACCTGGTCAACGCCAGCTACGTTGCCGAGGGCATTCCGCTCACCGAATACAGCGACAGCAACCCCACCGTGCGCCAACCCTACCAGTTAGCCACGGTGACGGTGCATGATAGCAACACCGGAGAGGAATTGGCGACGGTGCATCCCGTGGCCCCCGTTTCCACGGAAATGCACTGCGACAACTGTCACTACGATGGCGGCGTGGGGGGTATCTCTACCGGACGGGTGGAGACCAATATCCTCACGCTGCACGATGAGGAACACGGGGATGATTACCCACCCGGCCATGAAGGACCGTTGATGGGACGTCGCCCCATTCTCTGCGCCGAGTGCCATGCTTCTAATGCGCTGGGCTTGCCCGGCGTGCCCGGCCTGCCCAGCCTGTCTAAGGCGATTCACGAGAAGCACCATGACGCCGTCCCGGATACGCTGAATGGCTGCTACAACTGCCATCCTGGCCCGGAGACGCAATGCCTGCGCGACGTGATGTCCACGCAGTATGGCATGGATTGCATGGACTGCCACGGCGGCATGGAAGACGTGGCCGATAATCCTAACCCCTGGCTCAACGAGCCGCGCTGCGACGACTGCCATACGCAGCCCGGTTATGAGCAGAATAACGCGCTCTATCGTTTGTCCACGGGGCATGGCGGTCTTTACTGCGAAGCGTGCCACGATAGCACGCACGCGATTGCCGCCAGCAGCCAGCCGCTTGATGGCGTTAAGTTCATGGAGCTACAAGGGCACGTGGGTACGTTGGATACGTGTACGGTGTGCCACGCGACGCAGCCCACGGGGCCTGGTCCGCACGGGATCATGGCGCCCCAGGTAGCGAATCTGGCCAATTATGGCATCAGCAAGGGGGTGTTGGAAGGGGGTAATTTGCAGTCGCTGCGCTTGTCGGATGATGACCGTTTGCAGGTGCATACGGTGGCGATGGGTGGCGGCGTGGCGCAGGGGTTGTTGATGAATGTGGTGGCGATCAGCCCGGTGACGACGGGCAAGATGGATGTGCGGCTGGAGTGGAGTTCGGATATTGCCGGCACAAACGCGATCCTCTACCTCTTCAATTTCAACCAAAACACCTGGGTCTCCCAGGGGCAATGGCCGTTGGGTCTGAACGACTACACCGTTGTGGCGGCCATGAACAATGCGGCCCCCTACATCCGCAACAGCGATGGGCTGGTTGCCGTCCGGCTGCTCAGCCTGGGTCGTACCCAGACCTTCCCGCAAGGGTATTCCTTGCGCCTGGATCAGGTGGAGATCAGTATCACGCCCAATAATTAGCCAAGATTGGTTCATTCTTCAAGAATGACTCTACTGAAAAAAGGCCAAAAACCGGGTTTTTACACATGAACCACTCTGGTAATTTTGGCCGGGCACTCGAAAAACCCGGTTTTTTCAGTGAACTCAAGAATGAACCAATCTTTTTTTTGCCGGCATTCCGGTTATGTCACACGGGCGGGCGGCGGAAAATTTCGTCGCTGAGGACCTTGTCCGCCTTGTCCGTTGTTTTCTGCCGCGACCGGGCAAAGACGTCCGCGCTTTCCTGGAGAATGCCGGCAACGCCCGCCACCACCGGGTGCGCGGCGTCCATCTCCTCCGCCGCTTTGTCCAGTAAAGCCGTGACCGGCACATCACAGATCAGGTGCGGCCACCCTCGTGGATTCATGTTGCGCCCGCCCCAGCCATTGCGAATAGTCGGGTATTCATCAATGCCGAACGTGACATGCGTGTGTCCCTGCTCCGATTTCGCCACGCCAAAGCGCACGGTTTGCACACTGTAGGCGGCATCTTCGCCCAGGTCGTCGGGCATTTCCAGCGCCAGGTGCAGGCGAGCCTGAATCTGATCCGCGCGCGGGTTGTCCAGGTGGATGAGTGTCGTCGCGCCGGGTGTGAAATCGGCGGTGTTGAAAGGTTCATCGTCGTCGAAAGTGGGCGCGGGGCGATACTGGTCAAATGGTTGGGGGTAGGAGGCCTGTATGATGTTGCCTGTGAGCAGGGGTTCCGGGTCTACGTGGACGACCTTGATCCATCTATCAATAACATCCACCTGAGTCCAGGGGGCGTCCGTATCAATTTTTACGGTGAGGTGAATACGCTTACTCATGGGGTTATTCCTTCCCGCGTGGGGATGTGCGGGGGTGATCGTTTGCCGCGCCGACGGCTGCCGTGTGGTCAGGTCGGTTGCCCATTTTTCCGTTCGTTGGGAAGTGGTTCCAGTTGCACAGCGCACACTTTGTATTCGGGGATTTTGGCAACCGGGTCAACCGCGTCAATGGTGAGGAGGTTGACGGCGGCTTCGGCGAAATGGAACGTCATAAAAACAGTGCCTGGGGGTGAGCGATGGGTGATTTCGGCGGCGGCGGTGACTTCGCCGCGCCGCGAGCGCACACGCACCATCTGGCCGGCATGGATATGGTCGCGGCGGGCGTCGTCGGGGTGGATTTCCACGGTGGCGGCGGGGGCGATGGCGTCAAGACCGGCGGAACGACGCGAGAGGGTGCCGCCGTGCCAGTGGAAGAGCATACGCCCGGTGGAGAGGATGAAGGGGTAGTCGGCGTCGGCTTCTTCGACGGGGGGGGCGTAGCTGACGGGGCAGAAGAGACCGCGCCCGCGGCTGAAGGTGTCTTTGTGCAGAATGGGCGTGCCCGGATGATCGGGCGTGGGGCAGGGCCATTGCAAGCCGCCGTCTCGTTCGAGTCGGGTGTGGGAAATGCCGGCATACGACCCCGTTAACCCCGCCATTTCCGCGAAAATCGCCGCCGGATTCTCGTATTGCCAGGATGCGCCCAGCCGGTTTGCCAGATCGATGAGAATTTGCCAGTCGGGGCGGGCTACGCCGGGGGCGGGCAGGGCGGGACGAATGAGCTGCACGCGCCGCTCCGTGCTGGTGAACGTGCCTGATTTTTCGGCGAAGCTGGATGCCGGCAAAACCACATCTGCCATCCGTCCCGTTTCATTGAGGAAAATATCCAAGACCGCCAAAAAAGGAACCTGCTCCAGAGCCGCGCGGACGTGGTGCAAATTGGGGTCCGATAGCATCGGATTCTCGCCCATGACCACCAATCCCTTGATCCGTCCCGACAAGGCTCCCTCCATCACCTCCGTTATTGTCAGGCCGGGCGTGGGGTTGAGCTGCTCGGGCGGCACATTCCAGCCGGCGGCAAACTTCCGGCGTACGGCTTCGTTGGCGACGGGCTGGTAGCCGGGGAAGACGTTGGGCAGCCCGCCCATGTCGCACGCGCCCTGCACGTTGTTCTGCCCGCGCAGTGGGTTGAGGCCGGTGCCGGGGCGGCCAATGTGCCCGGTGAGCAGAGCCAGGTTGGAGAGCGCCTTGACATTGTCTGTGCCCGTGGTGTGTTGGGTGATGCCCATGGCCCAGAAGATGGCGGCGTTGCCTGCCTCGGCGTAGAGATGGGCGGCGCGTTCAATGTCCGATGCCGGCACGCCCGTGATCGCCGCGGCGCGCGCGGGTGTCCAATCGCGCACCGATTCCGCCAGCGCCTCGTACCCCTCGGTGCGCGCGCGCACGAATGGCGCGTTTACCAGTTCGTCGCGGATGATCACGTGGGCCAGGGCGTTGAGCAGGGCTACGTCCGTGCCGGGGTGATGCCGCAGGTGTAGGGCGGCGAAATTCGCCAGCTCAATACGGCGGGGGTCGACGAGGATCAGCCGTGCCCCGTTTTGGCGCACGGCCCGCTTCATTTGCAGGCTGAGGACGGGGTGGGCCTCGGTCGTGTTGGAGCCGATCACCAGGAGGACATCCGCGGCGGGGATGTCCATGATGCTGTTGGTCATGGCGCCGGAGCCGACGGTGGTGGCCAGACCGGCCACGCTGCTGCTGTGTCAGAGCCGGGCGCAGTGGTCTACGTTGTTTGTGCCGATGATGCCGCGCGCCAGTTTTTGCATCAGGTAGTTTTCTTCGTTGGTGCATTTGGCGGAGGTGAGGAAGGCGATGCTATCGGGGCCGTGGGTGTCGCGCAGGTGGCGGAGTGTGGTGGCGGTCAGGGTGAGCGCCTCGTCCCAACTGGCCTGGTGGAAATCTCGTGCGGCGCGTGGGGCGATGCCGGCATTTTTCAGCAGCGGCGCGCGTAATCGATCCGGGGCGTGCACAAAATCACACCCGAAGCGTCCCTTGACGCACAGGTTGCCCCGATTGACGTCGTTATCCCAGCGGCCATCGATGCGGTAGATAATGTCGTTGGCGACGTGTAGATCGATCTGGCAGCCGACGCCGCAGTAGGGGCAGGTGGTAGGAACGACGCGGTCGGCCTGCAAAGGCGTTTTCATATTGGGTGACTCCATATCCATACTCGTTGTCGGCGGGGGAATGCGCCGCGCGGGGCGGAATTGCCCTATTGGGATTGTAGGGATGGCGGGCAAGTGGGGTTAGTGACAGAATACACAGGTTTGCGGGATGAACGTCACTGTCGGCGCGGGCGGCGGATTGTTGACAAATGTCACATGCAGGTAATGATAATAATCACTATGGTTTTGGGCAGCAATAACGTACTCTTATGGAAGAAGGGTTTCCTCGCTCTTCGTGGAGCAGAGTTATTAGGCAGCACGGCAGAGGGGGTGGGGGCCGGGGGAATATATTTCGAGGCTCAAAAGGTGTCGCAGCCTTTTGAGCCTTTTTTGTTGGATGGGGAGGGGAAATGCCGGCATTCTCCCCCCAAGAGACCACGCATTTGCCCAAAATAGCACCCAGACACCTTGCATAGATATATTCAGTCGTTATAATTCGATTTCAGGTACGGCGCACCTCTTCTTGATGCGGCGGCCTTCCTCGATTGTTTGTGTGATGAAACGACCGCCTGCAGTGGCGTCATATCATCATGTTTTCTGGGGCCTGGCGTAGCTATTAACCTCTTCAGTGATCTCGCCGGACTACAAAAGGAAATGAGACTGTATGCTCGATCGATTGCGAGTCGCTCGTGTATTGGGATTAACGCGATTGCGGGATCTCTATCGCGGCTACAAATATGGTTGGATGGGAGCGATTCACGGATACGTGACCACGCGCACCATGCAAACGCTCTTTGACGTTGGTTTCTTCGAGGAACTGGAAGCGCGTGGGCGTATAAACGTAGACGCTTTTGCGCGGGAGAAGGGGCTGGACGCTCACGTCCTCGGTGTCTTGTGCAACTCGCTGTACGCCCAGCGCGTGTTGCGGCGTGAGGGCGACGACTACGTATTTGGCAGCCGTGGCGTGCCCCTGGCCCAGGTATCTCGCGGCTGGTTTGATGGCATTTCTGGCTATAGAGAGATCTATGACAACCTGGAGGGGGTGCTGCGCCGGGAGCGTGTGTACGGGGAGGACGTGTACCGGCGCACGGATTTGGTGGCGCAGGGTAGTGGCGAGGCGGAGTCGTGGATTTATTTTCCCCTGGCGATTCATATGATTGTGGACGGCGGCTATCGGCGGGTGCTGGATTTAGGGTGCGGAGACGGCACATTTTTGCGACATTTGTGCGCGGAGACGTCCGTGGAGGGTTTTGGCATTGACCTGGCTCCGGAAGCTATCGCCGCCGCCATCGCCGCCACGGAAGCCGCCGGGCTAAGCGAGCGCATTCGCTACGCCGTCGGCGATGTGACCCAACTTGAACAGACCCCGCCCGCGTTTCAGGACGTAGAAATCGCCACCACCTTCTTTGTCCTGCACGAAATCCTTTGGCAAGGGCGGCAGGCGGCCGTGGATGTGCTCAAAGGCTACCGCCGCCTGTTCCCGCAGATCCCCCTTCTGCTGTTTGAAATCATCCGCCCCACCGACGAGGCGATGCGTCGCCGTCCCGGCATGATGGTGCAATACCTGGTGCAGCACGAGCTTTCACATCAAAAACTGGTGGGACGGGATGATCTGTACGGCATTTTCCATGAAGCAGGATTTGCGGACATCGACGAATGGTACATCGACGCCGTACGCACCAGTATTTTTACCTTGCGCTGAAGACGCTCGCGCCGCGTTAGCCTTGCACGTAGCCAGGGCCGTAGGAGGTGACGGCGCGGATGTAGTTGGCGCGTTCGAAGGCGGCGGGGGCGGCGAAGTTCGACTGGCTCATGCTGCCGCGGAACTGCTCCAGCGATTCGTATTCGTGTTCCACCAACCACATACCCACGCCGGCTAACATTTCCGACAGCCGCTGCACGCCATTTTTCAATAGCTCCGAAGCCAGGGTGACGACGGTGGCGCCGGCGGCCAGGCTCTTGAGGACGTCCTGGGTGGTGTGGACGCCGGTCGCCAGGGCGAGGTCGGTTTCCACGCGCCCGTAGAGGATGGCGATCCAGCGCAGGGGGAGGCGGAGTTCGTTGGAGTCGCTGAGGGTGAGGTGGGGAACCACGGCTCCTTTTTCCAGGTCAATTTCTGGTTGGTAGAAGCGGTTGAAGAGGATGAGGCCATTGGCCCCGTTGTCTACCAGGCGTTGGGATACGTTGGCGATGGCGCTGTAGTAAGGGCTGAGTTTGACGGCGACGGGGATGGAAACGGTGTTTTTGACCTCGCGCAGGACGTCAACCGTCATGTCCTCTACCTGCGCGCCGGTGATTTTGGGGTTGGTGGGCAGATAGTAGACGTTGAGTTCCAGGGCGTCGGCGCCGGCCTGTTCGATCTGTTCGGCGAAGGATATCCAACTGCCGCTGGAGACGCCGTTAATGCTGGCGATGACGGGGATGTCCACGGCGCTCTTGGCTTGTTGAATGTGCGTGAGGTAGGCGTCGGGGCTGGTGTCGCGGTAGGTGGGGGGTTTGGGGTAATAGGAGCGTGCTTCGGCCTGGCCTTCGTTGTCTTCGAGCAGAAATGGATCGAGGATGCCGGCATCTCGGTTGATGTCCTCTTCGAATAAAGAGGGGAGTACCACGGCTGCCGCGCCCGCATCTTCCAGGCGGCGCAAGGTGCTGAGGTGGCGTGCGAGGGGAGACGATGCCGGCACAATCGGGTTGCGCAGTTTCAGGCCAAGATAAGTCGTTGCCAGGTCCATAAAAATTCTCCTTCTTGCTGAGTTTGTTCCGTTGCCGCTACGTACTCGTTCCTGAGCGCGGACCTGGCAGGCGGGAAATGCCAGGGGCAAACGAGTAGAGCCACAGCCGCAGGGCGAAAAGGTCCTTTCCGCACGGCTGACCGATTCAAAGTAGTATGCCGAATGCCGGCAACTTCCTCTAGTGATAAATCGCCATCGCTGGGAAGACAAATGTCATCATGTAAACTGGCGTGCCCTTCTAGTATATCCCACTTTGGACAGATGAAAACGAAGTTGCCGGCATTCCCTGGTTGTGTAAAATCACCATCAACCAACCAACTGTCAGACAGCGAGAGAGACGAGTGATGACCGGTGTTCGGGACCAATGGGCAGCGGGATCAAGCTACGAAGACTTCATGGGCCGATGGAGCCGCCGCCTCGCGCCTGAGTTCGTTTCCTGGTTACAAATTCCTCGCGGCGTTCACTGGTTGGATGTCGGGTGTGGTACGGGTGCGCTTGCCGATGCTGTCTGTCGCCACGCCGACCCTGCGTCGGTCGTAGGTTGCGACCCATCGCCCCCCTTCGTCGCATACGCGCGAGAACTCAGTCGTGACGCCCGGCAATCCTTTGTGATTGCTGGCGTTGGCAGTCTGCCGCACCGCCCAGGGGGGTACGGCAGCGTTACTTCCTTGCTCGCTTTGAATTTTCTGCCAGACCCCGAAGGGGCCGTTCACGAAATGTGTTCCGTGGCTGCACCGCGGTCCACGGTGTCCGCGTGCGTGTGGGATTACGGTGACGGAATGCTGTTTCTGCGCCACTTTTGGGATGCGGTGGCCTCGCAGGATTCAACCGCCTCGGCGCTCGACGAAGGTGCCCGATTCCCTCTTTGTCGCCGTGACGCGCTGGCATCGCTGTTTCATGCCAGCGGTCTTCGTGATGTGCGCTGCGAGTCGCTGGAAATCCGCACGGAGTTTGCCGGCTTCGATGACTATTGGCGACCGTTTCTGGGAGGAACAGGCCCCGCGCCATCATACGTTGCATCCCTCAACGCTGAGCGTCGCGCGAACCTGGCGCGGAAGCTCGAAGAGAAGTTGCAACAAGGACCAGATGGGATGATCATCCTCAACGCGCGAGCCTGGGCAGTTTGTGGAACCGTGAACGGATAAGTGCGCGGCGTTCGGTTGCTGAAGATGAAAATGCCGGCACGCATCCCTCCCCAAACGGGTGCGCGGAATGCAGCCCCGTTTTGTCCGTGATGGTGTGCGGCGAGTGGGGGGGGGCCGGCATTCAGCTGCTGCCCCGTCTACCCCGCCCCTGCATGAATACCCGCAAAATGAGAACCGCTGCTGTATCTTCAGTCGTTCTAAATCAGGCTGACGCCACTCAGCAAGCGTCAGTCGTTTTTCCAGGCGCATGGACCTGATTGTGCCGGCAATAGCCTATGCCCACTATCTGAAGTAGCGGGCATAGGCCAATCAAAGATTATTCGCTGACAATGGTGAAGAATCCGGCGGACATTGTACGCATATCAATGAAAGACATGAAGGTATGAGCCATCTCACTGGTGTCTCTTTGGGCGCCACCGCGCGCGTTTTCCATCGTGTCGTAGCGCAACACCAACAGCCACTCGCCATTTTCTCCTACTGTGGCCTCCCGCCGCAATAGTCCTGGCAAAGTAGGAACGACCTCTTTCTGGAATCGCTCATTGATAGCCCGAAACGCGGCTTCATCTACGCCCGCATTCAGCTTGAACCGTACAATTTGAATCACATTCATTACAGTTTTCTCCTTGTTGTTTTGCTGTCGCAACGGATCCGTGTTACAATAATGACAAATTATGTGCGTGCGCACGCACATAATCTGTATTGTATATGCGTGAGCACGCATCTGTCAACAGCAAAAAGTATCTTCTCAATAAAGTGGGGCAAAGTTGGCTGAGCCTGTCGAAAACAATGTCCTTCGACAAGCTCAGGTTGCGGTTCCCCCGAAATATCGAGAAGTTACAGCAAAAAGATGTAACTGCAACGGTGCCGCCTGCTTTTCCCGTGGGTGGCACGATGAAAAAGCTGTTTGTAAGTGAGACGCACCTCTGGTGGTCGAACAGGTTCTGAAATGGATGACGATTTTACCCCTTTGGAACAGAATGCCTGGGGCGGTTTACTGGGCATGTATGGTCGGCTAGTCCGTCGGATTGAGGCCGACTTGCAGGAACACTCGCGGATTAGCCATGTTGAGTTTGAGGTATTGTTGCGTCTGTCCTGGACGGAAGACCATCGGTTGCGGATTCAGGATTTAGCGGAGCAAAGTGTGTTAACCCGCAGTGGTGTTAGCAGAATGGTGGGACGTTTGGAGCAAGCCGGGTTGGTCGTTCGTGAAAGTGCCACGGAAGATCGGCGGGGCGCCTATGCGGTACTCACCGAAACCGGCTTGGAACACTTTCGCCGGGCTTTGCGGGCGCACATTGTTTTTGTGAGGCGCAATTTTTTGGCGTTTTTCAGCGATGAGGAGTTGGCGCAGATGGCTGAATTCTGGCGGCGGGTTGAACAACAGGATAGCGCCTCAATACCCGAAGCCAAAACCAGTACAGAATGAAAACGGCCAGGTCGATACCAATCTCCAGCAGTCGCTAACCCTATTATCAGGAGAAGACATATGCAGCAGCAAGTTGTTCCCCCCAGCCAAGGCATGGAATATGATTGGTCTAAAGATCACATTTTTGTTAAATGCGGTTTGGATTTAACCGGAGGGCGAGTCACGTTAGTGGAAGATACCCTCAAAGCGGGTTTCCATTTGTCTCGGCACTATCATAAAATCATGACTGAAATTTTCTATATTCTGGCGGGTGAGGTTGCGTTTAAGTTTGACGACGGACTGGTGGTGGCGACGCCCGGTACAACGGTCAACATTCCTCCGGGCATCTGGCACGAGGTGACTTGTGAACAAGGAGGAAAACTGCTTACCATTTTCAGTCCGGGGGGATTTGATCAATACCTGGTCGAATTGGCCTCCCTCACTGAGCTTGAGTTTGCTGACGAAGCATTTATGATGGCGCTGGCCGAGAAATATGACACCTGGAATCGGTAGCGCCTTGAGATAATCTCCGGCCAAATGCGCCGTGCCGCTCATCTGTCCGCCAGCGCGACCACGTGCCAAACCGCTCTGGCAAACTTACCGCATATCATCCATCACGGAACGCAGTCTCATTTTGTCGGGATGCCCAGGCGCGTGCTATTGTGCGGTGGGCAGGAGATGACTTGCCGGCATTTTCCCGCAAAAAACAAGCGGTTGGTGGAAACGCCGGTCGCCAAAGGGCATTGAAGTGAAAAATCAAAGAACAGTCCACATCATCAACCTACTCGTTTTGCTTCTCATCCTCCTCGTCGGGTGCGGCGGACCGGAAGCGGATACAATGGCCGATAACGTTCCGGGCGCGGATGAAAGCGTTAGCCTTGTTCCAGAGGGGGCAGGTGGCGCGGATGGAGAGGAAATAGCCCAAGACCAAGGGGATTTTGCGCAAAAGATCACGGAATTTGTCGAAGGCCGGATGATGGCGGATGGCCTTCCGGGGGCGGCGGTCGCGGTTGTGCGCGGCGATGCCGTGGTCTTCGCGGAGGGCTTTGGGTTTCGTGACGTGGAAAAGCAACTGCCCGTCACGCCGGAAACGCTGTTTCACATTGGCTCTACGAACAAGTCAATGACCGCGATGATGATGGCCACGTTGGTTGACCAGGGGCTGTTCGATTGGGATACGCCGGTTGTAGAAATAGACCCCGATTTTGCGCTGTCGTCGGCGGAAGCGACGGAAGCGGTCACGATTCGTCACTTGTTGAGTATGCAAAGCGGCATCCCTGATGATGCCGAAGATGATTTTGATGTTGATGATGCCGCCGGCGAAGATCTTTTTGCGTATGTGAAAACCGTTCCCCTCCTGGGCATGCCCGGCGAGCAATTCAGTTATAGCAATATCTCCGCTTCTCTCGCCGGGTATTTGGGCGTCATGGCCGCCGGGGGGCGCTATCCTGACCTCTACACGGGGTATGCGCGGCTTTTACGGCGGCAAGTGTTCGACCCCATCGGCATGAGTGCCGCCGTGGTGCATGTCAGTGATGCCGAAACCAACCCGAACTACGGTAAATCTTATGTCATCAAGGCGGGGAATGCGGTTGCGGCGGAACGGGAAGATTTCGACGGCGATCCGCTGGCTCCCTCCGGCACGGTCAAGGCGAATGTGATGGACATGGCCGCTTACATTAGCACGCAGCTCCATCGCGGGCAAGCGCCCAATGGCACGCGCGTGGTCTCGGAGGAGAATCTGCGCGAGACCTGGAAGCCGGACCTGGAGAATTATGCGATGGGGTGGGAAATCAGCGAGCATGAAGGCCATGAGGTTATTTGGCATGACGGGGCTTACGACAACTACGTGAGCGTCATTGGTTTTGTCCCCGACCTGAATATGGGGTTTGTCATTCTCGCCAATTCGGAAGAGGCGGGCGAGGGGTTGATTGATGAAGGGCCGGCATTTTTGATTGCGTTGGTGATGGATTCTTGAGGGGGGAATGCCGGCATTCCCTTCGCGGAACGCGGAAAAAGGCGGATAGAACATCAATCCGCGCCATCCCGCGCCATCCTGATTGTCTTCATCCATCGCGGCGCGCCTTGCCCATACTTCCTGGACCATTCCTGAGTAGGTAGGTTTTCTTGCGGGAACGCATTGAGCAAGCGTTGTAGGGCACGAAGCCGTCAATGGGGTGCGGAATGCCCGCGCGTAGGTCACGGGCTATCCCTCGCAGTGTCTGGAGTGAGGTATACTGGTGCGCATGAACAATCGCCCCACGGAAAACACCGACGTCGTTAAACAAAATCGCCTGCGCGTGCTGCAAAACCAGATCGACCGCCTACAGCGGCGCGTGGAGGTGCTGCGCCGCCTCAGTTATCGCTACTCCTGGCTGCGCTTGGGCGCGTTCTTCGGTGGTGTGCTGCTGGCGGGAACCGTTTATGAGCAGGCGGGCGTCCTCTGGGGGGCGGCAGCGCTGCTGTTGGTCCTGCTGCTCTTTGGCCTCGTCGTGCGCCAGCACCGCCGCATTGACCGCCACATTGCCCAGTATACGCTCTGGCAGCAAATCAAACGGGCGCACATTGCCCGCGCCACGCTCGACTGGCAAAACATCCCCCCCGCCATCTTCACGCAGCCCGATTTTGACCACCCTTTTGAGCCGGACCTGGACCTGGTGGGACCGGTGGCGCTGCACCGCTTGCTGGACACATGCGCGGCGCAGGGGGGCAGCCGCTTGCTGCGCGATTGGCTGGCCGCGCCCCTGCCGGAACGGGAGACGATTGCCTTGCGCCAGGCGCAGGTACGCGAACTGACGGCGCAAACGTTGTTTCGGGATCGGCTGGCGCTGCACGCGCAAACGGCGGCGCGCCGCCCGGTGCTGGCGCTGCGTGGCGGACCGGAAACCCGCGCCGCCGCCGGAGAGAAATGGCGCGCGGATGAACTGCTGGCGTGGCTGGGGCGGCAGCCGGTCCACGCCCATTTGCGCCGCTGGCTGTGGGTATGCGGGGGATTAGCCGTGGTGAATGGGGTGTTGGCGCTGCTGTATGGGGTGGGCGTGATGCCGGCATTCTGGCAAATCACCCTCCTCCTTTACTTCAGCCTGATCATGCTTCAATCCCGCGCCACCGGCTCCGCCTTCCGCGACGCCGCCCTCCTCCAGGACGCCCTCCAGCAACTCATCCAGGTTTTCCACCACCTGGAAACCTTCTCCTACCAGGCCACGCCCCACCTGCGCCCCGTCGCCGCCCCCTTCTGGCAGCCCGCACAGCGCCCCTCCCGCTTCCTCGCCCAGGTCCAACGCCTCGTGGCCGCCACCGGCGCGGGCAAAAACCCCGCCCTCTGGCTCGTCCTCAACCTGCTCTTCCCCTGGGACCTTTACTTCGCCTACCGCCTGCAACAGCAGCAGCAGGCGCTGCGCCGACAGCTTCCCCACTGGCTGGACGCCTGGTTTCATATCGAAGCCCTCGCTGCCCTGGCGAATTTCGCTCACCTCAATCCCGACTACGTGTTTCCCACTTTTGCCGGCACGGATACCCCCGAACCCGTCTTCACCGCCACCCAACTGGGGCATCCCCTGCTGCCAGCAGCGGAAAAGGTTTGTAATGACTTCACCCTGAGCCGCCTGGGGGATGTTGTTATCATTACCGGCTCCAACATGGCCGGAAAAAGCACCTTCCTGCGCACCGTGGGCATCAACCTGGCCCTGGCCTACGTGGGCGCGCCCGTCAACGCCGCCGCCCTCCACGCTCGCCTTTTCCGCCTCTTTACCAGCATCCGCGTCAGCGACTCCCTCGCCGACGGCATTTCCTACTTTTACGCCGAGGTGCGCCGCCTGAAGTCGCTGCGGCATCACCTGGACACGCCCCACCCCTTGCCCCAATTCAGCCTCATCGACGAGATTTTTCGCGGCACGAACAACCGCGAACGCCTCATCGGGAGTCGCGCTTATGTCCGGGCGATTGCCGGCAAAAACGGCGTTACCCTCATCTCCACCCACGACCTCGAACTGGTCCAACTCGCCGACGAAATCTCCACCGTGCGTAACGCCCACTTCCGCGACGACATCCGCGACGGGCGCATGACGTTCGACTACCGCCTCTACCCCGGCCCCTGCCCCACCACCAACGCCCTCAAAATCATGCGCCTCGAAGGCCTGCCCCTGTAGAGGCGGGTGGCGGGTGGCGAGTGGTCAGTGCCCCCCCAACTACAAACCATCAACGGCAAACTGTCAACCATCCGCCCTACCCCCTCTTGTCAAATTCAGGACGAGAGATATAAATATACGCGGAAGCCTGATAGACAAGTTGGAGGCAGAATGGCGCAGCAGAGTACCGCAACATTAAACACACTTTACCAGATCATTACAGTGGCAGTCGAAGATTGGGCGCGGGGGTATTTTGCCTGCCCGGATGTGGTCGTTCATGTGCTGGATCAGGAAGAGGATGACGAACCGGATCGCTATCTGACTTCATTGGCCGTGCGCGGCTTCGATTTGTGGCAGGCGGCGGAGGTGTGGCTGGAGGGGAGCGAGGTGGTGGCGATTAACGACTTGGGGGAAGGATTACCGCCAGACGGGGTCAACTGGCCCTGGCCCGACGATAGCTAAAAATGGGGACAAACGCCCGTTATTTCGGGCGCGGCAAGGAATCCCGATGGCGCGCGCCCACAACGTCCGCCGGGATTCCTCTCTTCAGCCTGCCCTGAGCATGACATGCCCAAAACGCCGCGGGAGCCTAAAGTTCTTTTTTGCCGGCAATTATGCATCCGTCAATTCCCGAGCGAAGCCTTTATGAATGGATGCGCCCTAAGGGTTCGCTCGGAATTAACTTTGGACTTTCCAATACATAAGAACCCTTCCAGCGCATCCGTCAATTCCCGAGCGAAGCCTTAATGAACCGATGCGCCCTAAGCTCGTTGCCTGAGCCTGTCAAAGGCTGTATGGGCTTTGACAGGCTCAGCCCACGAGAAGGGTAGCCGGTAGCCGTTTTCTTTGCGGAATCAATTGCGCCGTGTGCGCACACGCAGGGCGTAGACGGCCAGGGCATACATGATGGCCGCCAGAATGAGGCACGCCAGGACGCCGCGCCAGATGGCGTTCCCATCCCATCCCGTGTTCAAGACCGTGCGCATCGCTTCCAGCACATAGGTGATGGGATTGAAGCGCGCCGCCGTATTCAGCCAGCCGCTGAGCAGGTCCAGCGGCACAAAACTGGCCGTAAGAAAGGTGAGGGGGAAGAAGATGAAGCTGGCTCCTTGCGTGGCGGCGGCGCTGCCGCTGCCCAGCGCCGCGGAGACGGTGAAGCCCGCGAATCCCGTGCCCAGTAGAATTGCCAGCCCGATGACGAGCAGCAGCCCGCCCAGCCCCGTGGCCGATTCCAATCCCAGGATCAAAGCCACGGCAATGACGATGCTTGCTTGCAGCCCCAGGATGAAGGACCCGGCCAGGATAGGTCCCAGCAGCAGGGCGGCGCGGCTGATGGGAGTAAGCAGCAGCTTGTCGAAATACCCCGTTTCAATGTCCCGCACCAGGTTTTGCGCGGCGATGCCCGCGCCCGACAATGACGAACTGACGATGGAAAGGGGCAGAATGAAGCCCAGGTAGCTGTTGCCGCTCAGGTTGGGGATGAAGTTGGCCGCCTTGCCCAGCGTTGATTCGTAAATCACCAGGAAGAAGATGCTGATCGCCAGCGGCGGCAGTAGGGCGGCGGGCGTGCGGAAGATCGTGATCAGGTTGCGCTGGGTCACGAGCAGGATTTGCAGTAGCAGGCTCGCTTTAGGCGCTTTGACGGGGGCCGTGGTGAATGTTTTCGTAGAAACATGCGTTGTCATAGTCAGTAACCTCGTAGGAAAGGCGATGGGCGGCGGTTTATTGCGCCGCTGCCTGCGTGGTCTCTAGCCGCTGCCCCGTGACTTGCAAGAACACGTCATCAAGCGTGGGCTGCGTCAGGGTGAGCGAGATGGGGTTGAGCCGGGCCTGTTGCAGGCGGCTGACGACGGCGGGGATGGTTTCGGCGGCGTGGCTCATGTACAGGCGCAGCGTGTCGCGGTCCGTCTGGATGTTTTGCGCCATATCGCTCAGTTCCGCGCGCGCCTGGTTCGCCACCTCCCGATTGTCGAAGGCCAGATTGATGGATTCCGTTCCCACGGCGGCCTTCAGGCGCGCGGGAGAGCCTTCCACGGCAATTTTGCCCTTGTCAATGATCGCCACCGTGTCCGCCAGTTGGTCCGCTTCCTCCAGGTATTGTGTGGTGAGGAAGATGGTCATGCCAAAATCCCGATTGAGGCGGCGCACCTCTTCCCACACGTCGCGGCGGCTGGCGGGGTCCAGGCCGGTGGTTGGTTCATCCAGGAAGAGGATTTCCGGTTTGTGGACCAGGGCCAGCGCCAGGTCCAGGCGGCGGCGCATCCCGCCGCTGTATGTGCCCACGCGCCGGTCGCGGGCGTCCGTTAGTTTCACCAGTTCTAGCAGTTGTTGCGCGCGCATGGTGGCCTGTTTGCGATTGGCGCCAAAGAGCTGCCCTTGCAGGGTGAGCAGTTCCATGGACTTCATCATGGGGTCAATGCTGATGTCTTGCAGGGCGACGCCGGCGATCCGGCGTACTTGTTCCGCTTCGTTGACCACGTTGTAGCCGCCGATGGTGGCAATGCCGGCACTAGGCAAAGCCAGCGTCGTCAGAATTTTAATGGTTGTGCTTTTGCCGGCGCCATTCGGCCCCAAAAAGCCAAACACCTCGCCAGAACGAACGCGGAAGGAAACGTCATCAACCGCGACCACGTCCCCCGGATACCGCTTGACCAGATTGGCAACAATAATTTCACGATTCGACATAGGTGTACTCCAGTTGGTCCTATTCACGACCACCTTCCCGGAAGCTGTCCTGATGCCAGATGATCGGCATGATGAGGCGTTTTGGGCTGGACAGCGAGCTTCCGGGAAGATCTCTAGGCTGAATAGATACCTCCAGTTTTGCTTAGCGGTTGCCCCTTTCGTGGACAACCATGGCAAAGCATAACACATTGCCCAGCTATTGTCAAAGTATTGTCCATGCACGTATGAGAGAAAATTGGTCCAACCTGGCTTAGCCGTTACCCAAAATCTGCACAATCCGCGAAATCTGTGATGTCATGTTCGTCTGAAGCAAGACGCGGCTCACGGCGTCTCCGTAAAACTGAAACAAATCTCAAGCAGTTCTAAACGCAATCTAAACCTGGGAGATGTACCATGTCTACATTCTTCTCCAGAAGTAGTCGGTCCAATTTTCTTGACGTGGATAGTAGGAATGACCCCCATGAGACAACGATTGCCACACCCCCCCCAACGAAAACGCCGTCGCCGCAGGATCACCGTCGCCACTTTTCTGTTCGCGCTCTTCGCCGTCCTGTTTGCCAACATCGCCCCCGCCCGCGCCATCAGCGGCGACATCCACTACCAGGCAACCTGGGCATGGGGACGCGCCGTGGACACACCGGGACCCGGCTGGCAGGTCACAAACGATCTCGGCTACCTGGTGACCGTGGAAGAAGGCTACCTCGCCTCCTACAGCACGGAACTGGTGGAATGCGCCCGGCAGGATACCCCCTCACTCCTGGAGCAGATTCTGGGGGCGATCAACCCCGGCGTGGCCCTGGCGGGGCATTCACAAGGCCCCAACCCTGCGGCGGTCGCCGTCTCCCGCGTGGAGTCCCTGGCGGAACCCGCCTCCGTGGACCTGGGGCAGGTTTCCGTTTCCTACGCCACCTATTGCCAGGGGCATTACTTGCTGGCGCGGGCTACACCGGATGCTGTCAATCTGCCGGCATCCGACGCCATCGGCACCACGCTCTATCTGCAAGGCACATACCAACTCGGCGACGACGAAGCCGTTCCCTTCGTCATCGAAACAAACCTGGCCTGGGGCGGCATGAGCGACCTTTACCTGGCGGATGCGCCGGACCAGCCCATCTACGCGGCCATCAGTCGAGACGCGCTGCAAGTGACCATTGAGCGGGACCTGGGAACGCTGTTTGATGGCGTGGACTTCGCCACCACGGATGCCGAAGCGCGGGCCAAAACCATCCTGCGCACCTTCACGAGCAACGCCCGCTTCATTATCACGGGAGGGAAGACGCATGAGTAGTTGACAGTTGACAGTTGATAGTGACTCGCCACTCGCCACTCGCCACTCGCCACTCGCCACTCACCACTCACAAGGAGTACGAAATGTTGAAGAAACTTAGTGCCGGCATCGCCGTCTTCACCCTGGGCGCACTATTCTGGCTCATGATGGCCCACAGCAGCGCCGCCGCCCCCCTGGATGTCCAGCAACTTGCCACCCTCAACGGCACCGTCTGGATGAACGGACAGGCAACCAGCAATACCTGGTCTATTGACTTTACAAACATCGCCTATCCCAACCTGTCCGGCGTGTTCACGGACGCATACGGAGCCACCGGAAACAGCTATATGAATTTGAACAGCAACCGCCTGATCCTGCGCTATGGCAGCGGCTGCGACCCCATCTACGTGGGCATCAGCAACGGCGCTTCCGTCACTGGCGTGGTCTACAACGCCTGCACGGGCGCAACCACCGGCCAATGGCAGGCCACCTGGGAAGGTGGCGGCGGCACGCCCACCCCCACCCCCGATCCCAACTGCCCCACGGACACCTTCATCGACGTTTCCGAGTACCAGCAGCAGCCCCCCTATCCCGATCCCGTCCTCAACGTCTACTGCGACAACGACCACATCATTGCCGAATCCAACGGCATCCCCAACTTTGAATTCGTGCCCATCACGCCCAACCAGCTACAGGAGCAAGATTACACCTGGATGATTCCCCTCAACCCGCAGGAAGCCGCCCAGCCATCGAACATCCCCCTGCTCGGTCCCGTGGCTATTGCCGTCAATGGCCTGCCCATCTTCGGCCCCAACGAAGCCCCGCCCACCTATGGCGACCCCTTCCTGGATGGCATCCTCGACTACTGCCTGGGGCACACGGCGCAATTCGGCAACTACCACTTCCACGCCCGCCCCGAATGCCTCTTCACGGACATAGAAGGCAACACCTCGCTCATCCTCGGCTACGCCTTCGACGGTTACCCCATCATGGCCCCCTTCATCTGCGCCGACCCCGACTGCAACGAGGTAACGGAGGTGCAGAGCAGTTGGGTGCTGGTCAATCCCGGCGCGACCAACGCCTGGGTGCAGCATCAATATATTGAAGGCGCGGGAGACCTGGACCAATGCAACGGCATGGTGGGACCTGACGGCGACTACCGCTACTACGCCACCGACACCTTCCCCTACTTCCTCGGCTGTTACCACGGCGTCGCCGAACTCCCCGGCCCGCCCGGTCCACCCTAACACCCGCCCCAGACTACAAAAGTCTCCAGCGCGAATGTTCATGAACCCGTCTGGTTCAAGACTTTTGTAGTCTCATCAACCCGCCGTCTTGCTCACGCATCACCCATGACTTTCTTCCGGCGGCGCGCTGTTGTTTATCAATAGCGCGCCGCCTGCTGTTTGCGCTACACTACGTCTATGATGAACGCGAGGTGGGAGTGTCTCATGCCGGGAGGTTACTATGCAAGCCGCCATTCGTAGACGCATCATCCAGGTTGTGGTCCTCATCCTTCTGTTTTGCCTGCTGCTATTTGGCGTGGGGGGGCAGTGGGACTGGGCGGCGGGTTGGGCCTACGTGGCGCTCTATCTGCTGGGCACGCTCATCAACGCCTACATTCTGCTGCGCAAAAGCCCTGATCTGATTGCGGAGCGGGGAAGGCCAGGAGAAGGGGTGAAGGCGTGGGATAAGGCGCTGGCGCCTCTCGTGGGGTTCTTTGGTCCCTTTGCCCAATGGCTGGTCGTGGGGTTGGACCATCGCTTTGGCTGGTCGCCGCCGCTGTCGCTGCCCATTGTCGTCGCCGGTTTCGTGCTGGTGGCGTTGGGGTTTGCTCTCACGGTGTGGGCCATGGCTGCCAACCGTTTCTTTTCTGGCATGGTGCGCATCCAGGCGGAGCGGGGGCATGTGGTGGTTTCCACGGGGCCTTACCGTTACGTGCGCCATCCAGGATACGCGGGGATGCTTCTCTTCACCGTGGCCACGCCGTTTGCTTTGAGCGCGTTGTGGGGGCTGCTGCCGGCATTATTCACCCTCATCGGTCTCGTCATACGCACCCAACTGGAGGACCAGGCGCTGCAAGTGGAACTGGACGGCTACGCCGCCTACGCCCGGCGCGTGCGCTCTCGCCTGCTGCCCGGCGTCTGGTAGAACAGCATGGAGCCAGCCGCTCCCCTATTCCCCGCGGAAGAAGGGGGCGGCGGCCAGGGAGAAGAGGAGGATGTCGGAAAGAAATACCTGGGGTGCATCCGTCATTTCCAATCTTGACTACGGGTGGCCCCTTTGGGCGACTGCTGCTGCCGCCGATATTCGCGCAGGGAGCCGATGCCGAAGCCAATACTTAACCCCACCGGAATGCCCCACGCCCAAATAGCCTGGTTTCCCGTAAGCTGGCTGATGATCAAGGCCACCAGCGCGCCGCCGAGGATGCCCCAGGTCATTTCCTTGCCAACGTTGCGTGTTGGCCGCTTCTGCTCGTTCATGGTTACTGCTTCCTTGTCTTGGGCGCGGAGCATCGCCGGCACGCGCCGCGCTCTGGTCGAATGGATATGCCATCAGTATAAGCGGCGACACCGGTTTTGCTTTTAGCCAAAGGGAGCAATTGTTTCTATAACTTTCGTTATAGGTGGGGGGCGAGTTACGAATTGCATCTTTCGTCTTTATTCCAAGCGGATGAGGCCGCGGCGGAGGGCGGTGGTGACGGCCTGGGTGCGGTCGCTCACGCCGAGTTTACCCAGCAGGTTGTTGACGTGTGCCTTGACGGTTCCTTCGGTGATGTGCAGGGTCAGGCCGATTTCGCGGTTGCTTTTGCCGGCAGCGATTAACACCAGCACGTCTCTTTCTCGTTCGGTTAATGCCGGCATCGTCAAATGCTCCGCCAGACGCGCGGCCACGGCAGGCGGGATATGCTTCTGGCCCCCATGCACCGCCCGAATCGCCGCCAGCAGTTCCGCCCGCGGCGTGTCCTTCAATAAATACGCCCTGGCCCCCGCCCGCAAACCACGAAAAACATCCTCATCCCCATCAAACGTCGTCAGGATGATAAAACGGGCCTCGGGAAACTCGGCGTGGATGGCCTCCATCGCCGCCACCCCGCCCATCACCGGCATGCGCAAATCCATTAGCGTTACGTCGGGGCGTGTCTGGCGGAACAAGGTCACCGCTGCCGCCCCGTCCGCCGCTTCGCCCACCACCAGCATATCCGCGCGCCGACTGAGCATTGCCGCCAGCCCCTCCCGCACCACCGGATGATCATCCGCGATCAAAACACGAATCTGTTCCATCTGCTCTCCATATTTGGGGGGACGCGGAGGAGCGCGGATGGACGCGGATTTTTCAGCAACGGGGTCTCACCCTCATTGGCCATCCAACAGTTCACCCATTCACCCATTGATTATTACCACCTCTGCTTCCACTTCCGTCCCTTTTCCCGGCGCGCTTGTCACCGTCAGTGTGCCGCCCAATTCCGCCATGCGCTCGCGCATCCCCGCCAGCCCATACCCCGCGGGCATTTGCTCCGGGTCGAAGCCGCGTCCATCGTCGCGCACCGTCAGCCGCACCGCGTTCGCGTCGAAGGTAAGGTGCAGATCGATGTGTTCCGCCTGGGCGTGTTTGAGCGCATTGGTGACGGCTTCCTGGCCGATGCGTAGGAGATTGTCCGCCGCGCGTGCCGGCATTTGGCGTGTTTCCCCCTGTTGATGCAGACGCAGCCGGGGCTGCCGTGTATCCAGGTCCTCCAACATCCGCCGCAGCGCCTGCGGCAGCGTCGCCTCCTGCAACGCCCGCGGACGCAAGGCGCGCACCGAACGACGCGCTTCCGCCAGACTATCCCGCGCCAACTGCCGCGCCCGCTCCAGGTGCGCGAGTACGGCGGCGGGTTCCACGGTTAGACTGTCTTCGGCGGCCTCTAACTGGATGACGATGCCCGTGAAGCCCTGCGCCAACGTGTCGTGAATGTCCCGCGCCAGGCGGTTGCGCTCCTCCAGCACCGCTGCCGCCACCGCCGCTGCTTCCGCCTGCTCCGCCAGCCGCGTCAACTGCAGCGCCAGCGTGATTTGCTGCGCCAGCGCCTGCGCCAGGTCCAGTTCGGCGGCGGAATAATGGCGCGTGGTCTGGCTGTTTACGCTATAGTGCCCCACGACTTCCGCGCCCAGCAGCAGCGGGACGATGAGGATGCCGCGGATGCCGTCGGCGATGATGCGGGCGCGGTATTTCAGGCGCGGATCGTTGGAGACGTCGTCCACGAGAATGGGGCGGCGGGTGGCTTGCAGCTCCGCCCACAAGGGAATCTCCGCCACGGGGGTGGGGGGCGGCGGCTGCGGTTGAATTTGCGCCTGGGGGGTGATCTCGCCTTTGATGTAGGCGATGCGCAGGGCGAGGACGTCTTGCGCCGGATCGTGGAACCAGAGGGTGACGGTGTCCGCCTGGAGTTGGGCGGCGATGGCTTGCAGCGCCTGCCCCAGGAAGGTGTCCAGGTTGTCGGTGTGCGTGAGGGCGGCGAGGGTGTGGGCGAGGGCGGCGGTTTGTCCTTGTGAGACGCGGGCGGTGTGTTCCAGATTGCCGGCATATAGCCACACGAGCCAGGCCGTGCCGGCAAAAACCACCCACCAAAACAGAACCCATCCCGCCAACCATTCCCGGCTGGCCGGCGGCCCCCACATGCCCATCCCTTGCCCCAGCGTCGCCAGCAGCAGCCAGCCACCGCAGGCCGCCGTCCAAAAGCGGAGGAACCAGCCGCCGATCACCAGCCCGCTGATAATGATGCCGCCCACGAACAGCGCATTACTCGGGCTGCCCACGCCGTACTGCTGGCTGGCAGCCGCCAGCGGCCAAAACAAGCCCGCCAGCAGCCACCGCGCCGCCGCTTCCACGTTGCCGCGGCGCAGCAGCCAGGCGCAGCCGAGGCAAACGGCCCACGTCAGCAGCCCTAACCACGGATACAGCCTGTCCGTCGGGAAGAGGAAGAAGCCCGCCAGCAGGTAGATGGTCGCGCCCACGCCCGCGCCCCACAGCAGCCGCCGCACGAACGGGGCGCGCAGGTTGACGTCATAGGTGGGGGGAGCGGTTCGTGATTTGAACGTGTTTCGCATAGTCAGATGCCTGGAGCAAGCGACCCGCCGGGTCTGACGCGGCTCCCCACGAATGAACCAATCGGAAAACCGGGTTATACCCGTCCCTCGTGGGGTGCAGGACGCGAGGCGGTTAATTCGGCGTGGAGGTTGCGGCGGGCGGGGGGTTCCAGGTGGGCCAGCGCTTCCGTGAGGAAGATGCGCGGGCGCGCCAGGAATGCTGCCAGCACTTGTTGTCGTCCCAGGTGGTAAAGGTTGTCGGGGATGCCGGCATATTCCCGACGAATCGCCTCCTGATAACGTGTGTACACGTCCGCGCTTGTCGCCAGGATGCTCAGGTCCAGGTCCAGCAGCAGCCGGGCGGCGGGATCGTCGGGGATGGCGCGGTGCGTGGTGGCGCGGATGAGGGCGGCGGCGTGGTCCAGAATGAGGTGGGGGACCAGTCCCGCCAGATTGTTTTGCGCATAGTCCGCGCTAAGAGCCTCGTTATCGCCCGCGCGCGGGTCGTAGATGACGTCGTGATACCAGATAGCCAGGTGGAATGCCGGCATATCCGTGTCATACTCGTCCGCCAGTTGCAGCAGATGGTGGATGTGCGTCAGATTGTGGTAGGGGCGGGGGGCGTAATGGGCACACAGGTCGGCGAACAGCGCCTTCGCTTGCGCTTCGGCCATGCCGAACCCCGCCGCCAATGCCCACCAGCGTCGGCGCAAATCGGGCAGAACGTCCGCCACGGGTGTGAACAGGACCATCGTGGCCCCTTCGTCACGCACGAGGGCGGCGCGGGGCTGGCGCAGCAGGCGGGCCACCACGTAGAGGTCGCCCGCCGCGCCGGCGGCGTTGATGATCAGGCCGACGAGGAGGGGGGGAACCCAAGGGAAGGGCAGCCAGGGCAGGCCAATCAGGCCGATGGCGGAGAGGAGAACCAGCGGGGCCAGGCCGATGATGATGAACTGGTTGCGCGGCAGATACCAGCCGGGGGCGGCGGCGTAGGCGTAGAGCAGCCCCACGCCAAAGGTGGGGCGTTCGCGGGTGAAGAGCCAGAAAAACAGGCCATGCGCGGCTTCGTGCAGGATGACGACCAGCAGCATGACGCCGATGAGGAGGGGGAGGTTTAGATGGACGCGCAGGCTGTGTAGGGCGGATGCCAGCAGCCGCAATTCGGGACGCAGCCACGCGCCGGCGCGCCAAAAAGCCCACCCCCAGAGAAGGAGCAGCAGCAGCCCGAGCAGGTTTAGCCCCAACGTCATCCACGGCGAAGCGAGGTTGAGGGTGGCGCGGTGGGCAAATCCGGGCGGTGGGACTTTGGCGGGCTGGGGGGATTCCATGTTGATCAGGCGATCTCGTCGGTGGCGGCAGGTGGGGCGGGGAGGGCGGCGAAGAGGGCGCGGGCGGCGGCGGCGACGTCGGCGACGGCCTGGTCGAAGGCGACCTGGTTGGCGCGCGAGGGGGCGCGGTAGCCGCTGATTTTGCGCACGAACTGGAGGGCGGCGTCATGCAGTTCGGCGTCGGTGGGAAGGCGGTCAGAATAGCGTAGTTTTTTGATGTTACGGCACATGGGCGTCTCCGGGAGTGAATGGTTAGGAGACTATTGTATCATTTTGGAGGGGAGTTGTTAGTTGGGAGTTGCGGGTTGTTAGTTGGGAGATGGGGAAAACGATAAAGCGCCGTGCCAGCCGGGTGCTGACACGACGCCATATCGTCTACCAACGGGAGGCTTTATCAGGGGGGCGTCGTGGGCTTGCGCCGCCCCTGTTTTTTGCGGTGGCCGGGCGGGTTGCGCCGGTCCGTTTTGTTTCAGGCGCGCGCTCGCGCGGGCGCGGTGGTTTCGCCGCGGGTTTCCGGGCGGGCGGCGGTGAGGAAGCCGGCGAACATGAGGGTGGCGGCGATCAGTTCGCCCAAATAGAGGAGTGAGCCGTAGCCGAGGCGGGTGAGGGTGCTGGCGAAGCCGATGGAGAGGGCGCCGACGGCGATGAGGACGTTGGCGACGACGCGGTTGGGCAGGACGCGCTTGCGCCAGAAGAGGTAGGAGGACCAGAGCGCGCCGCCGACGAGGGTGACGAGGCCGTAGATGTTGAAGAAGGGGGTGGTGAGGCGGACAGCGCCGCCGTCGCTGACTGCCGGCATAATATTCCGGTATTGCTCACTAATGGGTAGCGACGTGGTGAACTGGGAAGCGTCGAGGCGGGGCATGATTTGCAGCATCAACACCAGCGCCCCCAGGCTGCCCAGGATGAGGATGGCCGTGAGGATGTGGACCCATTTCTTGCGGAAGAGTAAATAGACCGTGCCGTGCCCGATCCAGCCGGCGTTGAGGACCGCGCCGAAGAAGTACCACATGAAAAAGACCCATTTGTTCCAGGCCAGGGCCAGGTACGCTTCGGCGAAGCTGCCCGCGCCGAACATGGCCAGCCCGATGCCCCAGAAGAGGAAGTGCAGTTTGCGGCGCACGAGGTACCGTTGCAGCACGAAAAGGGTGAAGGCGAGCATGACGGCGGAGGAAATGAAGGGGAGAATGAGGTTGATGGACATGAGTTTACTAGGGGGTGGGTGATTGGTTGTTGACGGGTAACTGCTAAGCCCAATGGGTCTAATCTCCAGAGCGTGTTAGTAGTTACGTTGACGGTTGGGTTATTGGAAGGGGATGAGGCCGAGGAGAATGCCGGCAGCGACGACAATCAAAATGACCATGATAATCCCCAGGCCGACGAGTAATGCCGGCACAACCTTCTCATAAAATGTAGAGTCGCCGGGCATGTGGGAAACGTTACGCTGTTTGCGGGCCATAATCGGAAATTCCCTCTTTGAGTGGCTCAAGCATACGCCTCGGCCATCGCTAGCTGGATCACGTTTAGCACCGTGTTGATGCGGCGCAGGAGTTTTTTGCGCGCCTGGGGCCGGACTTTCACGCTGTCTGGCAAATCAATGGCTACTTCCATCAGCGTGTCGCGGAAAAACATGGTGGCTTGCATTGCCTCTGTCAATGACAGCCCCGCGTTCAGGGCGTTGGCGGCGTATTCGTTGGCAATGGCGCGTACTTCGGTGAGGAGGCTGCCGGCATCCGCCCCATCCTCCCCATCCGCCGACACATATTGCAGCAGCAGCCCCATCAGCCGCCGCCCCAACAGTCGCTTGCGCGCCCGGTCTTCTTCATCAAACGAGGTCAGCCACCGCGCTTCCCCCAGTCCCACGATTTCCGTGCGTGTGTGGCTCAACGCCTTCTCCGCCAGCACCAATTCCAGAGTATGCGCCGGGCGCGCCTCTTGCCGCCGCTGCGCGATAAACCGCTGAATGTCCGTCAGGGCGAAGCGGCGATGGCCGCCTGGCGTGAGCATCACCGGGAATTCCGCCTGGTCTGCCCAGCGGCGCAATGTGGCCGGATGAACCCCCAGCCGGTTGGCCGCGTCCGTCAGCGATAGCCAGGTCTCGACGGTAGTGTCTGTTTCCAAAATCTCTTTTTTGCTCATCATCATGAATTTACCTTCCCGGCGCGGAATGCTGCGCAAACCGCTGAAATTATATGTAAATCTATACAAGGCAACAACCTGACAAACGTCATGAATCTCCGTGACTTTTGTCCCCTTGCCGCTGTTCGCGGATTTCGTTCCTGGCAAGGCTTGACAAACTAAGATTAGTAGTATATAAACTAAGCATATTAGTATATGACGGCTGGGTGGAAAAATGCCGGCATTCTCCCACATCCACCGCCGCCCCCAAAAAGGAAACCTGTCATGAAAACAACCCAACACGGAGCCAACCTGCTGCAATTGACCCGCCTGGCGGCATTCAACTGCTACCTGGTACGCGAAGAGGATGGATTCACCCTGGTGGACACCGGTCTTGCCGGCAGCGCCAACGACATTCTGCAAGCCGCCGCCGCCCACGAACACCCCATCCGCCGCATCCTCCTCACCCACGCCCACGCCGACCACGCCGGTTCTCTGGATGCCCTCAGCGCCCAAATGCCGGCAGCGGAAATCCGGGTCTCCCCGCGCACCGCCCAATTCCTGGCCGGCGACCTCAGCCTAAATCCTGACGAACCCGCCGCCAAAATTCGCGGCGGATTTGTCCGCTGCCAGGCGCAGCCCACGCGCCTGCTGCATCCCGGCGACCACTGTGGTTCGCTGCGTATCATCGCCGCTCCCGGCCATTCCCCGGACCATATCGCCTTCTTCGATGAGCGCGACGGCACGCTCATTGTCGGCGACGCCTTCCAGACTCAGGGAGGCGTCGCCGTTTCCGGGACGCTGCGCTGGCTTTTCCCCTTCCCTGCCCTGGCTACCTGGCACAAACCCACCGCCCTGGAAACAGCCCGTCAATTGCGCGCCCTCAACCCCACGCGCCTGGCCGTGGGGCACGGGCGCGTTTTGGAAGCCCCCGCCGCGGCCATGGACGCGGCCATTCATGCCGCCGGGGGATGATCATGGGCAAGCTACGGCGACTGAACAAGGAAATCGTGGTGGCGGCGGCGGCGGAACTCGCTAACCGTCGTTCCACCGCCGACCTCACCCTCACGGAACTGGCGGCCGTGCTGAACGTGCGCGTCCCCTCCCTCTACAACCACATCGCCGGATTAGACGGCATGCGCCGCGACCTGGCCTTGTTTGGGTTGCGCGACCTGCTGGCACGGCTGCGGCAGGCGGCCTTTGGGCGCGTGGGGCGGGAGGCGCTATTGGCGCTGGCTCACGCCTATCGCCAGTTTGCCCACGAGCAGCCCGGCGTCTATCCGCTGACGCTGGTCGCCCCCGCCGCCGACGATGCGGAATGGGTGGCGCTTTCGCGGGAGTTGGTGCAGATGATGCTGCTCCTGCTGGCTTCCTATGGGTTGCAAGGGGACACCGCGCTGCACGCCATTCGCGGCCTGCGCGCGCTGCTGCATGGCTTCGTCTCCCTGGAGGCGCAGAGCGGCTTTGGCCTGCCCCTGGACCGCGACGAGAGTTATCAGCGACTGGTGACGACATATCTGGATGGTTTGATGATGCGTGGCGAATGAAGGAGGGGCGAGGGGGGTACTCAATGGACGGGATGCGTTTTACATCGGTCAGGGAAAGTCTGGCTTCGCTTGATTGTGGCAAATGCCGGCATCCACAACGCCCCCTCCTCACCCAAGTCTAAATCATCCTCACCCACTGCCCCCACGCAAGGTGGTAAAACAGAGACGGTGACTTCCCGTCTCTGCTTCCTTGTTTCAGCGAAATAACTCATGTAACATCTATTTTGAAACCACTATTTGCGATAGCTTCACATTTGGGGGTGGTTTTCAGGAGGTTCCGTTGAATAAACCCCAATTAACAAATATCACCATCAGAGGATTCAAAACACTCAAAAACCTTGAGGACTTTAATCCGGGACCACTTACCGTTTTTGTCGGGGCAAATGGTGCCGGCAAGTCCAATTTCATCTCGTTCTTTCGCCTGCTTTCCTGGGCAATTGCCAGCAGCCCCGGCAACTTGCAGAGGTATGTCGGCGAGATGGGAGGCAGCAGCAGCCTGCTCCATGATGGTCCGGCCATCACCCGCGAACTTGAGGTGGCGTTGTCATTGAATACGGACAAAGGCCGAAATGATTATGCTTTTCGGCTGGTGTTTGCCGCCAAAGATACCTTTATTTACGCGAATGAACGGTTTCGTTTCTCGCGCGAAGATCAAGCTACGGCGGCCTCGTGGATAGACTTAGGAGCCGGCCACCGGGAGGCGCAGATCTTGGAGCGGGCGGGCGAGGGCGACAAAACAGCGCGTTTCATACTGGGATCGCTGCAAAAGATAAAAGTCTACCAGTTTCACAACACAACTTCCTATGCCCGTATTCGCACCCGGTCATCCGTTGAGGATGGTCAATGGCTGCGAGAGGATGGGGCGAATCTTGCGCCATTTCTTTATCGCTTACGCGAACATGAGCCGGCGTATTACCGGCGAATCGTGGAAACCTTGCGCCTGATCTTGCCGTTTTTTGCTGACTTTGAACTGGAGCCAGATTACGGCACATTGCTTCTACGTTGGCGGGAACGAGGCAGCGATCTTGTTTTTGACGCTTCTCAGGCCGCGGACGGTATGTTGCGCGCGATGGCGCTCGTATCCTTGCTGTTGCAGCCCGAATCTGATTTACCCAACGTTATTCTTCTTGACGAACCCGAATTGGGCCTGCATCCCTATGCCATCAACATCATTGGGGGCCTCATCCGCAGCGTAACGAACTGGACGCAAGTGATAGCGGCCACGCAATCCGTATCGCTCATCAATTGTTTCTTGCCTGAGGAAATCGTTGTTGTGGATAGGGTGGATAGGGTGTCGTCTTTTCGCCGGCTTTCTTCTGACGAGTTGGCCGTCTGGTTAGAAACGTACACGTTATCAGAACTCTGGGAGAAGAATCTTTTTGGGGGAAGGCCGGGATGGGCATAAGGTTACTTTTCGTTTTTGTATGGTCTGCCGGACGATTTTCCCCAGATGGCCGATAGTCGCGGCATACGTGACCCCTACGAAAGGGTTTTGTTTTTGGAAAAGGCTCTGGCCCAGGACATCGAAGATCACCGCTTTATTCCATATCTACAATTGAGTTCACTGAAAAAACCGGGTTTTTCGATTGTCCGACTGAAATTACCAGAGTGGTTCACGTGTAAAAACCCGGTTTTGGGCCTTTTTTCAGTAGAGTCACAATTGCATGAATTTGAGGCGCTCATTTTGTCCGAGCCGGCGCGATTGCTTTCCGAATTTCCCATGCGGCATGACGCCGTAAACGCATTAGAGGGGATATTGCGCGAACATGGTAGTAATGCGGAACTGGTCAATGATGGACAGGAAACCGCGCCTTCCAAAAGGATTATGCGTGTGATTCCAGAGTACGAGGGGAGCAAGGCGTCCGCCGGTCCGCTTGTTGCCAGTGCGATAGGGTTAGACGGGTTGCGGCACCGATGCCGGCATTTTGCTCATTGGCTAAAACAGTTGGAAAACTTGGGCGGGGCGGCATTTTAGTCAAAGCGGCTTGCCGGCAATAATCTGCTCGTAAAGATGGATCGTTGCCGGCATCGGCTCAATCCCCAACTCATCCGCCAGTGCCAGCCGGCACTGACGATAAACACGCAGCGCCAGGGGGCGATTCCCGTTCGCCATATGCCCCCGCATCAGCAGGCGGTAGGCCTCCTCCCAACAAGGATCAATCGCCACCACCCGCTGACACCAAAGCACCATCTCCGGCGCGGCCCCCGCCCCCAGCAGCAGACGTGCCAGGCGCGTCGCCGCCGCCAGATAAAGCGCCGTCAGCCGTTCCCGTTCGCCGCTGGCCCAATCCTCATAAATCGCATCCGGCAAATACTCTCCCTGATACAGGTCCAACGCCCGGCGATAATGCGCGATAGCCGCCGCGTCGTCTTCCCCTTCAACGCGGCTGCCCGCCGTAATCAAGCGTTCAAAATCCATTACATCCACGCGCAAGGACGAATCTGGGTCCAACCCATAGCTCGTCCCCTGCCGCGCCACGTAGACGGAGAGGGAGCGCGGCGGGCGGTCCGGCTCCAACGCCGTGTTCAGGGCATTCAAGGCCACCTTGAAGTCGCGGTCGGCGCGGTCCGGGTCCAGTTCCGGCCACAGATCGTCCACAATCCGCTCCTTGCTTGTCAGACGCTGCCGGTGCGTGAGCATGTACTGGAACAACTGCCGCGCCTTCTCGCGCCCCCAGATTTTGCCATCCAACCGTGCGCCATCTCGCCACACGGCAAAACGGCCTAGCGTCTGGACATATAGTTCGGCGGACATGGTTGGTAGTTGGTCGTTGACGGTTGGCATCAATAGTTGAGTTCACTGAAAAAACCGGGTTTTTCGATGGTTCATGTGTAAAAACCCGGTTTTTGGCCTTTTTTCAGTACACCCCTTGTAACTTGCACGTAACTTTCGGGCAGTATATTGTCCCTATTCTATCACCTTCCAGGAAGCTCACACCTTCCAGAAAGCGCACATTTTTTCAGGAAGGTTACACCTTCCGCACCTTCCAGGAAACTCACAGCTTTCTGGAAGGTCGAACTGTGACGTATCCCCCACCGGAGGCGGGCAACAAGCCCGAAACAATTGATGAGCGTTCCCACTTTGCCTCACATTGAATCGCGCCTCGTCCCCACGGCGCGCATTATCACGCATGTATTGTTCAGCGGCCCCAGCCATGGCGAGCCGGTTGTCTTTTTGCATGGCAATTTCTCTTCCAGCACCTACTGGGAGGAGACGATGGTCAACTTGCCGCCGGGCTATCGCGGCATCGCGCCCGATTTGCGCGGCTATGGCCTGACGGAGGATAAACTGGTTGATGCTACGCGCGGCATGGGGGATTGGAGCGACGATCTGGCGGCGCTGTTTGCGGCGCTGGGGATTGCGCGGGCGCATGTAGTAGGCTGGTCATTAGGGGGCGGGGTGCTGTATCGGTTTTTGATTGATCATGCGGAGAAGGTGCGTTCGGTGACGTTGGTGTCACCGGTGTCGCCTTTTGGGTTTGGCGGGACAAAGGGGGAAGAAGGGACGGCCTGTTATGCGGATTATGCCGGCAGCGGCGGAGGCGTCGTCAATCCCGAATTCGTGCGCCGCATCATCGCCGGCGACCGCGGCGCCGACGACCCCAACTCCCCGCGCAACGTCATCAACACCTTCTATTATAAAGCCCCCTTCCACGCCAACCGTGAAGAAGAGTTCCTCAGCGCCGCCCTGCTGGAAAAAATGGGCGACGACCGGTATCCCGGCGACTTCACCCCTTCCGCGAACTGGCCCAACGTCGCCCCCGGCCAATGGGGTCCCATCAACGCCGGGTCGCCCAAATACGTGCTAGGCGACGTGCCCCAGTTGCTCAACCTCCCGGTCAAGCCCCCCATCCTCTGGATACGCGGCAGCCACGACCAGATCGTCGCCGACAACTCCTTCTTTGACTTTGGTACACTGGGGCAGTTGGGCTTCGTTCCCGGCTGGCCCGGGGCAGACATCTACCCGCCGCAGCCGATGGTCAGCCAGACGCGCTACGTGCTGACGCAGTACGCGGCCACCGGCGGCGCATTCAGCGAACACGTCATCGAAGATACCGCGCACAGCCCGCACATTGAAAAACCAGACTCTTTTGACGACCTCTTGCACGCCTTTTTGTTGCGGAATCGTTAAAAGCATCGCAAAAACCCGGCTTCTCCCCGAAACCGGGTTTTTCACCCCCTTCCCTCTATGCCTGTATGCACAGCCAACAACATCCAAATCGAATATGACGACCACGGGAGTGGCGATCCGCTGCTGCTCATTGCCGGCCTGGGATACGACCGGTGGATGTGGCACAAAATGGTTCCCGGCCTCGCCGCCCATTTTCGCGTCATCACCTACGACAATCGCGGCGTCGGCGGTACGGACCAACCCCCCGGCCCCTACAGCGCGGAGATGCTCGCCGACGATGCCGCTGCCTTGCTCACGGCATTGGGCATTGAACGCGCCGCCATCATGGGGCACTCCATGGGCGGCTTCGTGGCCCAAGCCTTCGCCCTCAAATACCCGCAACGGCTGACGCGCCTCATCCTGTCTGCCACCAACTTCGGCGGCCCGCGCCATGTACCCATCACGCCGGAAGCGATGGCCGTCCTCATGGATATGAGCGGCGATCCGCTGGAACGACTATGGCGGGGCATCGTGGTCAGTACCGCGCCCGGATTCGCCGAAGCCCACCCGGACATGCTCGACGAGTGGCTGGCCTACCGCGCCGCGCACCCGATTGCCCCTGCCGGCTACCAGGCGCAGCTTGGCGTGGGCATGGGCTTGCTGTCCGAGGCTGCCGCCTTTGAGCGCCGGCTGCCCCAGGTGCAGGCCCCCACGCTCATCCTCTTTGGGGCGGCGGATAAAGTGGTTCCCCCGGCCAATGCGGACCTGCTGGCGGCGCAAATCCCGCGCGGCCGCGTCAAAATCCTGCCCAATGCAGGGCACTTCTTCCCCTTTGAAGCGCCGGAGGCCGCCAACGCGGCCATCATCGTGTTTTTGCGCGGAGAATAGCTGCTCATGATGGCGGGACACGCGCGCCGGCCGTGTCGCGCCGATGAGAATACCATTTACATTTACGAGAGGAGAAACATGAAACCGTATCAGAAGTATTCTTTGTTGATGATTGTACTGCTGGTGTTTGCGGCGCTCTTGAGCGCCTGCGGTGGCACGACGCAAGAGTCGGTGCAGGCCACTGTGGCGGCGGTTGCGCCGACGGTGCAGGCTGCCGCCGAAGAATTGGCGCCGACGGTGGAGGCGGCAGTGGAAGACCTGGCCCCGACCATTGACGCGGTGGCGACGGAATTGGCCCCCACGCTGGAAGCCGCTTTGGAAGAATTAACCGGGGATGAAGGGATGGCCGGCATTTCCTGCGAGAAGCCAATTAAAATTGGCCTGATCACGGACCAGACGGGCGCACTGGCGATCTACGGGGCACACATCATGCGCGGGTTCCCCCTGGGCATGGAGTACGCTACCGGTTCGGAAAACGCGAGTACCGACACGGCGATGATGTCCTACAAGCTGGATAACTGCGAAATCCAGGTGTATGTGCGCGACGATCAGAGCACGCCGGATACGACGGCGACGGTGGGGCGTGAGCTGATCGAGGTGGAAGGCGTGGATATCCTTGTGGGAACGGTCAGCTCCGGCGCGACGGCGACCCTGCAAGAACTGGCGCGAGAGAATGAAAAGGTGTTGGTCGTAGCTCCCGCCGCCGCCAACGACATCACGGGCATCAACTTCAATGAGTACACTTTCCGTGTCAGCCGCAACAACTACCAGGATGCGGTGAACATCTGCCAATATCTGACCACGGAGTACAAGACGTTTGTGCAGATCGCGCCCGACTACGCCTTCGGTTATGGCGGCGCGGCGGCGTTCCGCGATGCCTGCACGCTGTATGGCGGCGAGTTTGTGGCGGATGACATTTTTGCGCCGGCGGATACGACGGATTTCACGCCGTATATGGAGCAGATTATGGACTCCGGAGCAGAGGCGTTCCTGGTGACGTGGGCGGGCAGTGGCTTTGTGCCGCTGCTGCAAGGGGCGACGGACCTGGGGGTGCTGGATCAGATGTCGATGGCTTCGGCGTTTGTGGATAACGTGGTGATGCCGGCATTCTTCGCCAACGCCATCGGCAGCACCAGCGGCATCCTCTATCACTACACCCTGCCCAACAACCCCGTCAACGACTGGCTCACGGAACAAGACAAAGCCCGCTTTGGCGTTCCGCCCGACCTGTTCGACCCCGATGGCATGAACGCGGCCCTGCTTATCGTCGAAGCCCTGAAGAAGACGGGCGGCGACGCCAGCGCCGCGGCCCTCATCCCGGCCATGGAAGGGCTGGAATTTGAAGGCCCCAAGGGGTCGATCACCATTCGTGCTGAAGACCACGTGGCCATGCAGGATATGTATATCGTCAAACTGCTGAACGTGGACGATCCCGAATCGAAGTTCTTTGAACTGGTGGAAACCAACCGGCCCGATGTGCCCTGCCTCCTGCCGGAAGACCTGAAAGCGCGCTGCGGCGACCTGCCGTATGGCAGCTTGAGCGGACAGTAACGGATTGCTCGTACCTTCCTGGAAGCTTTGCGCTTCCAGGAAGGTTTTGGCCCCCCTCATGACGAACGAGATTATTCTGGAAACACGGCATCTGCGCCGGGAGTTTGGCGCGTTGGTGGCCGTGGCGGATGTGTCGATTCAGGTGCGGGCGCGCACGCTGCATTCGATCATCGGCCCCAACGGCGCAGGCAAGACCACGTTCTTCAACCTCCTCAGCGGCAATATCGCCCCGACCGGGGGGCAGGTTCTCTTCAAAGGAGAGGATATTACCCGCTTGCCACTGCACCGCACGGCGCACCTGGGCATTGGGCGGTCGTTCCAGATTACGAACATTTTCCCCAACCTGACGGTGCTGGAGAACATTCGCCTGGCGTGCCAGGCGTTGGGCAAGGACAACTTCCGCTTCTTCCAGTCGCACCGTCGCTTCCGCCGGTATGAGGAACGCGCTTGGGCGGTGGCGGCGCAGGTGGGGTTGGTGGAAAGGGCGTTAATGCCGGCACGTACCCTCCCCCACGGCGATCAGCGCAAACTGGAACTGGGCATGATCCTGGCCCCGGACCCGGAACTGCTGCTGTTGGATGAGCCAACTGCCGGCATGGCCTCGGAGCAAGTGCCCGAACTGCTGGCCCTGATCCAGGAAATCCAGGCCGCCGGCAGCAAAACCGTCATGCTCGTGGAACACAACATGAACGTGGTGATGAGCGTCTCTGATACCATCACCGTCATGCACCAGGGGCGCGTTCTGGCGGAAGGGTCGCCCGCGGAAATTGCCGACAATGAAACCGTCCAAACCGCCTACCTGGGCGGACTGTATGAGATTGGTTGATGGTATCTACCGTCAGCTATTGTTCACCAACCACCAACTACCACCAACTACCAACCACCAAATGTCCCTACTCGAAGTACAAGACATCCACACCTACATCGGTCAGTTTCACATCCTGGAAGGGGTGTCGTTGGCGGTTCCGCGGGGGGAGATTGTGGCGTTGTTGGGGCGGAATGGTGCCGGCAAAACCACTACCCTCAAATCCATCCTCGGCCTCACCCCGCCGCGCCAGGGCACCATCCGCTTCGATGGGCAAGAAATCCAGGGACGGCGCAGCTTCGACGTTGCCGCCCTGGGCATCGGCTTTGTCCCGGAGCATCGCGCCATCTTCCGCGACCTCACCGTGGCCGAGAATCTGCGCATCGCCGAGCGGCAAAAAGGGGATTTTGCGCGCAAAGAGGCATTCATCTTCAGCCTGTTCCCCGATCTGAAACGGCTGATCAAGCTCTCCGGCACGAATCTTTCCGGCGGGCAGCAGCAAATGCTGGCAATCGCCCGCGCCCTCGTCCCCGACAACAAGCTGCTCCTCATTGACGAGCCAAGCGAGGGACTGGCTCCGGTGCTTATTGAGCAGATGATGGAAGCAATCCGCCAGCTTTCCCACGAGACAACCGTGCTGCTGGTGGAGCAAAACTTCATCGTCGCCAGCAAACTGGCGCAGCGGTACGTCATCATCGAAGAAGGGCAATCCGTGCGGCGCGGCCTCATGGCGGACCTGATCCACGACAAGGAAACGATTCACCGCTACCTGGGCGCGGCGTAGCGACCGGGAAAAAACCGGGTTTTTAGCATCAGGAAGAGAACGCATGGAGACGCTGCGTAAGAATCGCACCCGCATCATCACGTTGGCCGTCCTGGCCTTTCTGTTTGTCACGGCTTTGCAAGGAATGGAGCCGAAGGATTGGGCTATCACCGTGCTGCGCGGGCTGTCCGTGGGGGCGATCACGTTCCTGGTGGCGGCGGGGTTGTCGCTCATTTTGGGCCTGATGGACGTGCTGAATCTGGCGCATGGGGAGTTGTTCATGATTGGCGCATATGTGGGTTGGACGGTGTATGTGCGCCCGGATACGTTTGTGGATTTGCTGACGCCGGCGTTGTTGCTGGCGGCGGGGCTGGCGTTGATGCCGTTGTGGCGGGGGGTGTTGGGGCGGCTGCGACTGTCGCCACGCGCGGCCAACATCTGGCCGTGGGTGGGGCTGGTCGTTTCCGGGCTGATTTTGGCGCTGGCGTTGGGGCGCTATCCGATTGCTATCTGGAACCCGGATGTGTTCGCGGAGAGTCCGGGCACATATGCGTTGGCGTTGGATCAGGGGCGGCTGCAAATGCCGGCAGCGGCCACCTTCGCCCCCATCTCCCCCTTCCTGGACCTGTTGGGTATTTTGTTGGGCGGCGGGCTGCTGGGATTGTCGCTCGTGGGGTTGGGAATGCGGCGCGGCGCGGCCGCCGTTGCCCGCGTGGAGCGCGGTCCCTTGTGGACGGCGGGCGGGCTGCTGGCGGCGGGCGTGGCGATCTATCTGGTGAACACGCCCCTCAGCGAGGCCCTTTTCAATATGAATTCCACCGCCCGCTTCTTCGTGTCCATGGCCGCGGCCACGGGCGTCGGCTTCCTCCTCGGTGGCCTGATAGAAGCCACCCTCATTCGTCCCCTCTATGACCGCCCTATCTACCAGATTATGCTCACCCTCGGCCTCAGCTTCATCGGCATTGAGCTGGTGCGGGCCATCTGGGGGCGACCCGAATTTACCATGCCCAAGGCGGCCCTGTTCAGTGGCACGGGGGATGGCTGCCCCGCTACCAGCCTGGGTGATTTGCTCGCGCATCAATGCTCCACTATTTTGCTTTTTGACGGGCGCATCCGCACCTACAACGAGGTCTTCATCATCCTGGTGGGCGTGGTGGTGCTGGCGGCGGTGTGGCTGTTGTTGCAGCGCACGCGGTTGGGCATGATCATTCGCGCCGGCGTGCAGGACAGTGAGATGGTGGAGGCGTTGGGCATCAATGTGCGCCGTGTCTTTACGTTGGTGTTTGCGTTGGGCGTGTCGCTGGCGGCATTGGGCGGGGTGCTGGCCGCGCCTTCGATTGGCCTGTCCAACGACATGGGCACGCGCCTGCTGCTGCTGGCCTTAATTGCCCTGGCGATTGGCGGCCTCACCAGTTTTCCGGGGGCGGCGGCGGGCGCGCTGCTGGTGGGGTTGATGCAGCAGTTTATTATCAAGTATGGGCAGATTGGTATTCATTTGCCGTTTTTGTCGGAACCATTTAAGCCGTCGCCGCCGTTAGTGCCGGCATCTACCGTCCTATTGATGGTCATTATTCTTCTCGTCCTGCCTAACGGCCTGTTTGGACGAAGCGAATAACAATAAATAATGGGTGAACGGTTGAATGGCTGAATGGTTAATGTCCGTGGGCGACGCCATTAACCATTCACGTATTTACCCATTCACCGATTAACGATGGAGTGTTCTTCATGAGCGAAAGCGTATCCGCCGGGCGCGGCGGCTGGATAAAAAGCAACGGCGGCTGGCTGACGCTGACGCTGTTTATGCTGCTGCTGCCCTTTATCGCTGCCATGCTGGACGGACAGTCGCCCGGCAGCGTTCTCGCGGGAGAAACGGGCAGCGCCAAGTTCATGCAAGGGTTGCTGATTGAGGTCTTCGTCCTGGCGATTTACGCCCTCAGCTATGACCTGGTGCTGGGGGTGACGGGGCTGCTTTCCTTCGGGCACGCCATGTTTTTTGCCGTGGGGGCCTATGCCACGGGGATCGCGTTGAAGACGCTGCAATGGGGCCTGGGGCGGACGCTGTTGGCGGTGGTGGCGGCGAGTGTGGTGCAGGCGCTGCTGTTTGCGGTGGTGCTGCCGCGGGTGAAGGGGATCACGTTTGCGCTGGTGACGTTGGGGATGGCTTCGGTGTTTAGTATTGTGGTGCGCTCCAGCGATTTGAGCGCGTACACGGGGGCGGATGTGGGGCTGCAGGGGGTGATTGTGCCGGCATTCCTGAACACCAACACGCAGCGGTTCCGCTTCTACGTCATGGCCTTGCTCGTTACCGTTATCTTTTATCTCATCTACCGCCGCTTTGTGGACTCCCCCACGGGGCGGGTGTGCATCGCCATCCGCGAGAACGAAGACCGCGCCCTGATGTTGGGGTACAACACCTTCACGTTCAAATTGGCGGCCTTGTTACTGTCCTCGTTGGCGGCGGCCAGTGCCGGCATGTTACACACCCTGCACCAGCCCATCGTCAGCCCCACCATCGCCAGCCTCGGCTACACCGTCGCCGCCCTCCTCATGATCCTCATCGGCGGCGTCGGCACCCTCAACGGCGCCATCGTCGGCGCCGCCGTCTTCCGCCTGCTCGAATTCTTCCTCGACCGCTGGTTTGGCGAAGTCGCCAACTTCCTCCTCGGCCTCATCTACATCGGCCTCGTCATGTTCCTCCCCTACGGCATCGTCGGCACCTGGCGCGCCAAATCCTTCCAGATCAAACAAGGCTGGGACCACCTGCTGCGCCTCCTCCATCTCCAACGCCGCGCGCCCTAAAGGCGTCTTCCCCCAAAGTTCTTGCAGGTTTTTGCTATAATCTGGGTAAAGCAACCGCATCATGCCGTTTGGATGGTGTTATTCGATCCTATTCCCAATCAACTTGTCCGCTTTTTAGATTGGTTCATTCTCCGAGAATGAACCAATCTGAACGCTCACATAGCGAAAGTCGGTAAAAATCAAAGTGAATGAAGAACGATACCTGGAAACCTTCCTGGAACCTATCAGAAAATCCAAAGAATATAAGCCAAAATTCGGGCAGGGTGGCAGTAACGGTGGTCTTTCCCTAAGTCAGTTCAAGCATCTTTACGGGTCAGACCCCTTCTATGCCTGGGTTGGCCTGGATACCAACCTCATATATTCGGCCCATCGCGCAGCGGGTGGGATGACTTCCGTTTATCGTCAGCTTGGTATTGGGTGTGAACGCCTTTTTCGCACCGTGTTGGTCGATGTTACCGGATATACAGACCCGGAATCTGCAACATGGTCATATACAACACAAACAAAGTCAGGAAAATCCAAAAAACTATCTCTTGATGGCCGGCTGGAACTTGGCAAAATACAAAACAGGACCGTGCTTGAGAATGTCCAGCAATGGATCATTGACTATTGCGCAAACCTGGGAGAAGTGTCCAAACCCTCAAACGGCATTGTTTTTGAGGTTCGTCAAGGATACAAGAGTAAAGATTCTAAGCGTCAGAATGCGGATATAGATAACGCTACTGTGGCATGGGCGAACGATTATCTCCCGGTATTCGCTATTTTTTCGTCACAGATAGATTCTGATATTGTGTTGAGATACAGAAATAGTCGTTGTGGCATTCTCATTGGTACCACAAACGGAAATAGTCAAGTGTCTTTGTATGCGTTTTTTGAACAGATTCTTGAATATGATTTGGCTGGTTTCTTCCAAAGAAATAGCGCTGAAATAAGAGAAGAGATCCACAACGTGCTTGAAATACTGTTGCGTGCTGAATGATGGATATGATGAAGGTTAAACAGCGTTCTGATTATACGTTCAAGTACAATGCAAAACTTGGTAGACATGGATGGTTGCGTCTAACGCCAGCTTACTCGGTGAAGTTAGTTGAAGAAATAATTGACTCTCTTTCGGAGGATTCTCTTATTCTTGATCCTTTTTCTGGGACAGCAACAACAGGGCTTGTTGCCGCTGAGCGTGGCATTTTGGCCCATTGCTTTGACATAAATCCGTTTCTAATCTGGCTCGGCAATGCCAAATGCAGAAACTATGCCTCTTCGGAAATAAAGAATTTGAGAATATCCGTTGATAAGGTGCTTGATGAATGCAAGCGATTGGTAAACGAAGACAACTGGTTGCCGGATATTCATAATATTACAAGATGGTGGTCTGCACACACGCTCAGCGTTCTTGGCGCACTTCGTCGGGCGTTGGTGAATCAATTGGGAGAGCCAAAGGATAATCACGTTTCTTCACTTGCCTGGGTGTCTTTTTGCAGACTCGTCATTGAAACATCATCTGCTGCATTCAATCACGTCTCAATGTCATTTCAGGATGAAGTGACCTCGTTTGATATTAAACAGATTGAGTCTCTGTATATAGATATATTGGAAGCCGTTATTCGAAGTGCAAGCGTGCCACTTCCTGGTTTTGCATCTGTTTATTCCGTGGACGCGCGGGAGCCTGCATCAATTGACAACATTCAATACTCGCATATTGTCACGTCCCCACCTTACCCCAACAGAATCAGTTACATTCGTGAACTTCGACCTTATATGTATTGGACCCAATTCCTCGATACCGCCCGTGAAGCGGGTGAACTTGATTGGAAGGCAATAGGTGGGACTTGGGGGGTCGCTACCAGTAGGTTGCAAAATTGGGAGCCAAGTGGGATTGCGCTTCCAGAGTCATTGCGAATGGTCGTTTCTGAAATACTGTATACAAATGAGAAGAATGCTTTGCTGATGGCGAATTATGTCTGGAAATATTTCCATGATATGCATTTGCATTTTCAGAACTTGCGCCCGCGATTGAAAAAAGGTGCCGTGCTTTCATACATAGTGGGCAATTCTAGCTTTTATGGCGTGCAAGTTCACACTGAAATTCTACTTGAGGACTCGCTAAGGTCGTTGGGGTTTACGAATATCGGGCACAAGATTGTCAGGAAGCGTAATAGCAAAAAAGAACTCTTTGAGTATTGCGTTTATGCCACCTGGCAAGAAGCAAGCCGCTTTGAGCCAGAGTACTTTCGCTCACGTGACCATCAAGCTGTTCAGCTTCAGTTTTTATTGGAATGCAATGCGAACCTTGAGCCAACAAGGCTATGAATTCAGGCCGCAAAGTGGTTTAATGGTTTCGCGCGCAGTGGCCTGATTATTACGCGGGGCGCGCACCGGTGGATGTGGCGCGGGATTTTGCCGCTGAAGCGAATCGGCGCGACTTGCCGGTGCGGCTGGTGGCTTTTGTGGATGAGGCGCTGGCGGGTACGATTGTGCTGCGTGAGCGCGCGATGGAGGCGCTGCCGGCATATACGCCCGGTCTTGGTGGGTTGTTTGTCGCGGAGCCGTTCCGTCGCCGGGGTGTGGGGACGGCGTTGATTGCGGCGGGTATGAATTTGGTTCGGGAACGGGGGGATGGGTGCGTTTATGCCGGCACAATCACCGCCCGCAACCTCCTGAAAAAGTCAGGTTGGGAGCTGGTTGGCTGGAAGGTGATCGGGCCAATCCCGCACGAGCAAGAGCATCTGGCGCTCTATCGCTGGCGTTGAAATCGGATGACAGAATTCGAGCTGCGCTTCAATTATGATTTTCACTTCTGGTGGGCGCACACGACATTCTGCCGTGACCTGGCGCGGCAGGTCAACGTATCCATGCGCGCGTTAGATCCGGCTCTTTGGCAGTATTCGCGGGAGAATCAACAGCGAAAATGCTAATGCTTTTTCCGGCGACGGGGAAGTTGCGTGCACGATTGAAGGCACTATGCGCGCAGGGTTGGCCGCCTATCTCCTGCGAAACGGCATCTTTGCATAAGATGCGCGACATCGTGCCCCCCAGAGGAGGGGGGTTGCCCGGCACGAAAGCCATGCCGGTGGCGGGGCGATCCATTGCCCCGCCCGATCATTGAGCACAACGTTTATTTAGTAACCGTCCGAAAATAACTTCACACGTTTTACGGACGGTTACTGCGCCCGCACATTTCCGCTATTTAATTGCGGACAGCCCCTCAAACCCACGAAGCGCTGGGCGTCTCCCGTTTCCTCCCTTCCGGCCTCATCCGACTTCCGCCTGCATGATTGCGCCGCCGTAGGCTAAGGAACGGAATTAAATAAGACAACGAAGCTGTTTCCTCACTGTTCCTTCAAGCTGACGATGCAATTCCGTACTTCATTTCATCGTCAGTCCTAATAGTCGTCTGTGTCGTCGAAGTCGTAATCGTCTTCGTCGTCAAAGTCGTAATCATCATCATCGTCGAAATCGTCATCGTCATAATCAAAGTCGTCATCGTCATCGAAAGGTTCTTCAAAAGCCCAATCGAGCTTGACGGTAGGGGAGAGTTGGACGATTTCCAGGTCGTCGCCACATTCAGGGCAGGTCACGATTTGCCCGAGATGCAGCTTTCCTGAAAGACGAATGGTGGTGTCACAGCTTGGGCAAGTACCCAATGCCGGTTTGTCAGTACGTTTGGAAGCCATCTAGTTGTTACTCCTTCGAAGATAGTGGCCAGTGGTCAGAAGCGCGTTATTCGCTGCCCGTGTCTCGTGAATTGCCGGCAGAAACCGATGCGACAAACATCTCCATCCAGCGCGGCTTTGGCACGGGCCTGGCCGTACAACGCGCAGCGTGCCTGAGGAGCACCCTGGCCGAAAGGGATTTCCCAAACTATAGCAACACGTCGTATCAAACCTGGGTGAAGGGCTGTGCAAAAAGCGTGTCAACTGGCCGCCTGGTGTGCCAAATGCGTGTAAAATGGTGCGAAAACGTGGGGGATGGGGGGAACGCCCGCTCAGGAGTCGGCGGGGGCGTCCGTGGAGAAGCGGTAGCCGACACCGGGGATGTTTTGGATGAAGCGTTGCGACGCCGATGGGGTTTCGATTTTGCGCCGTAGGCGACGAATCAGGCCGCGCACCAGTTCGCGGTTGCCCTGCCCGCTGTAGCCCCAGACACGCTCAACGATCATGTCCGCGGGAAGCACCTGGTTCTGGTTGCTGACCAGGAGATAGAAGAGGCGGAATTCAAGTTGGGTGAGGCGCTGGGGGTCGCAGCCGCTGACGGTGACGGTGCGGGTGGTGGGGTCGAGGAGGATGGTGTCTGTTTCAAAGCGGGGGAGGACGGATGCCGGCACTGTTCTTGACCGCCGCAGCAAAATTCGCACATACCGGCTGAGTACCCGTGCCGAAAATGGGCGCGGCAACACCAGGTCCACCCCCGCATCCAGCAACGCGCAATGCAACTCCTCCGTCAGCATCCCCATCAACGCCACCACCGGGACCTGCGTCACCAGGCGCAGCGCCTCAATATCCGGCAGCAGGCGCCCACTTTCCGGCAGCGACAGCAGCACCAGGTCCACCGGACGCTCCGCCAACGTCGCCGTCACCGGCTGCAGCGCCGCCGTCGTCGCCACGGCCACCCCCGCGTGCCGCAAAACAAAATTCAAAAAGTCTCGGTCTTCCTGATTATCGGCTACCACGATGGCCTGCATCGCCGCTCTCCCTTCTATTCTCCGCCAACATGCGGAACTCTCGCCCGCCTCTACCTTCAGACAAAGTTTAAGCCAGATTCAGCGGCTTGCGCCACCGACCACGATCATTTTACCTGAAACCCGCGCCCGCGCATTGTCATTTGCCCCCACTGACGCAACGTGCTAGACTTGCCGCTTGGTGTTTACGCTAGACTGTCTTCTCGTTCGCATACTGCTTTTGCGCCCGCGAAAACTTCTTCTTTTTTCGCCTTCATTGCCCGATCCTTTTTCAGGATTGGGCTTTTTTTTTGCCTATTGCGATTGTCTCAACGCAGCGCGCTTGTGTTGCGCTCCTGGTGAGGAATTATGTCTGACCTGATTTTACCTGGCTTGATTGATGTTCACACGCATTTGCGCGTGCCCGGTGGGGAACACAAGGAGGATTTTGCCACCGGCACGGCGGCGGCGCTGGCCGGCGGCGTGACCATGATCCTGGGAATGCCGAACACATCCCCGCCCCTTTCCACGCCCGCGACGCTGGCGGCGACGCGCGAAACGGCGGCGCGGACGATTCGCTGCGACGTGGGATTGTTCGCCGGAGCCAGCCCGGCGGAAGTGGCGCAGCTTGCCGCGTGCGCTCCCCATGCGGTGGCGTTGAAAGTCTATCTCAATGACACATTTGGCCCGCTGCGCGTGGATGACGTGCCTACGCTGCGCGCCTGTTTCCGCGATTGGCCGCGGGGGAAGCTGATCGCCATGCACGCGGAGAAGCAGAGCGTGGCCGTGGGCATTGGCCTGGCCGCCGCCTACCAGCGCCCGGTACATTTCTGCCACGTTAGCCGCCGCGAGGAGATTGAGTTGATCGCGGATGCGAAGATGGCCGGATTGCCTGTCACCTGCGAGGTGACGCCGCATCATTTGTTCCTGGATGCGGCCGCGTTTGACCGGCTGGGGCCGCTGGCGGACATGCGCCCCGTGTTGGGAACGCCGGATGACGTGGCGGCGTTGTGGGCGCACCTGGGGGAGACGGTGGATTGTATTGCTACGGACCACGCGCCACACACGCTGGCGGAAAAACAACTGCCACAGCCGCCGCCGGGCGTGGCCGGGTTGGAAACGTCGCTGCCGCTGATGCTGACGGCGGTGCATGAGGGGCGGCTGACGCTGGCGCGGTTGATTGATTTGATGCACACGAATCCGCGCCGCATTTTTGCGTTGCCGCCGCAACGCGATACCTGGGTGGAGGTGGACGCGGAGGCTTCGTGGGTGATCCAGGATGAGATGATGTATTCGAAGTGTGGCTGGACGCCTTTTGCCGGCATTCCCGTCAAAGGAAAAGTGCGCCGTGTCATCCTGCGTAACCAGCTTGCCTTCGAAGACGGCCTTGTCCTGGCCCCGCCGGGCAGCGGCCAACTTCTCCCGCAAACCACCAACGGAAAACCGAACACCAACAACTGAATACCAACAACTGGAGACCCCCAATGTCACTCAAACCATTATTCGACTACACACGGCTGACGGACAAAAACCATCGTCAATCCAACGGCATGATCGGCTGGGACATCCTTTCCGTGGACCAATTCGACAAGGCGCGCCTGAACTTCGTCTTTGCCCGCGCCCGCGAAATGCGCGAAATGGTCCAGCGCGCGGGCGCGGCGGATTTGCTCAAAGGCTACGTCCTTGCCTGCCTCTTCTACGAACCCAGCACACGCACCAGCGCCTCCTTCATCGCCGCCATGGAGCGATTGGGCGGCAGCGTCATCCCCATCACGCAGGGCGTGCAGTTCAGTTCCGTGAGTAAAGGGGAAACGCTGGTGGACACGATTCGCACGCTGGAGCAGTATGCGGACGTGATTGTCCTGCGCCACCCGGAAATCGGCTCCGCGCAGGTGGCCGCCGACTACGCCCATGTGCCGGTGTTGAACGCGGGCGATGGCGCGGGGGAGCATCCCACGCAGGCGCTGCTGGACCTGTTCACGATCCACGAGGAGTTGGGGCGTATTGATGGGCTGAAGGTGGCCATGGTGGGGGATCTACGCTATGGACGCACGGTGCATTCGCTGACAAAACTGCTGCTGCAATATGACGTCAGCCTGCGTTTTGTCTCCCCGGAGATTTTGCGAATGCCGTTGAACATCATGAATCGGGTGATAGATGCCGGCATTCCCGCCCGCGAAACCCACGACGTTGCCGACGTCATCGAAAACGCCGACGTCCTCTACGTCACCCGCGTGCAAAAAGAACGCTTCAACGACCTGGCTCAATACGAAGAAGTGAAAGATATGTACGAAATCACCCCCGAACTGATGCGGCGGGCCAAAGAGAAAATGGTCGTCATGCACCCCCTGCCGCGCGTGGGCGAAATCCACTACGCCGTAGATAACGACCCCCGCGCCGCCTACTTTCGCCAGGTGCAAAACGGTATGTTCATCCGCATGGCCCTGTTGGCCGCCGTCCTGGGCAAAGCATAAGTAACCGTCCAAAAACAACTGCACACTTTTTACGGACGGTTACTGCCAAGCCATCATGGATAGCCGCTATCTGGATAGCCGCTATCCATGATGGCCGCCATCTGGACAGCCACTAAATAGGCGTGTCTGGGCAGAGGAATGGGCGCAGACACGCAATGACGCGCTCACAGGGTGAGGATGGCTTCCAGGACACCGTCGTTGAAATGGAAACGGAAGCCCAACCGCTGACAAACGCGCTTCATGCCGACGTTTTCGGGCAGCATGTAGGCCAGTACGCGCTGCAACCCTTCGTCGCGGGCGACGTCCAGCAGGCGGCGCAGCAGTTCCGTGCCCACGCCCTGGCGCTGGTAGTCGTCGTGGATGAGCATGGCAAATTCGGCATCGGCAGTGCCGGCAATTTTGCTCAACCGACCCGCCGCGATAACCCGTCGCTCACCCGTGTGCGCATCCCGCAACGTCGCCACCAACGCCATCTCCCGATCATAATCAATAAAGCAAATCCGCGTCAGCCGCTCGTGCGCCACCCGCTGGCTCAAATCCAACGTATGGAAATACCGCATAAACACACTCTGCGCCGACAGCCCCTGGTGGAACTGCCCCATCAGCGGCTCATCCTCCGGGCGGATAGGACGGATATTCACCGCCGTGCCATCCCGTAGCGTCCACGGCTGAATATACTGTGTCGGATAGGGGCGAATCGCCAATTGCGGCGGCTCCGTCACCTCTGACGGATACAACACCACCCGCGCATCCAGCGCCAGAATTTGCTCCGGCGACGCCAGCAACGGGTTAATGTCGATCTCCTTGATAAGCGCCTGCTCCGCCACCAACTGGCTAAAACGCACCATGATCTGCTCCAGCGCAGACAAATCAACCGACGCCCGCCCGCGAACACCCCGCAAGGCGCGGTAGATTTTCGTCCGCTCCATCATCCGCCGCGCCAGCGTCGTGTTCAACGGCGGCAGCCCCAGCGCCCGATCCTGAAACACCTCCACCAACGTCCCGCCAGTGCCGAACAGCAACACCGGGCCAAACTGGGGGTCTGGGCTGCTGCCGACGATAATTTCGTACCCTTCCAGTTTCACCATTGGCTGCACCGTCACCCCCAGGAAGTCGTCCGGCAGGGGATCGCGCCCCGCCTGCGCCGCATAGTCGCGGGCGCCGGCGGCAATGCGCGTGAATGCCTGACGCACGGCGGCCGCGTCCGCCAGGTTCAACTGCACACCGCCCACGTCCGTTTTGTGCGTGATGGAGCCGGAATGGAGTTTGAGGACGACAGGGTAGCCAATGGCGGCGGCCAGTGCCTCGGCTTCGTCGGCGCTGGCGGCGACGCGGGTGTCCACGGTGGGAATGCCATAGGCGGCGAAGATTTGCTTAGACTCGAATTCGGTGAGGATGGTGCGCCCCGCCTGCCGCGCGGCGCGGATGACCGTTTCTGCCAGGGTACGATCAGGTGCGCCTTCCTCGGTTCCTGCCGGCAAAACGGGCGTCTCATACAAGCTGCGTAAATTATCACTGTATCGCCACATATAGTTGAACATCTCCGTGGCCGTATCAGGATAATCGAATGTGGGAATGCCGGCCTTATTCAGCACAGCCTCCCCCTCATTCACCTCCGCGCCCCCCATCCAACTGGCCAGCACCGGCTTCTTCTTCAAACGATGGCTCACCTCCTTCAACTCCACCGCCGTCTCCGTCGGGTCCGACATCGCCTGCGGCGTCAGAATCACCAGCAAACCATCACTGTTGGGGTCCGCCGCCGCCACCTCCAGCGTGCGCGCATACCGTTCCGGGCTGGCGTCTCCCAGCACGTCAATCGGGTTTCCGTGGCTCCAGTGCGGCGGCAGAATCTCATTCAACTTCGCTTCCGTCTCCGCGGAAATCATCGCCAGTTCACCCCCCCCAGAAATGAGCGAATCCGTCGCCAATACACCCGGCCCGCCCGCGTTCGTCACAATCGTCAGGCGGCGGCCACGCGGCAGCGGCTGCTTCGCCAACACCTCGGACATGGCAAACAGATCAGAAATATCATTCACGCGCAGCACCCCGCAGCGGCGGAAAGCCGATTCCAGCACCTCGTCGCTGCCGGTGAGCGACCCGGTATGCGAGGCGGCGGCGGCCGCGGCGGCCTGGGTGCGCCCTGGCTTGATCACGATGATGGGCTTGGTCAGGGCCACTTCCCGCGCCGCGGACATAAATGAGCGGGCGTCGCCGATGGTTTCCATGTAGATGACGATGCTTTTGGTGTTGGGATCGTCGCCCAGGTAGTAAATCAGGTCGCCCCACCCCACGTCCAGCATGGACCCAATGGAAACGAAGGCGCTGAATCCGACGTGCTCGCGCAAGCTCCAGTCCAGGATCGAGGTGCAAAGGGCGCCACTCTGGCTGATAAAGCCCACGTTCCCCGGCAAGGCAATGGTGCTGGCAAACGTGGCGTTTAGTCCGGTGATAGGACTCATGGCGCCGAGGCAGTTGGGGCCAACGATGCGCATGTTGCCCCGGCGCGCTTCCGTCAACACTTCCTGCTCCAATGCCGCCCCTTCCGGTCCTGTTTCTTTGAATCCGGCGGAAATGATGATGGCCCCGCGCACGCCATAAGCAACGCACTCGCGCACCACGTCCGGCACGGTGGGGGCGGGCGTGACAATTACGGCCAGGTCAACGGGATCGCCGATGGCCGCCAGGTTGGGGTACGCCTTGATGCCCAACACAGCTGGCCGCTTCAGGCTGACGGGATACACGGTTCCGCCAAACGGGCTGCTGATCAGATTGGAAAGAATGGTGCGCCCCACGCTACCGGGGCGTGCCGTTGCGCCAATAACGGCAACGCTGCGCGGGCGGAAGATGGCATCGAGCGGATGATGTTCATAACGGAGGATGTCGTGGATTTTCTCCGTACGGGAGACAATTTTCGTGGTCATGATAGTCCCTTGCGATGTTTGCGGGATGAGCGACGCAGGTTGTTGGTAAAGGGGTCACGGCTTTCCCGGCATGTCGGGCGACAGCAAACAGAGGAAGAAACGCGCCGCCCCTATAGGGAGTATACCAGTTCAACGCCACGCCGCCGATTCATCCCCGCCAGCCGGGCCTGGTCACCGCCTTGCTTGATGACGGACGCATCACGATCGGCCTCATCGTCAATGGCATTCACGTCTGTCCCGCGCTTGTGCGGCAGGTGTGGCGGCTGACCGCGGGCCGCCTCAATCTGGTCCGCGACGCGATGGCCGCGCTCGGTATGCCAGACGGACTCTATCAACTGGGGGATTTTGCCCTGACGGGGGGGAATGGGCGGGCGCGGTTGGCCGATGGCACGCTGGCGGGCAGCATCCTGCCACTGGACCAGGCGGTGCGGCATTTGATGGCCTACGCGGCGTGCGATTTTGCGGCAACCGTGGACGCGGCGATGGTGCGGCGGTTGGCGGCGGCCATGCGCCTGTTTTTGCTCTTTTTGGACAGTTGGATATGATTATCTTACTGCTATCGTAGCGACTTACGTTCTCTGGAGATTAGACCAATTTCACCGGAGAAAATTGGTCCAATCGGACTTAGTAACCGTCCGAAAATAATCTCACACTTTTTACGGACGACTACTGACAAGGTGTCCGCCCATTTCCGCTAACTTCATTGCGGACAGCCACTTAGCAGTTACCTTCTATCACCATGCCCTCCGGGGGATGGTGATTTTCAATTACGCTCCAGGAATTGTATTCGGGAATCGTAGGGAGATCATGGACTGAGGCGCGACCCGCCAACTTCTACCCCTTCTCCCTCGGGGAAAGCAATCCATTTTGAGACCACATCACCGTTCCCCTCGCAGGAGGAACGGGGTAATAACACGATTGCCGGATGATTGCCTTAAGCGCAACTGGCCACGGTTTCCGTCTGAAAGGAGAACCCGTTATGAGCTTGCATGTGGACGTGAAGAAACGTCGTGCTGTGAAAAAAAAGCAACTGCAATCCACCGTGCTAAAACGGTGGCAGTATCTTGTCGGGCGCATTGCCTGGCGTAAAGTGGGGATTTTTGTTGTCAGTCTGTTTCTGTTCATTCTGGCGATTACGTTGATGAAGGAGGGGGCGCGGGGGCTGGCGCCGCTGGTGCGGGATAGTTTTGCCGTAGACAATCCGGCCAATAGCCTCGGTTTTGGTTGGCTGTTCGCCTATGTGATTATGAGTGGTTCTCCGGTGGCGGCGGCGGCGTTGACTTTTTATGATGCCGGCATTTTCAACCAACTCAGCGCCTTCACTATGATCACCGGCAGCCGCCTGGGGGCGAGCTTCATCGTCCTTTTCATCGGCTTCATCTACGTCCTGCGCGGGCGCAACCGCGCCAACAGCCTGGGCATGGGTCTGCTCTCACTCATCGTCACGGGGACCACGTATCTTGCCGGCATGATCATCGGCCTCACCCTCCTCACCAGCGGCATCCTTACTCCCCTGCAACCCCAATCCGGCGTCCTCCTCAACGCCATCACCGACCGCATCTTCGACCCCATCACCGCCTTTTTCCTCAGCTTCCTGCCCCGCTGGACCCTCTTCCTCGTCGGCCTGGGCATCATCATCATCAGCTTCAACCTCTTCGACAAATGCCTTCCCGACATGGCCCTCAAAGAAAGCCAGGTAGGCCGCATGTCCCGCCTCATCTACCGCCCCTGGGTCATGTTCCTGCTCGGCTCCCTCATCACCCTCATCTCCATGTCCGTCAGCGTCTCCCTCAGCATCCTCGTCCCCCTCAGCCAGCGCGGCTTCGTCCGCCGCGAAAACGTCATCCCCTACATCATGGGAGCCAACATCACCACCTTCATTGACACCCTCCTCGCCGCCGTCCTCATGAAAAACCCCGCCGCCTTCACCATCGTCCTGGCGGAAATGCTCAGCATCACCATCATCTCCATCCTCATCCTCACCTTCATCTATCGCCGCTACGAACGCGCCATGCTGCGCGTCGTCGCCTGGATCACGGACGACAACCGTCACCTTGCCCTCTTTATGTGCGCCATCCTTATCGTCCCGCTCATTCTTTTCTTTCTATAACCAGTCACTCACCAACCACTGTTCATGGACCCTGGCTACCAACGGAGTAACCCTATGCGTATCCTCATCGCCACAGGCGGCGCACCCCATTCACACATCGCTGTACGTCTTGGTGGTCGTATCGCCGCCGCCACCAACAGCCCTCTGCCCACCCTGCTCACCGTCATTCGCCATGAAAGTGACCGGGCAGAGGGAGAGACTATACTTGCCCAGGCGCAAGCCCTGCTTGCTGCCAGTGATGCAGCCCTGACGGAAGCCGGCGAGCCTTCCGTCCTGCTGCGCCAGGGCGCGCCCGCCGAAGAAATCATCCGCGCCGCCAGCGAAGGGGCGTATGATTTGCTCGTGATGGGAGAAAAACCTGAGCATGGATTCGTCAAACGATTGCTCGGCCCTACCTCCACCCGCGTCATCGCCCAACTCCCCTGCCCCGTCCTCATCGCCCGCCGCGATACGCCTGCCTTGCGGCGATTCCTTCTCTGCGAAGGGTGGCGCGATCCGCTCTTGCTGCGTCGGCTCATTCATCCATTGGCCCCTCTGATGCAGTTGGCTCAGGAGATGACCCTGCTGCACGTCATGTCGCAAATGGTCGCCGCGCCGGGTGTGCCCGGCTGGGAACTGCGCGCGGAGGCGGCGGAGTTGATGGAGCGGCACACCCGCGAAGGCAAGCTGCTGCAACAGGACCTGGCCGCGCTACAGGGGGTGATCCCGCATATTCAGCCCAGAGTACGGCACGGCCTGGTCGTGGATGAAATCGTGGCCGAAGCCGACGAGGGAGATTACGACCTCGTCGTCATCGGCGCGCACCAGGGTGAGGGCTGGGCGCGATTGCTGCTAGACGACATCACCAGCCAGATCATGTCCCAGACGGATCGCTCCGTGCTGGTTGTCTGAACCATCCGCGCCCCACTCAAGAAGACTGGCGCGACTTGCGACGTTTCACGCAGGGGCGGGAAAGGCGGGATGTCATGTAGATGATGACCAACCCGCTGTCTCCCGCCTGTCTCCACCGCCCGGATTGAGGATGGCTGATACAATTGCCGCGCAGTTGCCGCCTTTATCATACGGAGGGAAGATTCATGCAATCGGAAAACATGGCGACAGTCGCGCCCGCAACCGTCACCGACCATCGTCGCCACGACGTTGATTGGTTGCGGACCCTGGCCCTGGCTTTGCTCATTGTTTATCACGTAACCGTCAGTTTTCAACCCTGGGGCGTCTACGTCGGTTTCCCTCAAAATGAGCAGCCGCTGGAAGGGTTGTGGTTGGTCATGATGATGCTCAACGTCTGGCGCATTCCCATCGTCTTTGTGATTTCCGGCATGGGCGTTCGCTTTGCTTTGGCGCGACGCAACTGGCAAGATTTGCTGCAAGATCGAACGATTCGTATTCTCGTTCCGTTTGTTTTCTGCGTATTTTGCATTGCCCCCATCAGCGCCTATTTTTTCCAGAAGTATTATGAACAGGAAATCGCCTACACGCCCAATGCCGGACATCTCTGGTTCTTGGGGAACATTTTCGTGTACGTCTTGCTCTTGTTGCCGCTACTGACTTATCTAAAGAATCGCCCGCACAATGCCCTGTTCCGCTTTCTGTCCAGATTATTCAGCCATGCGGGCGGGATTGTGGTCCTGGTGCTACCGCTTGTCCTGGAAGCAGCGTTAACCAGGCCAGATTCATTTGTGACCTATCAGTGGGGCTTCAGTCCAGATGGCCTCTACGTGCCGGCGCATGGTTTCTGGCTGGGCCTGGTTTGCTTTTTTATCGGCTTCCTGATCATTTCGGTGCAGGATGCTTTCTGGCCGGCGGCGGAGAAAATGCGCTGGGTTGTGCTGATAGCGGCGTTTTTGCTGTTTTTGATGCGGTTGTTTGTCTTTACGTTTTGGCTGGAAATGGAGGTCGGGTGGTTGGTTGCCGTAGAGTCCATGCTCTGGATGTTGGCATTTCTGGGTTTTGGCGCCCACTATCTCAATAAGCCGTCTCCCCGTCTGCGCTATTTCAGCGCAGCGGTCTATCCGGTGTATATTGTCCATTTACCAACGCAGTTTGTGCTGGCGTACTTCCTTCTCCCTTTGTCGCTGCCGGCATTTCCTAAGTGGATTTTGTTAAATGCCGGCACTTTCGCCATCAGCCTCCTCCTCTACGAAATCCTCAGACGCATCAAATTAGTACGTCCCCTTTTCGGCATGAAAGCGCGTTACGCCTAAGGGCGCATCCGTTAACAAGTTTGGAATGAACGGACGCACCCTTCGTGCCGGCATCCGCGAAAACCCGCCTACTTACCACGCTCCATCGGCGAACTGATAATGGCTTCGTAAGCGGCCTGGTCAAGGTATTGTGGTTGATATTCCCCGTTTTGCTTTTGCAACGTGGCAATAAAAGCGCGCAGGTGATTGCGAGAACCTTTCATCAGATTCTCGTAAACCAGAACAATATCCGCGTTATCGGTTCTGGCAACGGCATTTTGCAGATCGACAATATCCAAATCCTCAATGGTCGCACCAACCTGCAAAGCCGCGACAAGTGACTGGCTTCCCTGGGCCACCAATTGGTCATACAGCGCCTGGAGACCCTCATTGGCGAAAACACCCACAGCCCTGTCCAGAGCCGGGTCAGCCAAATCATACCGCACCAGTAGCGTTCTGATAGCTTCGGTATGTGTCAACTCGCTGTTGGCGATATTTTGAAAGATACGCAAACCCCACTGTTCATACAAAGTCAGGTAAACGTCGTGGGCCAGTTTTTCTTCTTCGCGCATAAAGAGCAAATCGGCCACCTCTTGCTCATTCAGCGCCATTGAATCTTGTTGACTGAGCACGTTGTCTAAAGAAGTTGTATCCACAGTCGTATCTCCCTCGTCGCCTACCGTCATAACGTCGTCACCCGCGACCGGCTGCGCAACGGGAACGACGGTTGGCACAACTGGCGTGGGACTACTGGCCGGCTCGGTGGGCGGAGGATTTGTAGCAGCCGGGGCCGTGGCTGTGGTCGCAACGGGAGATTCACTGGCACAGGCGACGATAACAGTGGCCAACAACAAGAAGATTATAATTGAAAGATGCTTTGTCATGAGGTTGCTCCATCAAAGGGCATGCCCAGTTGGTCACGCCGTTTCCACTTGATTGATGACGGTGCCTGATGCGTTCAGCCACCGTCATCTGGAGAATAGCGGTAAGGTATGAAGCAGTGGTGAAGAAGACGTAGAAGAGTGATGTGGTCGGCGCGAGTCAGCAAACAGGGCAGGGGGACATGGAACGGGAAACCTTCCCGGAAGGTCGATTTCAGGCAAAGGGCATCAAAACAGCTTCCGGGAAGGTGGCCGTGAATGGCAGCTCTCAAGAAACCTTCCCGGAAGCTCGCTCTCAGGCAAAAGGCATCAAAACAGCTTCCGGGAAGGTGGCCGTGAATGGCAGCTCTCAAGAAACCTTCCCGGAAGCTCGCTCTCAGGCAAAAGGCATCAAAACAGCTTCCGGGAAGGTGGCCGTGAATGGCAGCTCTCAAGAAACCTTCCCGGAAGCTCGCTCTCAGGCAAAAGGCATCAAAACAGTTTCCGGGAAGGTGGCCGTGAATGACGACTCTCAAGAAACCTTCCCGGAAGCTCGATTTCAGACAAAAATCCCATCACCCTATCCACTGTGTCCACCAGGGCGTGCCCCGCGCCGGGAATGATGGAAACCGTCAGCCGGGGCAGATGCCGATGCAGGCGAGCGGCAATCGCCGCCATATCCCGCAGTGCATCCTGGTCGCCACCCAACAGCAGCACGGGCATCCGCAACCGCGCCAGTTCCGCATCCGTGAACAAAGGTAGCACACCCAGGCGAGCGTTAAAGCCCTTCATCACCGCCGTGAAGACCTCCTCCACCCCTGCCGGAATGGGCTGTTGGGCATAAAGGAGGCGGATCATGCGGCGCACGCCCCACCGACCCAACAGCGAATAGACCACGGCGCGAAGCAGAAACGACATCCGATCCGCCGTCACGCCGCCGGGGCAGAGCAGCGCCAGGCTCGTCACGCGCTCCGGCTGCGCCACGCCAAACTTCAGCGCCGTCCAGCCGCCCTGAGAAATCCCCACCAACGTTGCCTGTTCGACCGCCAGCGCGTCCAGCACGTCCGCCAGCCACTCGGCGTAGGTGGGTGTCTCCCAGGGGGGACGATTGGGCGCGCTCTTGCCTGCCTCGCCCAACAGGTCTACTGCGTAAACGCGGTAGCGTTGGCTATACTGGGCCACATCGCCGATCCAGATGGCCGAGTTTGTGCCCGCGCCATGCAGCAGGACAAGGGGCGGCGCGCCCTCGTCCCCGCAGGCGATGACGAAGGTGTCTCCGTGGCGCGTCGGGATCAGGCGCGTGTGGTAAGGCACGGGCCAATGGGACAAAGCCTCGTCGTAAAGGGTCATAATCGCTTGCTCGGCTGCCGCCGATTTGTAAAGCGGGTTGTACGTCATGATGTTGCCTCCTGCGAAAAAAACTCGTCGGGCGAGATTGGTTCATTCTCTGGAGATTGGACCAATTTCACCAGAGAAAATTGGTCCAGGCTTGGCAGTTACGGAGAATGAACCAATCTTGGGAATCACCTATCACGAATCCGCCTGACTCAGATTTTGGCGCGTGGCGTGCGCCCAGGTCTGCTGCGTCTCATAATAGGAAATCCAGTTCTCGTCAATCGCCCGCCACAAAGCCATCTCGCGTGGCGTGCGGGCGGGCGCGTTGTGGCCGCGCTGTGCCTGCTCGCGTAGCATAAGCACCTGCACGCGCATCTCTTCCTCGTACCGCGCCAGGAGGTCGTCCAGTTCGGCGGGAGTGAGCAGGTCCGCCCAGGCCAACTGCACCAGGAAGGTGTTGCGTAGCTGGGGCATGTCGGGGGTGGATTGCACCCACCGACGCAGGGCGTCATGGCCTGTGGGGGTGATGGTGTATTCTTTGCGTGCCGGCAAATTCTCTTGCGACTGCACCTCACGCACCACCAACCCTTCCTGATGCAATTCCACCAGAGCGCGGTAAATCTGGTTGCTGTTGCCCGACCAGTGCATCGCCGCCGACTCCGCGAACAACTTCTTCAAGTCGTATCCACTCAACGGCTTCCAACTGAGATAACCAAGAATAGCCTGCTTAATTGTCATCGTGACCTCCAGGAGCGCCTGACGGCGCCATCGCCTACGGAAATTGGTTTTCCAGACGGGAGCCGTTTTGGAAGCCGCGCCAGTCTGGAATCGTAGTCCCTATGCAACATATGTTACTAGTGACCTATGTTACTAAGATATTTTCTTTTTGTCAAGTGATCCGATCGTGACTGGAAAGGAACGAAATCAAATAAGACAACGAAGCTGTTTACTGATCGTTCCTGCAAACTGACGATGCCATTCCGTACTTTATTTCATCGTCAGTTCTAAAGGTCTCCAAAAGCTTTCGGGTTTCTTGTCTATACCACATCTAAACGTCCCCTGAACGGTCCCTTGACACGCCTCAACTACAATGCCCAACATGAGGTCGCGGAGAGCCGCGACGACAACGCATACGCCGCGGGCATAATCACGTCCGCGCATCGGAGGAAAAATCTCATGACACGCCGTCTCGTTCTTTTACTCATCCTGGGCCTGCTGCTGACTGCTTGCGGCGCTACCGTTACTGCTTCGCCGGGCAACACTGCTGACGAAAATGCCGGCATCCAACCCACCACCACCCAAAACGCCCCGCAACCAGCCGCCAACACCGCGACAGCAACAACCACCCAGCCCACCGTCGCCGCAGCCGGGGCGACAGCAGACTGCCCCACAGCCAACTTCCAGGACGTGCAAGCCCACCCCGCCAACAGCGCCTACCCCGCGCCCGAACTCACGGTGACTTGCACGGAAGACAGCGTCGTCATCCACACCAACAACATCCCCAACTTTGAATTCATCTCCATCACCCCCAACGAATTGCAGGCGCAAGACATCACCATCACCCTGCCGCGCAATCCCACGCCGGCGGCGCAGGTCACGGATGTGCCATTGGGCGGCGCTTCCGCCATCACCGTCAACGGCCTCGTCATCTTTGGTCCCACGGAAGCGCCGCAAACGGGCTACCGCGACCCATACCTGGACCAGATTCTCGACTACTGCAATGGACACACCGCGCCCGGCGGCGTCTACCACTTCCACGCCCGCCCCGACTGCATCTACGCAGAGATAGACGGACAGGTCGGTCTCGTGCTGGGCTACGCCTTCGACGGTTACCCCATCCTCGCCCCCTACATCTGCGCCGACAGCACCTGCACCAGCGTCAAAGAAGTGCAAAGCAGTTGGGAAATGCAAAACCCGGACGAAAGCAACGCCTGGGAGCAGCACGTCTACGTTCCCGGCCTGAGCGAACTGGACCAGTGCAATGGCCTGGCCTTCGCCGACGGCTCCTATGCCTACTTCGCCACGGACACCTTCCCCTACTTCATGGGCTGCTATCACGGCACGGTGACGCAACAAGCGGCCGGCGGCGGCAACAACCCGCCCCAGGGCGGAACGCTGCCGCAAGGGACACTGCCCAACCAGGGCGGACAATCGCCTCAAAGCGGAGGGCCACTCCAGGGAGGCGCGCCGCCGCCAGGAGGCCTGCCGCCCCAGGGAGGCGCGCCGCGCCGCAATGGTTAGGGTGATCCAAATGGGTAGTTGCTCCGCTGCCCCCGCTTGCCTATACTCTGGCAAGATTCGCGGCTTCCGCCGTGCCGCGAACCCATCCGCGGAGGGCAATCTTTATGCAAACGATACTCGTTGTTGATGACAAGGCCAGCGTGCGCCTGCTGCTGCGCGAATATCTTGAGGAACAAGGGTTCCGCGTTGTTACCGCCGAGAATGGGCGCATGGCTTTGTTCGTCGCTCGCCAGGCGCATCCCGACGTCATTCTGCTGGACATCATGATGCCGGAAATGGATGGCTACCAGTTCATCACCCACCATCGGCGCGAAGCCAACACGCCTGTGATCGTGATTACGGCACGCAACGAGGAAACTGACGCGGTGATTGGCCTGGAATTGGGAGCGGATGATTACGTGACGAAGCCGTTTCGCCTGCGTGAACTGGTGGCGCGCATTCATGCTTTGCTGCGGCGCGTGGGGCAGGAAACGACGAACCGGGGGCGGATGCAGATCGGCGGCGTGGTGTTGGACAAGAACGGCTACACCGTGACCGTTGATGGCGCGGCTGTGTCCTTGACGCCCACGGAGTTTACGCTGCTGGCAACGTTGATGAGCGCGCCGGGGCGGGCCTTCACGCGGGAGATGCTGCTCAACGACCTGGTGGACATCGGCTACACCGGCCTGGAACGCACCATCAACGTCCACATTCGCAACCTGCGCACGAAGATCGAACCTGATCCGGCCAAACCACGATACATTGAAACCGTCTTTGGCATTGGTTACCGTTTTTGCCAGGATGAATAAGATGATGATACGCACCTCGCTGGCGTGGAAATTTATTCTGGCTTTGATGCTCGTCTCGCTCACGGTGGCGGCACTGGTTGTATTCGCCATTCGCCAGATGAGTGTGAGTCAATTGCAGTCGTTGATTATCGAACAGGAGCACGCTTTGCTGGCCGAGGAACTGGTCAACTATTATGAGCGTGTCGGTTCCTGGGACGGGTTGGAACGGTATATTCGCCAGCAGTATCCGCCAGGTCCCGCTCCGCTTCCCCCTGATCCTGGTGCGCCGGGGCAGCCAATGCCGGCATCTAATGCACCACGAGGCCGTTATGCCATTGCCAACGCGGAGGGCCGGGCGCTGCTGCCGCTCCCGCCAAACTACCGCATCGGGGAGATCGTTTCGGAGACGATTCTGGCGCAGGGCACACCCGTGCTGCTGGAGGGAACGCAAATAGCCACGATCATCGACGCGAACGTGCGCCCGCTAGGGCTGCGGGCCGAGGAAGCGGCGTATTTGCAGCGTACGAATCAGGCGCTGTTGCAGGCAACGTTGGGGGCATTGGCGGTCGCGGCGCTGCTGGGGGTGCTGCTGACGCGCCCGTTGCTGCGCCCGATTCGCGAATTGACGCGGGCGGCGCAGGCGATGCGCGCGGGAGAGTTGGCGCAGCAAGTGACGGTGCGGACGCGGGACGAGTTAGGGCAGTTGGCGGAGACGTTTAACCAGATGAGCGCGGACCTGGTGCGCGCCAATGAGGTGCGCCGCCAGATGACGGCGGACATCGCCCACGACTTGCGCACGCCGCTGACGGTGATCGCGGGTTATCTGGAGTCTATGCAGGAAGGGGTGCTGCCGCCGACGCCGGCGCGGCTGCGCACGATTTATCAGGAGGTGGAGCATTTGCAGCATTTGGTGACGGACTTGCATACGCTGGCGCGGGCGGATGCGGGGGAACTGGAGTTGTATTTACAAGTGATGCCGGCATCCACTCTCTTGCAACGAACGGCGAATGCGTATTTCTATCAGGCGGAGCAGAAAAGGGTGACGCTGGAAGTGGCGACGGAGCCGGACCTGCCCCTGGTGCAGGTCGATGAGGAGCGCATGGCGCAGGTGTTGGGCAATCTGGTGAGCAACGCGCTGCGCTACACGGATGTGGGCGGCGTCATCCGCCTGGGGGCGTCCAACGTCAACGGTCAGGTGCGGCTACAGGTGGCGGACAATGGCAGTGGGATTGCGCCGGAGCATCTGCCTCACATTTTTGACCGTTTTTATCGGGCGGACCAGTCGCGCCAGGAGGATGGGGGGGAATCTGGATTGGGATTGGCGATAGCCAGGTCGTTGGTGGAGGCGCATGGGGGGCGTATCTGGGTGCGGAGTAAGCTGGCGGAGGGGACGGTGTTTGAGTTGGAAATGCCGGCATTCTCCCCCTGACCCCTCCCGTAAGAAAAGGGAACGACACTTCCAGGCGACCGGACCGGTCTCCGCACCGCGGCGGAAGCACTATTTGAAAAAAGTAACTGCCAAGCCAGATTGGACCCATTTGCGCTGGTGAAAAAGACCATTGAGCGCGTGAAATTGGGCCAATCTCCAGAGAGCGATATTAGTCACAAAAAACAATAAAATTCAACACAAAACAGTACTAAAGTACCCCATTCTGATATTGTTCTTCCCCATCACTATTCTCTATAATGCAAGTGGCTCCCCCAAAGGGATGGAACTCCCTGGTAGCGCCCGCTATCAGACCATCCCGCTTATGGCTCCCTGGAGGCCTTCCCTGTGGCGCCCGCTGCGGGGAAGGCCTCGATATTTTTCCGCGGTCGGCAACCAGAGGCCAAAAGAGCCTGCGAGCAGTTGGCTCTCCCCCATCATTCGCCTCCGTCCCCCAATTTGATTTACATCAGAAAATTGGTCCAACCTGGCTTAGGGTTCGCCCAATAGCAGCTTTGGACTATCCATCAAACCGTTCCTTCAAACTGACGATGCAACTTCGCACTTTATTTCATCGTCGGTCCTTAGCCATTACGTAAAAAGAACACAATCCTAAAATAGTCGCAGTAGTTTGAGGAGGAGGGTGATGAGGCCGGCGCCAAGCAGTATCTCCACGACGAATGCGCCAATGGCAATGGCGCGGCGGCGGCGCAACAGGCCCTTTCGTTCGGCGGCGTCGTTGGAGCGGGGAAAGGGTTTGTCGGGCACGGGCACGCCGAGGAAGTGACACAGCGGTTCCCATCCTTCTTTGACATCGTAGACGAGCAGGCGTTCTGCCGGCACAATCCGCTTCACTTCGGCCACATTATCCGCAAAAACCCGCAAGGCGTAATCCTTATCCAAAAATCGGCCTTGAAAAACGCCCTGCCACACCACCTGGTCCAACACCTGAAACATCTGGCGCACCGGCGGCAGCGGCCACAACGTCCAGCGGGGCACGGATTCGCTTTCGGTGTGGATGGTGTTCGTCATGCTGGCATACCAACGTTCGGGATCGCGCACGCTGAGGATGACTTTGGCGTCGGGGTAGGCGGCCATCAGTTCTTTGTAGAAGTAGGCGCCGGGCCAGTCGAGGATAGCCTGGTAGCCGCTGAAGATTTTGTCCCAGTTGACGGATTTGCCGGCATACGCATCCAACCAGACGCGCGGATGAGCGGGATGGGTGATCATTTCCCGCATGTGGTAGCACTTCGTAAAGCCCAACTCCTCCAGGGCCATCTTCAGTGAGGTCGTGCCCGTGCGCCCAAAACCGGCGCCAATCACCTTCAACATAGGATCTCCTTCTTGATGCAAATATCGCAACAGGTTAACGGACGATGTCCACCACGGCAATTATAGCAGAGTTGCGGCTCAATTCATGATTTCGTGCCGGCATATCGCCAACACCGCCTCTTACGCTTCACGCGCATCCAGCGGGAATTCAAGCACAAACGTCGTCCCCTGCCCAGGCTCGCTTTGCGCCTCAATCGTCCCCCCATGCGCCCGCACCAACTGCCGCGTAATCGCCAGCCCCAATCCGCCACCACTGGGTACGCCACCGCGCTGACGCGCCTTATCCCCCCGCCAAAAGCGGTCAAAAATAAAAGGCAAATCCGCCGCCGCAATCCCCTCCCCCGTATCGCGCACCCGCAAAACCACCATCTCCCCCTGCTGCTCCGCCGCCAGCGTAATCGTCCCGCCCGCCGGCGTATGCCGCAGCGCGTTCACCATCAAATTCCCCAGCACCTGATCCAGCCGCCCCACGTCGCCACGCAGCCACAACGCCCCCTCTTCGGGAACCAGCAGCCACAGCGACACCCCGTCATGCTCCGCCTGCCCGCTAAAACTGGTGACGACATCCGCCAGCAAAGCCGCCACGTCCACCTTCTCCCAATGCAGCGGAAGCTGCCCCGCCTCCGCCAGCGACAGCGTATGCAGATCATCCACCAGCCGCGCCAGCAGGTGCGTCTCCTCCAGCGTATCGCCAATGTGCGCCGGCGTCGGTTCATACACCCCATCCAGAATGCCCTCCAAATTGCCCTGGATAATGTGCAGCGGCGTGCGCAGCTCGTGCGCCACATCTGCCGTCAGGTTGCGTCGCTGCTGGTCTGCCCGCTCCAACTCCGCCGCCATGTGGTTGAAAGAACGCGCCAGGCGGCTGAACTCCCCGCGCGGCGACGAAATCACGCGCACGCTCAAATCCCCCCCGGCAATCGCCTCCGCCGCCGCCATCACGTCCGCCAACGGCGTGGCAATGCCGCGAAACGCCCGCCGCCCCATGCTCAAGGCCACCAGCGGCAGCGCCAGCGATAGGCCGCAGCCCGCCACCCACACCAGCAGCGCCGTGTGCCCATAGTCGCGGAAGAGCAAGTTAAGCAGGAATACAACGCCCCCCACCCCCGCCGTAAAGAGCAGCGCCATGAAGCCAAACCAGGCCACGAAGCGCCAAAACAGGCGCTGCCGCCGCGTCCCCCACGGCGGTTTGCCGTGTCGCCGGGGGTGATGCGGCGGCGGCGTCCAGGGCGGTGGATGCGGCGGCGGTTTCATCAGGCGACCTCATCCGCGAAGCGATACCCCACGCCGTACACCGTTTCCACGTAACGCGGCGCGGCGGGGTCCGGCTCTAATTTGCGCCGCAGGTTTTTGACGTGCGCGTCAATGCTACGGTCGTAGCCATCGTAGCTGACGCCATGCAGGCGGCTGAGGAGTTGGGAGCGCGTGAACGCCTGGCCGGGATGCCGCGCCAGAATCGCCAGGAGATTAAACTCCGTGCGCGACAGGTCCACCAATTCGCCGCCCCGTGTGACGCGAAAGCCATTCAGGTCAATCTCCAGGTCGCCCACGCGCAGCAGGCCGGGCTGCCCCAGGCCGCCTTGCACGCGGCGCAAGATGACGCGCACGCGCGCCACCAGTTCGCGCGGAGAAAAGGGCTTGGTGATGTAGTCGTCCGCGCCCAGTTCGAGGCCGATGAGGCGGTCCGCCTCTTCGACGCGGGCGGTGAGCATGATGATGGGCACGTCAGACATGCGCCGCAGCGCCCGGCACACGTCCAGGCCATCCATGCCGGGCAGATTCAGGTCCAGAACCACCAGGTCGGGCTTCTCGTCACGGGCCAGCGCCAGGGCCGTTTGCCCGTCGCCCGCGCCCACAACGCGAAAACCGCTGCGCTCCAGGTAATCGCGCGCCAGGCGAATTATTTTCGGTTCATCGTCAATAACGAGGATAGTGCCGCTCATAATGGAAAGTGGGTAGTGGGTAGTGGGTAGTGGGTGGTGGTTAGTTGGTTGATAGTTGGTGGTTGGTGGGGTACGGGGGGCATTGTATGACAGGAGGGGCGGCGCGCCAAACGAATGGGGGGCCGTGCGCCAGGCGCATGACGGCGCGGCGCGCTGGGGGGCGCGCCGCGCTTCTGCCGGCATTTACGCTACGCCGAGCGAATATCTGGTTCAACGTCTTCCGGCTGCTTTTCATGCGCGGGACCGTGATGGTGCGCGCTATGCGGGCCATGTCCCCACGGGCCATGTCCCCATGGACCATGTTTGCGCGGACCATGCGCCCACTGTCGCTCATGCCCCCAGGGACCACGACGACGGAAGAAGAGGAGGCGCAGCAGGAAAAATAGCGGGCCGATCACCAGGAAGAAAGTAAAGCAAGCGCCCAACAGCCACAGACCCGGGCTAAAACCCCAACCGACGTGGGGGTATTCGCGGACGGGCGCGGCGGGGGCGGCGGCCCCATCGCCGGCAACGGCGGCGGCACCGGCTTGCAGTCCCGCGGTATAGCCGTCTGACCAGGCGGTGCGATAGCTGGAACCGCGAATGACGCTAAAAAGGCCAAAGAAGAGCAAGAGCAGCATGAAGCCACGGAAGAAAAAGCCTCGACGGTAAAACATGAAGGGTCTCCTTGAGTAGTTGACGGTTGGTGGTTGATAGTTTTCAGTTGACTGTTGTAACTACTAAGCCAGATTGGACCAATTTGCTCTGGTGAAAATCGCCATTGAACGCGTGAAATTGGTCCAATCTCCAGAGAGCGTTAGTAGTTACTGACTGTTTTCAGTTGACTGTTGCTGGTTAGTATGGGGGAAAGTTGTGAAAAAATTATGAATGGGTGGGGGAAGTGTGGTGAAAACGGAGCGGCGCGGCAGAGGGGGGGATTACGTTTTGCGCGGTGGCGATGTACAATAAGAGTAGATGCGGGTAAACGGTTGCGGCGGGCCAAGGAAAGCAGGCAATGAATAATGAGTTGGTCGTTTTTGAGGAAATGCCGGCAGCGAAAGAAATATACCTGATCGCTGGCTGGAGACAGTGGGCTGATGCCGGCTCCATTTCGTCGGGGCTGCCGGAGTACCTCGTGGAGCACCTGGGGGCGCGGCGGATTGGCGAGATTCGGGACGACAGCTTTTATTTGTTCCAGATTCCGGGGATGCACCACTTCTTGCGCCCACAAGTGCGCATTGAACAGGGGCATCGCCAGTCGTTGACGCGGCCCAAGAACGAGTTTTTCTACGTGGACAGGGGGGAGAAGGGGCTGCTCATCTTCCTCGGCGACGAACCTCATCTGAACATGGACCGCTACGCTGCCGCCTTCCTGCACGCCGTGAAACTGACGGGCGTGAAGCGCGTGATCACGCTCGGCGGCGTCTATGGCTCCGTGCCCTACAACCGGGAGCGATATATTTCGGCCATCTACAGTCTGCCCCCGTTGCAAGAAGAGCTGACCAATTACGCCGTGAATTTTTCCAACTATGAGGGCGGTTCCTCGGTGGGCACTTTTTTGGCCGACTGCGCGGAGGGGGAGAATGTGGCGCTGGTGGGGTTTTATGCGTTTGTGCCGGCATATGACTTCTCCCAGTCCGAAAATTTCCCCCAGAGCATGCGCATCGAAAACGACTACAAAGCGTGGCTGGACATCATGCGCCGCGCCGACCACATGTTCCGCATGGACCTCGACCTGGACGACCTGGAACACAAGAGCCAGCGGCTGATGACGGCCATGGAAGCCAAAATCAGGGAACTGGAGAAAAAATTCCCGCAATTCGATGTGCGTGGCTACCTGGCTCAACTCGACGAAGCCTACGAGGAAATGCCCTTCTTTCCTCTGGACGACCTCTGGGAGCAAGAGCTGCGCAACATTTTCAACAACATGGACGAGCAGTAATGTGGCGTGACCCATCGCGCGGCGTGCCGGAGAACGACCACGCCGCCGCGCGTCACTTTGCGAAAAGGTAACTGCTAAGCCAGATTGGACCAGTTTTCTCCGGTGGAAATGGTCGTTGCGCGCGTGAAATGGGTCCAATCTCCAGAGAGCGTTCGCCGTTACGCGAAAAGTGCGTCACACCTGAATCGACACGTCGGTAAACGGTTCACGTGGCCGGCGCTGCACCACGAACATATCTGATTACCCGGCCAGCGGAACCACTTGCCACCCGACAAAGGAGAGTGGTTCATGTCAGGCGCAAGCAAAAGGTTATCGCTCGGGCTGATCCTCTGCCTGGGCTGGTTCGGCCTCTTTGCCGACCGGGTCGGTTCCGCCACGGCGCGGCCCGACTATCTGCAACAAATCCCCTATCTGGTCAAAGACATTCAACAAGACACGGACAGCGCCAACCCGCACAATCTGGCGCAAATGGATGGCGTGTTGTATTTTGCCGGCACGGACGGGCAAAATGGCGTGGAATTATGGCGCGGCGACGGCACGGATGCCGGCACAACCCTCGTCAAAGACATCCATGCCGGCAAAGGCGACAGCGACCCCGATGCCCTCGCCGTGGTTGATGGTTGGCTCTACTTCAGCGCCGACGACGGCAGCCACGGACGCGAACTGTGGCGCAGCGATGGCACGGATGCCGGCACAACCCTCTTCCTGGACATTAACCCCGGCGCGGGAGATAGCGACCCCGCCGAAATCACCCCCATGGGCGATGGCTTTGCCTTCCGCGCCGATGATGGCGTGCATGGTCCGGAACTGTGGCGCAGCGATGGCACGGATGCCGGCACGACGATGGTCAAAGACATCAGCCCCAACGAATTCGACCCGGGGCCGGGGCAGCTCATCCTGCTGAACGACATCCTCTACTTTGCCGATGACGATGGCGTGCATGGATACGAATTGTGGCGCAGCGATGGCACGGATGCCGGCACAACCCTGGTCAAAGACATCAACGCCAACGGCCCCGCCTACCCCGGCTACCTCACCCACTACAACGACGCCCTCTACTTTTCCGCCACCGACGGCAGCAACGACACGGAACTGTGGCGCAGCGATGGCAGCGCGGGCGGAACCGTGCGTGTCAAAGACATCAATCCCGATGGTGGCTCCGTGCCGCTCTCCCTCACGGTGGTCGGCAACCAACTCTTCTTTTCCGCCAGCGACGTGGCCCACGGGCGCGAACTGTGGCGCAGCGACGGCACGGAGGCGGGCACGTTCCTCGTCAAGGACATCAACCCGTCCGGCCACGCGCTGCCCTATTCCCTCACCGCTGTGGGCGACATGCTTTACTTCAGCGCCTCGGACACGGACGTGAACGCGGAGCTGTGGCGCAGTGATGGCACGAATGCCGGCACAATCAAAGTGAAGGAGATCAACCCCACCGGCCCCGCTTCTCCCTCCTACCTCACCGACGTTAACGGCCTTCTCTTCTTCTCCGCCTACAGCCCGACCACGGGGGACGAATTGTGGCGCAGCGATGGCACGGATGCCGGCACAACGATGGTCAAGGAGATCAACCCAGGCACGGCCATCGCCGTCCCGCAAAACCTGATCAACGTCAACGGTGTCCTTTTCTTCAGCGCCAATGATGGCCCTCACGGAAACGAATTGTGGCGTAGCGACGGCACGGATGCCGGCACGCTGATGGTGCGGGACATCAACATCGTCACCCTCGGCAGCGCCCCCAGCTACCTCACCCCTTTCCAAAACCAGGTGTTTTTCTCCGCCAGTGGGCCGGATGGGTACGAGTTGTGGCGCAGTGATGGCACGGATGCCGGCACAATCCAGGTGAAAGACATCAGCGCCTACGACGGCTTCCCCAGTTCCCTCACCGTATTCCAGAACCTGCTCTACTTCAGCGCCGCCGACGAGACGTATGACCAGGAGCTATGGCGCAGCGATGGCACGGATGCCGGCACGGTGCTGTTCAAGGACATCAACCCGACCGGCTCCGCCTACCCGCAGCAGTTAAAGGTGGCCGGCGGGCTGCTCTTCTTCGTCGCCGACGACGCCAGCCATGATCAGGAGTTGTGGCGCACGGATGGCACAAATGCCGGCACGCTGCGCCTGACCAATTTCGCGCCCGCCTTTCCGCAAATCGGCTACCTCACGCCCGCGGGCAACGTCCTCTACTTCAGCGCGGACGACGGTGTGCATGGGGTGGAACTGTGGCGCACGGATGGCAGCACGGCGGGAACGTTCATGGTGAAAGATGTATATGCCGGCAGCAACGACGGCTACCCCACCCACCTCACCTTCGTCAACGACCGCCTCTTCTTCAGTGGCAAAGGCGCCACCCACGGCAAGGAGTTGTGGATCAGCGATGGAACCGCCGGCGGAACCACGCTGCTCAAGGACATCGCTCCCGGCGCGGGTGACGCCTATCCCTCCTTTATGACGCCCGTCGGGAACGTTGTCTACTTCGACGCGGACGATTTCAGCCACGGGCGGGAGTTGTGGCGTAGCGATGGCACGGCGGCGGGAACGTACATGGTGAAGGACATCTATCCCGGCGCGGCCAGCAGTCCCGGCTGGTACACGAACTGGAACGGGACGCTCTATTTCGTGGCCTCGGACGCGGCGCATGGGCGGGAGTTGTGGCGTAGTGATGGCACGGATGCCGGCACGACGCTGCTGGTGGACCTGAATCCCACGGGCAATAGCCATCCGCAGCAGTTGTTGCTGGTGGATGGGCGGCTCTATTTCGCGGCGGATGATGGGGTGACGGGGGTGGAATTGTGGCGGAGTGATGGAAATGCCGGCACAACCCTCCGCCTCGGCGACATCAACCCCACCGGCAGCGCCAACCCCCTCTACCTCACCAACGTCAACAACCAGCTCTACTTCGTCGCCGACGACGGCCACACCGGTCTCGAACTCTGGTCCCTGCGGCAACAATCCCTGGACAACAACATCTACCTCCCCTTCCTCGCACGCCCCTGATTGACCAGGACGGAAGCCGCCCCGGCAAAGCGAGGTGGCAACCCACGGTTCGTGTCATACCAGGAACGAAGTTCCCTGGAGGAACTTCGTTCCACAAACATCAAATCACGGCGTCCAAACCGCCCCCTCATTCCCCATCAACAAGGGTAGCCTGGACCTGTTCGGCAACGGCCTTTAATTGTTCATAACAGGCTGTACTCACATCCACTTGCTCCGCCATCACCCGCAAAAACAGGACCAGCGCCGATTCCCCACGCGCATTATATTGATCATATAAGTAATCCACCACGAGTGCCACGCGCCCCCCCGTCGAATCCGCCTGCGGCAAACCCTCTTTCCAGGTGTGTATCCGGCTATCAACAAACAGCGCTTCCAGTTCGCGGGGATTCCGGAACGGGCCGCACTGCGTCAACACATCAATCAGGCGGCGAGTAAGCGCACCAGGGATACCTTGCCCAGCCGTCGGCAACGAAGACGGCGTATGCTCTACATGAGCAAGCATCTCCGCAACCAGCCTGTTTCTAACGCGGCAAAAACCATCCGTGTCCGCCTTGATGACGCCCAGTAGTTCTAATCTGGCCTGCAACCGATTGCCGGCAGGATGGAAGCGAATCCGTTCTCCGCGAAGCAACCTTTCCAGATATTTCAAGAGCGATGCATCATCCATCAGGCGTTGCATCATGGGCGGGAGAAAATTCTGTTCATCCTGCCGTAGTTGCGCAACGCAAGCATCAACCGCTGGCGCCTTCGACTCTGGGCCAAGACAAGAACAAAGTAGTTGCGTCAAATAAGGTTGCCCATCCGTCCACTCAAAAACACGCGCGGCGACCTCGGCTGCCGATGCCGCCGACCAATTGGCTTTCTCCACCAGTTGCCGCACCTGCTTGCTGTCAAAATCTGGCAGCCGTATGCGTCGGGCGATATTGAAAGGAGAAACAGCATCGTCTTCGATCAGATTACGCGGATGGAAGGAGCCGATCAACAGGAAAGTGAGGTAGTCTAACTCTGGCTCAACCTGCCGAGAGTTGTAGATGTCGCGCAGAACGCTGAAGAAGCTGGTGGAACCCGGGAAAGAAACCGCGCCGATTTCATCCAGCACAATAACCAGGGCAAGTCGGGCCTGTTCCAGGACATAAGCCAGATCACTGAGGAATCCGCGCCACTCGCTCGCATTTTTTGGCAGCGCCAGAGACATGGCGGACGGAATGTGGCGGCGTAACTGTCGCAACAGCCGGGGGCAAAACGAAGCGTACCAATCAGCTTCAGTCGCGCGTTCCGGCGTGGTCACGTCAACATAGGTGAAAATCATGCCCGAACCAGGCGAACGCCGCACCAGATAATTGACAAGGCTCGTTTTTCCCTGCTGGCGAGGTTCGATGATCATGTAGTAGTCCATGCGCCGCAACCCTTGCAGCAATTCCTGTTCGGCATCCCGCTCAATGTATACGTCCGCATGGCGTTCGGTTAGCGCACCTCCAGCCTGAAAAACAACGTGTCTGGTCATTGTTGCTCACGATACTCCTCTACCTGAACAGCCAACGTATCCTCAAGGGTCAGCGTTTGGGCAACGACTGACGGAAAGGCGGTGGCCCTAAATTGATAACCAGATGGCGTCCGATTGAGGATCAAACGCAGATCAACCAACAATTGCAGGCTGGCATCTATTTCGCGGGAACTGACATCCAGGTTGCAGCGGGCAACCAGTGCCTCTTTGATGGTGGACAGTGTCCTCAGATGCGGATTTTCAGCCATGAGCAGGCTGACTATCTTTTCCAGTGTCGTGGCCGATCCCCAGTATGTTTCTAGCAAGTCGTCCCGCAAGAAGCCAGGCTCTTGGGCCACGGCTTCCACGTCAGCAAGCGTTATCGTTCGCGCCAGACTGGTCTCCAGGCGATTGGCCTCAGACGCTCCTCCTGTTTCCGCAAGGTTCAGGCTTTCGGGGAGCAAGAAAGACACGGCGCGACCGGCAATCTCCCGCCACTGAAACCCGCCGTCATGCACCTCTTTGCCTGGTGGGGAATCCGAGATGATTTGTTGAACAATTTCCCTGTCGGGATTTTCGCGCAACAATCGGTCAAGCAAGCGGCTACAGAGTCGTTGGACAAGATTGGGGTGGCCGGATGTAATGTCCCAAATCCGTTCAACGACCTCATCCTCCGGCACGAGGCGAATGCCTAGCTGACTCATTGGGCGCACAATCAGGTCGGCCACGGAAGGATAATCCAATGGCCCCAGACGAACCGGGTCAACCAGGTTGAAGAGCGGGCCTGAGGAGTCCTGGAGGGCGCCAAGCAAGACGCGCTCCCCGCAAAGAACAACTTTGACGTTGCTGGAGTTTGTCAGGGCGCGCATTGCTTCCAGAATTGGCCAGCCTTGCTGTCGATCCAGGTTGACGATCTTGTCAGCCTCATCCAATAAAAGCATAAGGGGTTGGTCTAATGCCGGCATTTTCAACAAATCACCAAAGGTTGCCGGAGCCTGGGCGGGAGGCGCGGGTCTCCAATCCCGTAGCGGCGTAGCCAAAAAGCCCGCATATGACGAAATGATAGTGCAGTCCTGGTAAAGAGCGAGAACCCCGGCGGCCGGCAATCTGATGCCGTGCAGTCGGCGCAAGAGAGACGTCTTGCCGATGCGACGCCCGCCGACAACAACATAGTTCGTTGTTGTCGCGTGTTCGACGATCTCCCTTATCTCTTTTTCCCGTCCGACAAACATCGTCTCCGGCGTCGCCCCCGCCGTGACAAAAGGAGAAATCGTATGTAGATTGATGACGCTTAGAATCAGCCGCCGAAAATGATCGCGTCGGTGGCGACGGGTGGACAAGGTAAGCATTTCCGGTTGCCCAATCACCACAACGTCGAAGGCCAATACCTCCCGCAGGCGCGTCAGAGACATAGCAGAACGATGTCTGGCTGACCACGCCAACAAAATGGCAATGTCCACTTTGCCGCTGATTTGCCGCGTTAACTCAGGAATGGACATCCACTCATTTTCCGTTAGCTGGCTTTTTGCCGGCATCAAGATCAACAATTGCCGTGGGAGCCGCAAACTGGAAAACAGATCGTATGTATTCAGCAAGAAAACGTGAAAAGACGTGCCGGACAAGGTCCCCTCAAACGCTTCAATCGGCGACGCCAGCATTTCACTCAACACCTCCAGCACCATGGCGGCCATCCCCCCGGAAACGCCTCCTTCATTTTCATTCATGGAATTGACTAACCGCCACACAGCCTGGTTTTTTTGCCGCAGGTCATTATTCGCATATTGAAGCAGCGTCTTGTTTGGCAGCGTCAGATCACGCTCAGGATGTTGACGCAAATAGGTCGCCAGGAGTTCAGCGCCATTACGACCCAACAGAGCAGCCTCAACCCTCCCCGTTTTCTCCAGGTTCTCCTCAATGATCGCTACCCAATCCTGGTCAAACCGCACGGCGGTCAGTCGCATGTCAAACAATGAATAAAGAAAGACGGCGAAAAACCCAAACACGACCAAGCGATTCACTGTAAAAGAAAGCGTGCTGGTCGCCGAAGCCACAATGTCAAAAGCATCTTCGATATTTTGCGTGGGAACCCCACTGATCAACTGCGTGTTTCGGTAGACAAGCAACCCTAAAAGCAGCACACTCGCGCAAATCAGCAGCGTAGACCAGGAAAACATTAATCTTCGTGCCCTCTTTCTTTCCTTATCCGGGGGAGTATCCGATTCAACCGCCGCGTCACCATGCCGGGAAACACTCAATAGCAGTCCCACCACGACAAACTGAACGACCAGATCGCTGCCGCCATAACTGATATACGGCAGTGGCAGCCCACCAGCCGGAAACACCGCCGTCATGCCGCCCACGTTGATCAAGACCTGCCAAAGAAGCAAAGTTGACACGCCATAGGCAAGCAGGCAGCCAAAGTAACTCTGCGATTTGCGCGCGATCATGATGCCTCGCCAGGCGATCAGCAGGAGCAAGGCGGATACCAGCAAGCTCCCTATTAAGCCAAACTCCTCACAAACTACCACGTAAACCGCATCCGAGAAAGGTACAGGAATAATGTACTTCACCTGTCCGAGGCGATATCCCTGCCCCCCTATTCCTCCGTTAAATATGGCCGCGAACGCGGTTTGTATCTGGTATGAGCTTGCCGCGGGCTGAGCAACAGTCGCCATCCAGTCTTCAATTCTAGCCCGGGCATAGGGCAACCCTGAAACAAGCGACACAAACGCGGCCACACCGGCGAAACCATACAGGGCGAAGTATTGCCAGGTAGCGCCAGCCACGAAATAGAGTGAAAAGGCGACCAGCATCAACAAAATCGAGGAGGTCACATCCGGTTGCAGCAGAATGAGAGAGGCGACCAGTCCAACGATCAGGCTGAATGGTATCAATCCCTGAAACGGCGACTTGATCCGCCGTCTTCCGCGAGATGAAGCCCACACGGATACATAAAGCAAAACGGCCACCCTGGCAAAGGTAGCAACCTGATAACTCCCCGCAAACAAAAATCGGGCCGCCCCAAACACTTGTTCGTTAACAACAAGTAAAAGCATCAACGCCAAAATGGAAAACAAGATGGATGGCAAAGCCAATGATTGCAGCCACTCAAGGCGCGTACCGGACAGAATTATCACCAACATGACACCGATGAAGGCGGCCCGCGCCTGGTTACGAAAAAAGAACAAAGGGTCCTCATCAGTGGTATAACGGGTGCCTACTGTGGTACTATGGACCATCATCAAGCCAAACAAGCAAAGCGCGGCGACAGCCAAGAGCAATACCCAATCAATCCGCTTTGCTTCCGACCATAACGCTCGAGTTCTTATTTGTACTGGATTTTCTTGCTTGTGCATGGCGTATGAAAAGAGGACTTCCTCGTCATGAGAACGCAATCACTCTCTGCTCTATCAAGACATAAAGAGATCTTGCTACGGCTTTGTGCTTTGGTGCTGGCAATATGGGCCGCCTATGCGCTGTTTTCCGAGAACAATCTGACCGTCAAAACACTGCTGGAGAGACTGTTTTTGCCAGCGGAGTTTGTCAAACGGACCGCGCCTTTAGTCGAGGAACGAGACAGGGGGACGATTTTCGACCGGGATGGAGAGTCTTTGGCGTACACAATCCATGATTACCGGGTCGGGGCGGGTCCAGGCTACATCACGGATGTCGAGTTTCTGGCGGCTGCGCTTTCTCCCCTGCTACAGACACCTCGCGGGGAGATCGCATCGCTCTTGAGAGAAAACGATATTTACGTTGTTTTGGCCGGGCGCGTTTCCGCGGCGGTTGCGGAGCAAATCGAGGCCCTGAATGAACCAGGATTATACCTCGAACCGCTGCCCAGGCGATTCTACCCCCACGACGAGCTAATGTGCCACGTTCTGGGCTTCGTCAATTTCGAGAATCTTGGTGGTGGGGGCGTTGAAGCCTATTACGACGATTTGCTGACCGGCGGGCTGTCCGGCGCGGAACCCCGCTACAACCTCGCGGATAATCCCCTGGGCGCGGTGGCCGATCTGCGGCTGACCATAGATAAGGATGTGCAGACCATCATAGAGCGACACCTGCATGAAGCCTTGCGGAAGTATGGCAGCGAGAGCGGGTCCATTATCGTGATGAATCCGCAAACGGGAGAACTCCTGGGCCTGGCCAATGCCCCTTGTTATGATCCTAACGTTTTCTACAATGAGGAATTGAGTCTTTTTATCAATCCCGCGGTTAGCGTTATCTATGAACCTGGCGGCGTGTTCCAGCTAATCACCATGGCGACAGCGCTGAATATCGGAATCGTAGAGCCGGACACACCTTTTTATGACAGCGGGGTTCTTGAAGCGGATGGCTTCCGGTTAATCAACGAAGATCGGGCTGCTTTTGGCGAGATCGACATGACCGGCGTGCTTGTTTATGGCTCTAATACCGGCGCGGCAGCTCTGGCGGGAGCCATCGGGCCGCTAAGCTATTACAACTACCTGAGAGCTTTCGGACTGGATCAGCGCACGGGAGTGGACCTGGCGGCGGAATCAACCTCGTTGTTCAATGAACCGGGAGAACCAAGTTGGAGCGAATTTTCTATGCTGACGACGGCATTTGGGCAGGGGATCGCCGTCACGCCGATGCAGATGGTGAACGCCGTCGCGGCCATTGCCAACGGCGGCTTGCTGATGCAGCCGTATGTCGTGGAGACGACCACGATCCAGGGAAAAGAGCGGGCAAGGGAACTGGTTGCCGGCAATCGCGTTATCAGCGAAAGTAATGCGCGGAAGCTGATAGACATGTCCGTGGCCTCTGCCGGCAGCGGCGCAATAGATGGTTACCTGGTGGCGGGCAAAGCCGGCACAGCCCAAATTGCTGAAGGCGGCATCTACCACCCTACTGACACGATTGTTTCCTACGTCGGGTGGCTTCCCGCTTACAATCCGCAATTCATCATTCTGGTCAAGCTGGATCGGCCACAAATTGCCCGTTCGGCCCAGGAAACCGCCGCACCGACATTTGCCGGGCTGGCGGCGGAATTAGCCGTCACCCTGGGGATCTCCCCGGCCCCGTAATCCGCAATCTGTTACAGGGCTACGTCCTCAATCACCTGCCGCAGCGTCTTCCCATCCAGGTCCTTCTTATCCAGAAAAGCCACCGCCCCCGCCTCCAACCCACGCCGGTGAAACTCCCGATCAGGATAGGCGCTGATCAAAATGATGCGCGCGGCGGGCAGGCGCGCCTTTAGCGCCCGCGTACACTGGATACCATCCTCATCCCCCAGCACCACATCTACCAACACCAGCCGCAAATCCACCCGCCGCGCCACGGCCAGGGCGCCGGCGATGTTCTCCGCCTCATAAATCGTGGCCTGCGGATACACCTTACCCACCATGCGCCGCAGTTGCGCCCGATACCGCGCATTATCATCCACCAACAGCAAACTCACTTCGTCGCCGCCGGGACGCGCCGGCGCGGGCGGCGGCAGGGCGTGCCCCGCCTCCCCGATCAAGTCCGGGTGCGCCATGATGTGGTTCAGCGCCTCCAGGCGGCTCTGTACGCCAAGCTGGCGATAGATGCGCGTCAGGTGGTTCTCCACCGTCTTCACGCTCAGGCTCGTCTGGCGCGCAATGGATTGGTTGTCCATTCCTTGCCGCAAAAGCCGCAAAATCTCCCGCTGTCGCTCCGTCAGCGCCGGCCTCTCGCCCGCCTCCGTCGCCGGATGCAGCAGCCGGCTGAGGACGCGGCTGGAAACCCACCGCTCACCTTGCAGCACGCGCTGCACGGCCAGCCGCAGGTCGGCGAGCGGTTGGTCCTTGAGGTGGTAGCCATGCACGCCGACACCCAGCAGCCCTTGCACGTACACGTCGTCATCATATGCGGTGACGACGAGGATTTTCATGTGGGGATAAAGGGCGCGGATTTGCCCGATGGCGGGGATCGGGTCGAATTGGGGCATGGTCACGTCGAGTAGCAGGAGATTGGGGCGATGGTGGGCGAGAGCATGGAAGAGGGAGGGGCCGTCCCCTACTTCGCCGATGATTTCCAGTCCGGGAAGCTCTTTGATGGCGTTGAGAATGCCGGCACGCACCACCGCATGATCGTCCGCTAACAAAAGGGTCGTCTTTGCCATGTCGCCATTTTACCTGAATTCGCCCGGCGATGAATGGCCCCGTCTCCCTATGCCCGTTAGGGGTTTTCCCCCAAAGCAAGCAGGGGATTTCCGTTAAATGATTGGGGGGAAGCCTTGATGCCGGCATTCCCACTCCCATGCTATCCTTTTTGTGTAACTTAACCAACGCCAGTTCAGTTTTGTATGGCACATCGCCCAACAACTGATCACCTCTTTCCCCGGTTTCCGTGGGCAACGGCTCAACGCGGCACGCGCCACCAATCGTTGTGCGATGAATTGGCCTATTCCCGGCACAGCGTCCCCCGCACCGGCAACGTTGCCCATACATTCCCGTCCACCGTTCATCTTTTCGAGGAGAAGGAACATGCTATTCTCAAGCCGAAATCGCCTATTCACCCTGCTGCTGGCGCTCGCGCTGGCCCTGGTACTCGTCGCTTGCGGTGGCAGCGATACCAGCGAAACGAACACTCCCGCGGCCACCGAAGCCCCCGGCGGCGGCACATCCGAAGAAATAACCGCCCCGGAAGGCAGCATCGCCGTGCTGCTGCCGGACAGCGCCTCGTCCGCCCGCTGGGAAAATGACGACCGCCGCTTCTTTGAGCAAGCCTTCGACGCCGCCGGCGTGAAATACACCATCGTCAACGCCGAAGGGGACGCCCGCACGCAGCAAACGCAAGCGGAGCAGGCGATCACCAACGGAGCCAAAGTGCTGCTCCTGGTCAACCTGGACAGCGGTAGTGGCGCGGCCATCATCGCCCAGGCGCGCGAGGCCGGCGTCAAGGTCATCGACTACGACCGCCTCACCATCGAAGGCCCCGGCGCGGATGTCTACGTCAGCTTCGACAACGTCTCCGTCGGTCGCCTCATGGGCGAAACCCTGGAACCCCTGATCAACGCCCTGCCCGTGGACACGCCGCAGGTGGTGCAGTTGAATGGCTCCCCCACCGACAACAACGCCACCCTCTTCCGTGAAGGGTACTTCTCCATCGCCCAACCGCACTACGACGCGGGTGAATGGAACCTGGTGGCCGACCAGGCCGTGCCGGAGTGGGACAACCAGCAGGCGCTCGTCATCTTCGAGCAGATTCTCACCGCCGCCGGCGGCAATGTAGACGCCGTCTTCGCCGCCAACGACGGTCTGGCGAACTCCGTCATCTCCGCTCTCAAGAGCCAGGGCTTGCAGCCCATCCCCGTCAGCGGCCAGGATGCCACCGTCGGCGGCATCCAGAACATCCTCTCCGGCTGGCAAGCCATGACCGTCTACAAGCCCATCAAGTTGGAGGCGGAAGCCGCGGCCCAGGTCGCCATTGCTCTTCTCAACGGCGAAGAAGCCGCCAGCCTCACCGGTGACACCATCAACAATGGCCAGGGTGACCTGCCCTTCATCAAACTGACCCCGCTGGCCGTCACCAAAGACAACATCGCCGACACCGTGATTGCCGATGGCTTCCGCACCTGGGAAGAAATCTGCGTCGGTGAGTACGCGCAGTACTGCCCCACGGAGCAGGGCGGCGCGATGATGGATGAAGGCATGATCGCCGTGTTGCTGCCGGACAGCGCCTCGTCCGCCCGCTGGGAAAACGACGACCGCCGCTTCTTTGAGCAAGCCTTCGACGCCGCCGGCGTGAAATACACCATCGTCAACGCCGAAGGGGACGCCCGCACGCAGCAAACGCAAGCGGAGCAGGCGATCACCAACGGGGCCACCGTGCTGCTCCTGGTCAACCTGGACAGCGGCAGTGGCGCGGCCATCATCGCCCAGGCGCGCGAGGCCGGCGTCAAGGTCATTGACTACGACCGCCTCACCATCGAAGGCCCTGGCGCGGACCTTTACGTTAGCTTCGACAACGTCTCCGTCGGTCGCCTCATGGGCGAAACCCTGGAACCCCTGATCAACGCCCTGCCCGTGGACACGCCGCAGGTGGTGCAGTTGAATGGCTCCCCCACCGACAACAACGCCACCCTCTTCCGTGAAGGGTACTTCTCCATCGCCCAACCGCACTATGACGCGGGTGAATGGAACCTGGTGGCCGACCAGGCCGTGCCGGAGTGGGACAACCAGCAGGCGCTCGTCATCTTCGAGCAGATTCTCACCGCCGCCGGTGGCAATGTAGACGCCGTCTTCGCCGCCAACGACGGTCTGGCGAACTCCGTCATCTCCGCTCTCAAGAGCCAGGGCTTGCAGCCCATCCCCGTCAGTGGCCAGGACGCCACCGTCGGCGGCATCCAGAACATCCTCTCCGGCTGGCAAGCCATGACCGTCTACAAGCCCATCAAGTTGGAGGCGGAAGCCGCGGCGCAGGCCGCCATTCGCCTTCTGCGCGGCGAAGATGTGTCCGTGGTCGCCAACGACACGATCAACAACGGCCAGAATGACATTCCGTTCGCCAAGTTGACGCCCATCTCCGTGACGAATGAGAACATCGCGGAGACGGTGATCGCGGATGGTTTCCGCAATTGGGACGAGATTTGCGTGGGTGAGTTTGAGCAGTACTGCCCCGCGGATCGGTAATAAATGAAGTGAGCCGGGTGCGACGTACTTCATCGGTGCGTCGCACCTATTGCGCTATAATGGTGGCGTACCTGTTCAGATTGGTTCATTCTTGAAGAATGAACAATCTTGGGGAGATAAAAGTTCTGGGCGCTCACTTGGTTGTTTTGAGGGGGGCGAGCGAGAAGCTCGCCCTACAGGGTATTCTCCAGGAGGCGGAACATTGGCAGCAGAAGCGATCCTTGAATTACGGGGGGTGTCAAAGAGCTTTGGCGCCGTGCATGCGTTAAAGAATGTTGATTTTGCCGTGCGCCCGGGGGAGGTGATGGCGCTGGTGGGGGACAACGGGGCCGGCAAATCAACGCTGATTAAGGGAATTGCCGGCATTTACCCCTTCGACCACGGCGACATCTCCTTCGAGGGTAAAAAAGTCAACATCCATGGGCCGCGCGACGCCGCCGCCCTGGGTATCGAAATCGTCTACCAGGACCTGGCGCTGGCCGACAACCTCGACGTCGTCGCCAATATGTTCCTCGGACGAGAACGCACGCTCAGCTTCCGCCGTCTGGATGAGGCCTCTATGGAACAGGCGGCCATCGAAACGCTCGACTCCCTCTCCGTGATGACCCTGCGCTCCGTGCGGCAAGCTGTCGCCGAACTCTCCGGCGGGCAGCGGCAGGCCATCGCCGTGGCCAAAGCCGTCATGTGGAACTCCAAACTCGTCATCCTCGACGAGCCGACCGCCGCCCTCGGCGTGGCCCAAACGCGGCAAGTGCTGGACCTGGTGCGCCGCCTGGCGGACAAAGGACTGGCTGTGGTGATCATCTCCCACAACCTGCATGATGTTTTTGAAGTCTCGCACCGCATCACGGTGCTGCGCCTGGGGCAAAACGTGAGGGAGTTTTTCACGGTCAACACGACGCAGCAAGAAGTTGTTCACGCGATTACTGCCGGCAAACTTGAACACGTTCCAGGGATGAAAGAGACATGAGCAACTCAGCAGCTAACGAAACCACCTATTTGACACAACCCGCCCGGCAAACAGCCGGCCAATACGTCTCCGACTACCTCAAACGTGTTCGCTCCGGCGACCTCGGCTCGCTACCCATCTTCCTCGGCCTGATCATCATCGCCATCATCTTCCAATCGCAAAACGAGAACTTCCTCACCGCCCGCAACTTCGTCAACCTCATCGTGCAGATGGCCGGCTACACCACCATCGCCATCGGCGTCGTCTACGTGCTGCTGTTGGGGGAAATCGACCTCTCTGTGGGGTACGTCAGCGCCGTGGCCGCTGTCAGCATGACGCTGCTGCTGCGCGAACCCAATCCGTGGCCCTGGTACGCGGCTATCCCCATCGCCCTGGCCGCCGCCGCCGCCATCGGCATCCTGCACGGCTTCATTATCACCCGTTTCCAGGTTCCCTCTTTCGTCGTCACGCTGGCCGGATTGTTGGCCTGGAATGGGGCCGTGGTCATTCTCATCGGCGGCGCGGGCACGGTAATCATCCAGGACAAGCTGGTGATCGGGATTGCCAACTTCTGGCTGCCGCCGCTCTGGGGCTGGTTGGCCGCGGCTGCTTTTGTGGGGTTGTACGCGCTGCTGCAATTGCAGGGCGTCCTTAGCCGCCGCCGCCAGGGGCTGGCCAGCAAGCCGCTGCTGGTCACAGTGGTACAAATCGCGCTGTTGGCGGTGATCGTAGCGGGCGCCGTGTTTGTCGCCAACAAGGATCGCGGGGTTCCCATTGTGGGGTTGATCTTGATTGTGCTGCTGGCGGGTTTCACCTTTCTGGCTACACGCACGCGCTTTGGGCGGTATGTGTACGCAGTGGGGGGAAACAAGGAGGCGGCGAGACGTGCCGGCATTAACGTCGAACGGATCCGCATCCTCGTCTTCATGATCTCCAGCCTCATGGCCGGCATGGGCGGCATCATCCTCGCCTCCCGCCTGCGCTCCGTGGACACCGCCGCGGGCGGCGGCAACCTCCTCCTTAACTCCATCGCCGCCGCCGTTATTGGCGGAACCAGCCTCTTCGGCGGCAGCGGGCGCGTCGTCAGCGCCGTATTAGGCGCGCTCGTCATTGCCAGCGTCGAAAATGGCATGGGACTCCTCGGACTTAGCTCCGGGGTCAAATTCATCATTACCGGCATCGTCCTCCTCGTCGCCGCCCTCGTTGACTCCATTTCACGGCGTAGCCGCAGCCAGTCGGGCATCGCCTGAGCCGATTGGTCCAGCTTCAGCGGATACATCTTCCCGGAAGCTGTTTTGCCGCCAAATGGCCTGGAATCGAGCTTCCGGGAAGCACAGCCTATGGAACCGCTGCTTCGGGTCAACAACCTCTCCAAGAGCTTTGGCACCCTGCAAGCAGTGCGGGGAGTCAGTTTTGACGTGGCCGCCGGGGAGGTGGTTGGGCTGGCAGGGCGCAGCGGCGCGGGCAAATCCGTCATCGCCAACATCCTCGCCGGGCTGACGCCCCCCAGCGGCGGTGACATCTTCTTTCAAGGGCAGCGCCTCCATCCCGGCCAGGAAACCCGGCAGCTAGGCATCGAAGTCATTCACCAGGAACCGCAGCTTGTTGAGCGGTTGGACATCACGGGTAACATTTTTTTGGGGCGGGAGATTGGTTGGCCTCCCTGGAGCAAAGGGATTCTCTTCCCCAGCCAGCGGCGCATGGACGAACAAGCCACGCGGATTCTGTCCCAGATGGGTGTCTACTTCGACTCGCTGCGCACAAAGGTGATCAACCTCTCCAGTGAGCAGCGACAACTTCTGACCATCGCCCGCGCCATGACCGGCCAGCCGCGCCTGGTGGTGATGGATGAACCCACCAATCTTCTCAGTTATCGCTATCAGCAAGGTGTGCTGTCCCTCGTCCAACAGTGGCAGCAGCAGGGCATGACCGTTCTCTTTGCCAGCAACAACCTGGAACACCTCTTTGCCGTCACCGACCGCATTATTGTGCTGCGCCAGGGCCGCCTCATTCGCAACTGGCGTACCGACGAGACCAGCCGCGAAGAAGTGGTGGCGGCCATGATGGGCATGCACGAACAGGCGCAGTTGACGCCGGCGCTGTGGGCGTTGGACAGCTACTACCGCGCCCGCGAACAGGCGGAGAAGCTGCGGCATCAACAGGCGATGTTGGAACGCAGCCTGGAGGCGCAGGACACGCTCAACCGGCAGCTTGTGCAGGAGTTGGGCAAGCAGGTGCGGGCGCTGGATCAGGCGAACCTGGCCTTGCAGGACGCGCAGCGCCGCCTGCTCACGGAACGGGAGGAGGAGCGCAAGCATCTGGCGCGCGAGCTGCATGACGAAGTGATCCAGGATATGCTCAGCATCAATTATCGCCTGGAAGAGATCGAAACGGACGAGACCATCACGCCTGAGCAGCAGGAAGAGGTCGGGGATATTCGCCATAGTATTCGGGAGTTGGTGGAGGATGTGCGCCGTATTTGCGGCAACTTGCGCCCGCCGACCATTGACAGCTTTGGCGTGGGGGCGGCGCTACTCAGTTTCACCCGCGATTGGAGCGAGCGTACGGGCGTGCAGGTGAAACTGGAGATGAACGCCAACGTGGGTCGCCTGCCGGAAGCCATTGAGTTGTCGATTTTTCGCATAGTGCAGGAAGGGTTGAGCAATGTGCGCCGCCACGCGGGGGCCACGGCGGTGACGGTTTCGTTGCAGCATACGACGCCGCGCACGCTGTTGGTTTCTATTGTGGACAATGGGCAGGGGTTGCCGGGGGATTTTGATCTGGCCGCTTTGTCGTCACAAGGGCATTATGGGTTGCTGGGGATCAGCGAGCGCGTGGCTCTGTTGGGGGGGCGTTTGCGGCTGCGAAATTTGCCGGATGGCGGGGCGATGCTGCTGGTGGAGATTCCCCACCCGCGCGTGGAAGCGTCTATCTCCGCTTGAGGCAGGCACACAGGTGTCAGGCTTCGGGGGCGGCGGCGTCTATCTGCAAATGCAGCGGGCCGATAATGTGGTCTCCCGAGACGTCAAGCACGTCGGTGATGGGTAGGGGGGGGAAGGAGAGCGGCTGAGCGGAAAGGGGCAGGGTTTGCTCATAGTCTCCCCAGCGCAGGGTGACAAACAAGGGGGCGTCCACACCACTCTGTCCGACGGACAGGATTAAATGGAGGCTATTTTCATCTGGGTGGTAGACGGCATCCAGAGAAACGTCGAGCAGTTGGTTTTCCACGCGCGCCTGGCTGCGGAAGAGGAGGTATTGCGCGTCACCGGCGGGGTCAACGGCACGGTGGGCGCTGAGGGCAGCCGGGGGAAAGAAGATGGACTGGAGTTGCGCGGCGGTCTGCTGCCAGGTAACGCGCCATTTTTGCTGACGCCACCATTGGATGGTCGGTTTTGGGGGGACTTTCGTCAAGAATTCTAGGGAGGCGGGGGCGGGAGGAGGTTGGAGGGGGGACTTGCCGGCATTCATCTGCTCCAACGCTTCCAATGCATCCAAAAACGCCCGGCGGAGTTCCGGGTTGACCAGAAGCTGATAGAAGAAAGCGGGATGCTGGGCGGGAATGTCAACGCCATCCAGCGCCTGCTGCGCCAGCAGGTCAAGCGATTCCATGTCGGTGGGTGACGTTTCTTCCGGGGAAATGCCGACAGCCGCCAGGTGTGCGCGTAACTGCGCCAGTAGAGACTTATTGGGGGTCTTCTGGGTGAGTTGGGCGCGCAAGTAGATCATCTTGGCGCGAAGGTCGTTTGCCGGATTGTTTGCTTCCATGTAGAGTATTATACTCGTTTGCCGGCAAAATTTCCCTCAGTCGGGCAATTGCCTTGAAATGAAGATTGTAAACAGCCTTCAAACTGCGCCCCATGACCTCGGCGATTTCGACGTAGTCGAGACTCTCGTAATAACGAAGTAGCAGCACCGTGCGGAAACTGCCAGGGAGTTTCCAGAGCAGCTGCTTCATCTCTTCGGTGGCCTCGTCGATCAGCAGCCACTCTTCATGAACGCTGGCCGATGAGGCGGGATGCCACTGCTCCAGGCCCACTTGATGGCGATCGGGTGCGCGCTTCTGGCGCATCGCCCTGGCAATATACTTGCTACAGGTGTTCTGCGCCAGCGTACGCGCCCAGCGGTCGAAGTCAATGTCGTATGGGAAGTGTGACAGCAGCAGTTCTTCGACGGTGAATGAAGTGTAATCATCGACCAGGCGAAAAGTGCCTTCGTTGGGCATGAACCCGTGCCGGCAGAGGTAATCGTACACCCAAGAACGCACCTGGCCGTACAGTGTTTCCCACAGCGTTGAATCTCGCCCGATTTGTAGTCCTTCAACTCGCTTGTGCTGCTCTCGATAATTACGAATGACCAGCCGGATATATTGGACGAGACTGGTATCCGCCTCTTTGTCCAAATACCTCGCCAGGCGTCCCCGTTCTGTGTTTTCCGCAATGAGATTGAGGAGTAGGCCCGAAAATTCTTCATCCAGCGAAATATCGAAAAGCACACGCACTGACTCAATCTCCCGCCTGATCTGTTCTCGATCTGGTTCCATTCCTTTCCTCCCGAGGTGTCCCCTTCATCACAGTAGACAACACTATGACAATGTTAACGGCTGAAACGCAGCCACAGTATAGAATAAATATGAATAGAGGTCAATCTTCTTTGAACTTTTTTCTCTCTAAATCTATCATTTCAAGCGTTTATTGGCGTTTTTAGTCTGATTCTTGCGCGTATTGACCCGTGTTTTTGAAGAGGGGAGGGGGAATGATGCCGGCAAAGGGGGAAAGTTGCCGCAAAAAACGCATAAAGATAAGCAATAATCGAAGTTTGCCCTTAAAATACGTGAGAGTTAAGCATATCAAGACATGGGGAAAGCCGGGCGCGTCATCCTGGATCGTACTCTGTGCTAAACCAACATTGAGACGTTACGCTGGCGTCTCCGATCAAATAGCTTCCGGGAAGATGGTGGCGGCATGTACCGACAAACCTTCCTGGAAGCTCGATTTAGGCCAAAAGCGTCTCGCCATTCAAATCACTTCGCATCAATATGGCTTCTGGGAAGACGGTGGTAACTATTTACTCGCATTCATTGCAATTGTAGGAGTATTAGGAAATGAACGACAATGACTATGACGACAATGTCATGACGGTGAAAGAGGTTTCCTCTTACCTGAAGTTGGCCGAATCCACCGTTTACCGCCTCGCGCAAGACGGGCGGTTGCCTGGACGCAAATTCGGTGGAACCTGGCGCTTTTCTCGCAAGGCGTTGGACAAATGGTTTCAGCAAACAACCTCCACCGAAGTGCAGGGGTCTGTTTAGAGCGGACAAGGCTATCAAAGGCGTGGCGCACCGGCAAAGCGTCCTTCGCCAGAGGGGGCAGCCAGTTCTAGGGGGTTTCTTCTTCGGGAAATGGTATATCTCCCAGACGCAGCTTGATCACGCCCTTAAATTCATTCGGGTCCGCGGGCTTCCCCTTGCGCAAAATGAGGATGTATCCGGACAGGGCCAGTTTTTTGGCCGTGAGGCGCACGCGCGGCAGCAGTGATTGCCACGCCTCAGGATAGAGCGCCCGTGCCACTTCTCCGGGATCGACTGCGCCGGTCGCGCCCGCCGCTGCGCACAACTGCAAAATAGTATCTCGCACGGCCTCGTCGCTAATCCGACGCCGCTTTTTTTTTCTGGGTTGTTCCTGTTCCACGACGATTCCTTTGTGGCTGTCCGCCATTAAATCCGCGAAAATGTGCGGACAGCGGCTATCCATGACAGCGGCTATCCATGATAGCGGCTATCCATGATAGCGGCTATCTACGATAGCGGCTATCTACGATAGCGGCCATCGTGGATAACTTGTCAGTAACCGTCCGTAATAGAGCGTGAGGTTATTATCGGACGGTCATTTTGTCAGGTAGACGGAGGGCTGAAGCGATTTTTCAGCTCCCGTTTGAGGATTTTGCCGGCAGCCGATACCGGCAGTTCGGGCAAAATCTCCACGCGCCGGGGCACTTTATAACGCGCCAGACGTGCCCCCAGGAAGGCCAGCAGCGCCTCTGCCGTGACGGCCTCTCCCGGCTGCAGCACCACGCAGGCCAGGCCCACCTCTCCCCATCGCGCATCCGGCAAGCCAATGACCGCGCACATATGCACCGCGGGATGTTGATACAGCACCGCCTCAATTTCCGCCGGATAGACGTTCTCCCCGCCGGAAATAAACATGTCCTTTTTGCGGTCCACGATGGTGAAATACCAGTCCGCATCGCGCCGCGCCATGTCCCCTGTGTGGAACCAGCCGGCTTCATCCACGGCGGCGGCGCTGGCTTCAGGGTCATGGAAGTAGCCGGAGGATTGGCTGGGACCTTTCAGGACCAGTTCGCCTACCTCGTTGGGGGGCAATGGCCGGTTGTCATCATCAACGATGCGTGCGTCTATGTAGAAGTTGGGGCGGCCAATGCTGCCGGCATGATCCACGGCATCCTCAGCAGCCAGCGCGAAAATACCGGGGCCAAACTCCGTCATGCCAAAACCTTGCTTGAAGCGCACCCCCTTTTCCGCTATGTATTTTTGCGCCAGGGGCACGGGCAGCGGCGCGCCGCCGCTGGTGCAGAAACGCAGCGACGCCAGGTTGGCCGAGGCCCAGCGGCCGGCCTGGGTGAGCATTTGGTACATGGTGGGCACGCCGGCGAAGAGCGTGACCTGTTCCTGCTCAATGAGGGTGAGAATCTGGTCGGGGTCGAACTGGCGCGTGAGGATGGTTGTGCCGCCGAGGATGACGTTGGGCAGGGTGTAGACGAAGAGGCCGCCGGTGTGGAAGAGGGGGAAGACGTTGAGGTAGGTGTCGTCGTGGTGCAGATCGTGGATGATGGTGTTGAGGGTGTTCCAGGCGATCATGCGGTGGGAGATTTGCGCCGCTTTGGGGAGGCCGGTGGTGCCGCCGGTGAAGATGAGGGCGGCTATGGTTTCTTCGTTGACGGTTTCGGTGGCAATGGGGGCGGGGCTGCCGGCTTGCAGGATGGTTTCAAAGTGGGCGCTGCCGGGCGCGCCTTCGCCATCCAGGTGCAGCATGTGGGGGATGGCGTGGGCGGCGAGGTGTTGCTGGATTTGGGTGACGGCGGGGAGGAAGTCGTGGGAGTAGATGAGGACGGTGGGGGTGGTTTGGGCGAGAATGCCGGCATTTTCCCGCCAATGCAGCCGCCAGTTTAAGGCTGTGTGGATCGCCCCCAGCTTGCCGCAGGCAAAGAAGGTGTCCAGATGCTCCACACCGTCCCGCGCCAGAATGGCGACGCGGTCTCCCGGTTGAATGCCGGCAACCTGGCGCAGCCAGCTTGCCAGCCGATTGGCCCGCTCGTTCATTTCCGCATACGTGAGCCGCCAGGGGGGATTTTTGCCGGCATCCACCACCGCCAGCCGCTCTGGAGAATAAATAGCCCGTCGTCCGAGATAGTCGCCGATGAACATAGTCGTTGATGATTAGCAAGATTGGTTGGTCACAAGAGGTTGGTTCATTCTTGGAGGCTGATCTAAAGAAATACCCTTCCGCCAACCGTCAACTTCACCACCGCCACAAACTCACGGCCATGGAGATGCCGCCGCCGCTGGCGCAGAAGAGTACCAGGTCGCCGGGATGGGGGCCACGGCCTTGCTCCAGGGCGTCATCCAGAGCCATGGGGATGCAGGCGGAGCCGGTGTAGCCCCATTTGTCCATCACCCAATGGGTTTTGGTCAGCGGCTGCTCCAGGATCGCCATCGTTTCTTTGATGGTGTTCAGGTTGAGCTGCGTGAAGACGAAGAAGGCCACGTCGTCTACGGTGAAGCCCGCTTTGGCGACGGTGGCGCGAATGAGGGTCGGCCAGTTGTCGGAGTTGAAGGTGGGGGGGAATTTTTTGACGAACTGCACGCGGGGTATGCCGGCATTTTCGCTAACAGGCGTCGTCGGACAGGCAACACCCCCCGTGTAGATGCCCAGGGCGTCGTAGTAGCCGCCGTAGGCCACGATTTTGCTGGCGAGGAAACCGGGCGCATCGCCCACGCCGAGAACGACGGCTCCCGCGCCATCGGCAAAGAGGGTGCAAGTCTTGTGGTCGGTGTAATCCACAAAACGACTCATGCCGTATGCCCCCACGACAAGGACGTGGTTGGTGTCCGCGTCGGTGAGGATGTGGCGGGCGGCGGTGTCCAGGGCGGTCACCCAGCCGGCGCAGGCACAGTTGAGGTCAAACGTGCCGGCATTCCACCCCGACCCCACGCCTTCCACCTGCCGCAGCTTCTCCTGTAACACCGTCGCCGTCGCCGGGCTGATGAAATCAGGCGTATCCGTAGCCACAATGATCAGATCGAGGTCGGCGGCGCGCAAGCCAGCGCGCGCCAACGCCTGCCGCGCCGCGTGCAGCGCCAGGTCGCTCGTCGCCTCCTCCGCAGCCATCACATGCCGCTCGCGGATGCCCACGTTCCGCGTCAGCCAGCCATCAATATCGCGCTCCGGGAAGAGCGCATCAAAATAGGCATTGGGCAGCACCTTCTCCGGCACATACCGCCCCGTACTCAAAATCCGCACATATCGGGTCATAAGGTTAGTTTGTAGTGGATAGTTGGTGGTTGGTAGTCAGTGGTTGGTGGTCAGTGGTTGGTGGACAGCCACTCACCACTCGCCACTCGCCACTCACCACTCGCCCCTCTCACGTCCCAATGACGATGCCGCCATCGACGCTGAGGACCGCGCCGGTGATGAAGCTGGCTTCGTCGGAGGCGAGAAAGGCGTAGGCGTTGGCGATGTCCACCGGTTCGCCCAGGCGGCCAATGGGGGTGTGTTCGCGCATGACGGCCAGCACTTTTTCCGGCATGGCCTGCACCATTTCCGTCCCGATGAAACCGGGGGCCACGGCGTTGACGCGGATGTGGTACTTGCCCAGTTCCCGCGCCCATACTTTGGTCATGCCGATGACGCCCGCTTTGGTGGCGACGTAGTTGGTTTGTCCGAAGTTGCCGTAGAGGCCAACGACGGAGGAGGCGTTGAGGATGACGCCGCCGCCCTGGGCAATCATGATGGGAACGACGGCCTGGGTGCAGTTGAAGACGCCTTTGAGGTTGACGTTGATGACGGCGTCCCAGGCGGCCGCGGACATCTGGTCCACGACTGCGCCGTTTTTGTATTTGATGAGTTGGGCGTCGCGGGTGATGCCGGCATTGTTCACCAACACATCGATCCGCCCATACGCCGCCGCCACATCCGCTACCCACGCCTGCACCGCCGCGCTATCCGCCACATTGACGACATCAAAGCGCGCGCCCGCTCCCAACGCCGCCGCCGCGGCCTGCCCCGCTGCTTCATTCACGTCACAAATCACGACGCTGGCTCCCTCCGCCAGGAATTTTGCCGCCGTAGCGCGGCCAATGCCCGCCGCGCCTCCTGTAACCAGGCACACTTTTCCTTGAAATTTCATTGTGTTCCGTCTCGCTTACTCCTGGGAGTTGAATTAGAAATGCCGGCACGTCCCAAGACCCGCCCCGGCAGTCCCTATTCTGACACAAGCAAGTTACAAACCAGCTACAGCTTCAGTCGCAGGGCAACCCTTCTCCTACGCCGCATTTCCCCGGCGCTGCGTGCGCCAGAAGGTCATGATTAAGGAACGGAAATTCAAGAAGACAACGAAGTTGTTTCCTTACCGGGTCTTCAAACTGACGATGCCATTCCGTCCTTTATTTCATCGTCAGTCCTGAGCACACCACACCCGTGGCGACTGAAAAACCGCTTTTCCAGATGGGGGAGCGGGGTCTGATCCGTCCGGGAATCATCAAGATTTGTAGGGGCGTCTGGGCGCGAATTATGCTACGATTGGGCCTATGATTGATGAGCGTGAACTGATCGTGCGCCGCTGCGGGTTCCTGCACGGTTTGCAGCTTGATGAGGTTGAAGCATTTCTAGGATACGGGCGCGCGCACCAGGCTGCCGCCGGTATCTACCTGTTCCATCAGGACGATCCCGCCGATCTGTTTTATATTTTGCGCCAGGGGCAAATCCGACTGCAGCAGATCACGGCGGAAGGGCATCAGGTTATTGTTCACCACGTCACCCCAGGTGAGGGCTTCGGCATCATCGCCGTGTTAAGCGGCATGTCATACCCGGTTTCCGCCGAAACCCTCGACCAATGCGACCTGCTCTGCTGGGATGCCGCCACCACCAAACAGTTCATGCTCCGCTATCCACAACTCGCCCTTAACGGTCTTGAAATAATCGCCAACCACTTCCTGAATATCTCTGACCGCTTCCGCGAGTTAGCGACGGAGCGCGTCGAGCGACGCATTGCCCGCGCCCTCTTGCGGCTGGTGCGGCAGCTTGGCCGCAAAACGGCGGATGGTATTCTCATTGACTTGTCGCTCTCCCGTCAGGCTCTCGCGGAAATGACCGGAACAACGCTCTATACAACCAGCCGCACACTGTCGCAGTGGGAAAAGGCCGGCTGGATCACCACGGGGCGCGAGCAGGTGGTGCTGGTCCAACCGCATGAAATCGTTGCCGTGGCCGAAGATTTGCCCAATCACCTCCCGCGCAAGCACCCGTAACGCTGCCGGCAACTTCCCCCCTCTCCTGATCAAACCAATTTCATATCATGGCGTTCGTATTTGCGCCAGCGCAAAGAAGAAAGGTCATTTCTCCCTTACAGTTACGGTGTATGTAACTATGTCAGAGGGCAGTTCTGCCCAGAGAAGAACCAGTAAACGGAGATATGATCATGAAACCCTACCCGATCTTGCGCCGACCCTTCCTATGGTTGCTCATCATCTTGACAGTGGGATTGCTGGCCTCAGTTGCCAGTTGCCGTCAAGACGAGGAGACATCCGCGGGATTATCGGCTGATACCAACGCCATTATCGAAGCCCGCGGCCTGACTCCCGAAGATGTCGCTGCCGCTCTCAAAACCTATACCCCCTCAGGAACACATGACGAATACATCATGTTTTCCTCAGGGGGTCACTCCGGTCAGGTGTATGTTATTGGTATGCCATCCATGCGCATCCTCAAGAAAATTGCCGTTTTTACCCCCGAACCGTGGCAAGGGTATGGTTACGGCGCGAGCGGCACGATGGAAGTGCTGCAAGGCGGCAACGTCAATGGCCGGGAAGTGCTTTGGGGCGATACCCATCACCCCGCCCTCAGTGAAACAGGCGGCGACTACGACGGTCAATTCCTTTTCATCAACGACAAGGCCAACGCTCGTATCGCCCTCATTGACCTCAAGGATTTTGAAACCAAACAGATTATCAAGAATCCTATTGCCGTCAACGATCACGGCGGCACGTTTGTCACGCCCAACACCGACTGGGTGATCGAGGGTGGACAGTACGCCGCGCCGCTCGGTGGGGCGTACAGCTCGCTTGACAACTATGCCGAGGATTACCGCGGCATGGTCACCATCTGGAAATTCGACCGCGCCGCCGGACGTATTGTCCCCGGTCAATCGTTTGCCCTGGAGCTGCCTCCCTACTGGCAAGACTTGTGTGATGCCGGCAAATTAGTCAGCGATGGATGGATTTTCTGCAACTCGTTCAATACGGAAATGGCCACGGGTGGCGTCGAAGACGGCAACGCCCCGTTTGAGTCGGGCGCCAGCCAGCGCGATATGGACTACCTGCACATCATCAACCTGAACAAAGCCGCCGAAATCGCCGCTGCCGGCAAAACAACCGAGATCAACGGCTTCCCCGTCATCATGCTCGACACCGCCATTGCCGAGGGGTTGCTTTACTTCGCGCCGGAACCCAAAAGCCCACACGGCGTCGATGTGGCCCCCGGTGGCGAGTACTTCGTCATCAGTGGCAAACTTGACCCGCACGTCACCGTCTATAGCTGGAGCAAAATCCAGGACGCTATCGCCAACGAGAAGTGGACATCGGACGACTACGGCGTGCCGGTGTTGGATTTCGACGCCGTCGTCGAAGCCCAGGTAGAACTCGGCCTCGGCCCCCTGCACACCCAATTCGGTCCCGATGGCTACGCCTACACCAGCCTCTTCCTGGACACCGCTGTTGCCCGCTGGACCCTGGGCGGCGATTACGACAAGCTCAATGATGATCCTCCCTGGTCGCTGGTGCAAAAAACACCGGTGCAATACAACGTGGGCCACATTGCCGCCGCCGAAGGCGATACCGTGAGTCCCGACGGTCAATACCTGGTGTCGCTGAACAAGTGGGCGGTTGATCGTTTCGCCAATGTCGGTCCATTGCTGCCACAGAACTTCCAGCTTATCGACATCAGTCAACCCGGCACGACAATGCCCGTACTCTACGACATGCCCATTCCCGACGGAGAGCCACACTACGCCCAGATCATCAAGGCGGACAAGTTGCAGCCGTGGGAGGTGTATCCTGAGATCGGCTGGAACCCGCACACCGGTGCAGTTGACCCCAATGCCGTCCAGTTGGGCGAGGAGCGCATTGAACGCAACGGCAACGAGGTCGAAATCTGGATGACGGCGGTGCGCAGCCACTTCACGCCCGAGCATGTGGAGATCAAGCAGGGCGACCATGTCATCTGGCACATCACCAACGTGGAGCGTGCCTACGACGCGACGCACGGCTTCTCAATTCCGGCGTACAACATCAATCTGAGCATTGAGCCGGGCGAGGCGGTAACGTTTGAATTCGATGCCACGGACGACGGCGTCTTTTCCTACTACTGCACCGAATTCTGTTCGGCGCTGCACCTGGAGATGGTTGGCTACTTGTTGATCGAGCCGTAACCAATTTGCCCTCATTGACGGGGGCAGGCCTGCGTGTCTGCTCCCGTCAAATGTGCAAGTTCAATCCAGGAAAACAAGGCTCCGTTGATTTTGGACGAATCCATAGGATGAATGCAAACCATGTTTAAGAATTTTGTCGGGCCGCGCATTCCCACCAACGCAACGCACACAGAGCGCGCGCGCTATCGGCGTCCGGCGGTGCTGTTCGTGGTGGCGGCAACCGTGTTGTTGGTCTCTATTTTCTTGCCGTACTGGCGTATGAAATTGCTGGCGCCGCAGTATCCGCGTGGGCTGGAAGTACAGGTTTACGTCAACCGTTTGACGGGCGACGTGAACGAGATCGATGGTCTCAACCATTATATTGGCATGCGCCCGCTGGATGAAGCGGCGCAATTGGAGCGCTCGATCAGCATCCTGGCTATTGTGATATTGGTGTTGCTGGTGTTGGCGGCCGTTCAGATTCACAGCAAATGGACGGTGTTGTTTACGCTGCCGGCATTGCTGATGCCTTTTCTCTTTCTGGCCGACATGTATTACTGGATGCGTAACTTCGGCCTCAATCTCGACCCGCACGCGGCGCTTAGCAGTTCAATCGGCCCGTTTGTCCCGCCAATCTTGGGGCGCGGGAAAGTGGGGCAGTTTGAAACGGTGGCGTCGTTTGACATCGGGCTGTGGCTGGCGTTTCTGGCGGTTGTCCTGATTCTTGTTGGCTTGTACTACCATCGACAAATGTATAAGCCGCTGGTCGAGAGCGTTGCAAAGTGAACGTTATAGGTTCCGAAATGATAAAGCGTTTGTGGTTAGTGGTGTTGATCGGCCTGATCATGGGGGGAGCGGTTTCGGCGGAAACCACGTCCACGCTCTCCGCCGCCGATCTACGCGCCGCCCTGGACGCCGCTAAAGCGGGCGATACGCTTGAAATCCACGGCGGCGTTTACGATGGTCCCCTGACCATTGACAAACCGATTACCCTGATCGGCGTTGATTGGCCGGTGGTGGATGGCGGCGATTTGGGCACTGTCATCCAAATCACCGCGCCCCATGTGACTTTGCGCGGCTTTGTTGTACGCCACAGTGGGCAGGTCCTCGATCAGGAAAATGCCGGCATCGCCGTCGAGTCGCCAGATGCCCTGATTGAAAATAATCGCCTTGAAGAAACACTGTTCGGCATCTATTTGCGCCAGGCCGACCGCACCATCTTGCGCAACAACCAGATCAGCAGCAAAGACCTGGCCGTGCAGCGCCGCGGCGACCCGATCCGTGTCTGGTACAGCAACGACGTGATCATCGAAAGCAACACCGTCATCCGCGGGCGCGACGTCGTGCTGTGGTACTCGGAACGGTTAACGGTGCGGGGCAACAGCATCAGCCACGGACGCTACGGCCTGCACTTCATGTATTGCGACGACGCCCTGATCGAACGCAACAGCCTGCTCGACAACTCAGTCGGGGCTTTCCTGATGTACAGTCGGCGCATGACCATGCGACACAACACCGTCGCCCGCAATCGCGGCCCCAGCGGCTATGGCATCGGCCTCAAGGACATGGATGACGCGGTCGTGCAAAACAATCTTTTCCTCGACAACCGTGTGGGCGCATACGTGGACGGGTCGCCGCGTGAAGTAGACAGTATCGGCCAGATTGCCGGCAATCTATTCGCCTACAACGACATCGGCATTGAACTGCTGCCGGCGGTGCGCCACAACGACATAAGCGATAACAGCTTTGTGGAAAACGAAGAACAGGTCTCGATCACCGGCGGCGGCTCGCTCGTCAATGCCAACAATTGGACGGTGGGGAACACCGGCAATTACTGGAGCGACTACGCCGGTTACGATGCCGATGGCGATTTGCGCGGCGACTTCCCCTACCAATCAGATCGCCTCTTTGAAAGTATGACCGCCCGCCGCCCCGAACTGCGCCTCTTTCTATACAGTCCGGCCACGGCGGCGCTTGACTTCGCCTCACGTGCCTTTCCCATCGTCAAGCCGCAGCCCAAACTGGTCGATACCCACCCCCTGCTTGCCCCCAGCATCCCCGATGCACCCCCCCTCCCCAAAGTCGCGGCGACCGGCTGGGTGCTGACGACGGGTGGCTTGCTCCTCGGGGCGCTGACACTCATCAGCCTGACACAGGTAAAGGTGGCGCGACGACAAAAGAGGACGCGACCCGGAGAACGATCTGCTGCCCCCACGGATGTGATGATGATAACGATTGACCATCTTACCAAACGCTTCGGCAACCTGACTGCCGTCAATGACCTGAGTGTGACGATTCGCTCCGGCGAAGCAGTTGCCTTCTGGGGCGCGAATGGCGCGGGGAAGACCACTGCCCTGCACTGCCTGCTCAACCTCATCCCGTTTGAAGGTGCTATAACCGTTGGCGGACTCAATGTGGCACGGCAGGGCAAAGCGGTGCGACGATTGATCGGATTTGTGCCGCAGGAACTGACCTTCCACGATGACATGACGGTGCGGGAAACAGTTGCCTTCTATGCTGCCCTCAAGAAAGTAGTGGTTGATAGCCGCACCGAGAACCTGCTCGAACGGCTGGCGTTGCAGCCGCACCGCGATAAATGCGTCGGTGACCTCAGCGGGGGTCTCAAGCAACGGCTGGCGCTGGCGCTGGCGTTGCTGGCGGATCCGCCATTGCTGATTCTTGACGAGCCAACGGCCAATCTCGACATCCGCGCTCGCGAAGATTTTCTGGCGCTGTTGTTGCAATTAAAACATGCCGGCAAAACCCTGGTCTTTTCATCTCATCGACTGGAAGAAGTGACGGCACTCGCCGACCGCGTGTTGCTGCTCGAAGGGGGTGAGCTGGTTGTTGATGCGCCGCCACACGAAATAGGACAGCGCATCGGACGAATGGCTACCCTGCACCTCTATTTGCCACCCGATGGCATAGAGGCCGCTGCCCAACTGCTCACGCAACATGGCCTGACCGTCAGCGCCAATGGGCGGGGCATCCGCGTGCAGGTTGCGCCACAGCGAAAGGGCCTAACGTTGCGCATGTTGCACGAGGCGGGCGTAATTGTGAACGATTTTGTCGTGGAGTAGATGATGGTCGATTATCAAAACATCTTCATCTTGACCCAAAAAGAGCTGCGGGATGCCCGGCGCAACCGCTGGCTGGTTCTGTATACGGTTGCCTTTGCTGCCCTCTCGTTGGCCCTGGCATGGTTGGCTCTGTCGGGCGCGGGGCGCTATGGATTGGCGGGATTCGGGCGAACCGCCGCCAGTCTCATCAATCTTGTATTGCTCATCGTGCCGCTGATGGGGCTGACCCTCGGCGCACTCAGCCTCGCCGGCGAACGCGACCAGGGCACGCTTGCCTATCTGATGACGCAGCCAATCAGCCAGACCGAAATGCTGCTGGGCAAATTCCTGGGGATGGCATTGGCGCTGCTGGCGGCGCTGGGACTGGGTTTTGGTATCACCGGCGCAGTTATCACCGCCAGCGGCGGCGGCGCGCAGGCCGATGCTTATCTACTGCTGGTGCTGTTCGCTTTCCTGCTGGCCGTTGCCTCGCTCAGCCTCGGCTTTTTTCTGTCCGCCGCCGTGCGGAAAGCGGCAACCGCCGTTGGGCTGGCGCTTTTTCTCTGGCTGCTGCTCGCTTTCTTTGGCGATTTGGGGTTGATGGGCACTGCGCTGGTAACGCGACTAGATATCGCCCAGCTATTTACTTTGACGCTGATCAATCCGCTGCAACTGTTCAGAGTCGCCGCCGTTCTCAACATCCGCGGGAATCTCGAACTCCTCGGTCCGGCGGGCGTCTACGCCACGCGCACATTCGGCGCCGCGCTGCTGCCGCTGCTCATCGGCCTGTTGCTGCTGTGGATCGCCTTGCCATTTGCCGGCACGATGGCTCTGTTCAAACGGAGAGGTATATTGTGAAACTCACAATCTGGCGCGCGGTGCTTGGTTTGCTGCTACTCATGTCCCTGTTCGCAATCGGGTGTAGTCATTCGCCCGACACCGGGCAGCCGCCCGTCATCATCTACGGAGAAGACACGTGCGACCGTTGCCGCATGATCATCGACGACGAGCGATTTGCGGCTGCCTACTGGACAGCAGAAGGTCAGGCGCGCCGCTTTGATGATATTGGCGGTATGGTGGCGTATGTGCGCGAAGCACAGGAAGAGGTAGCGTCGTTCTGGGTGCATGACTATTTGAGCGGGGAATGGTTGTCGGCGGAATCGGCTACCTACGTCCTTGACAACGCCCTGCATACACCGATGGGCTTCGGCATCTTGGCATGTGCGGATGAGGCGGAGGCCCAAGACCTGGCGGAAGCGTATGAAGGAGCGCGAGTGCTGACCTGGCAGGAGTTGCTCATGCAGGGCGGCGCTGAAATGGAACATCCGTAGCCGTCCCGGCTCGCTGTAACTACTAACGCCCTCTGGAGATGGGACCAACCTCACCAGAAAAAATTGGTCCCATCTGGCTTAGCAGTTGCGGCTCGCTTACAAAAATCACGGCAACAATTCAGGTTGCCGTCAGCGCAAGAGGTCGCCTCTCAAGGGGACCCGCAAATCTATGTAGGTAGTTACGTACAAGACACTGGCGTTTGGGGCGTGGAAGCTACAGCCGGCCCACAGATGGGGTTTGGCCTGGCAAAAGCCGCGATTCCGATCCCCATATATGGATTTCGCCAGACTTGCTTTACGTAGTTACAAGTCGTAACTCTTGGAGAAGAATCGATGAAGGTATGGCGTATTTTGTTCCTGTTGTTGGTTGTGTCGTTGGTCGCGTGTGGCGGAGGCGGGGAGTCGGACGCCTCCCCGTCTGACACGTCAGATGGCGTGGTTCAGGTTTCTACGGGTGACGCGAAAGCAGGTGAAGACCTGTACAACTCAGTTTGTATCGCTTGCCATGGTCCGGGCGGCGTCGGCATGGAAGGGCTGGGTAAACCCTTTACGACCAGTGAATTCGTCGGTATTACGACAGATGAGGATCTGTTAACCTTCGTGAAAAGCGGCAGGCCGATTAGCGATCCCGCCAACACAACCGGCGTTGACATGCCGCCAAAAGGGGGCAATCCTGCTCTCACAGACGAGCAGATCCTCGACATCATCGCCTATTTGCGGACGCTGCGGTGAGATAACGATTGATTACGGGCACATCGTGCCCTTTACTGAGAAGGAAGCCATCATGCGCGTTTGTGGGAAGCGGTCTGGGACAAGCGTGCTATGAATCTCCGTCGGCGGAAGGGGACAAGGTGGTCACGCGCCTGACCCTGCCAGGCACACACCATAGCCGTCTCATGGGTGTGGTCGGAGCAGGCAGGCGCGTGCCAGATAAAGCCTTGCTTCTTTGGGAACTTGTGGGGTCAATTGTCAACGATAACATGTTGGCCTGTCTGGCTACCTGGATACACTGAGCGCGGGAGTCTTCATGATGGACGATGGTGCTTTCGCAACGATGACAATTGAAGCCGTGCTCACGCGCTGGCCGGCAACAATGGCCGTTTTCAATGGTCACAAGATGGCCTGTGTCGGCTGCATATTGGCCCGGTTTTACACCGTGGCGGATGCCGTCGCTATCTACGGCCTGTCGCTGCCCGCTTTTGTGGTTGAATTGCGCGCCGCCATTGGTGATCAAGATACGTCGCCATCGTAGTCGTGACCGCCGCAAAGAATTGATTGCTGAAATGTTTCTTTCAGCGATTGCTCTCTTTGTTATTGCCGGTCGCGGCGGAGATTGGACTATGGCGCCGTCTGAGATGCCGGCATAGTCCGCCACCTCCAACGCATCAAAACCAACCGCGGCCATTCTCATGGGCTCTTTGGGCTTGCAGGAGTGAGTGCCGGCTTCAACGGGAACCGTACCGGCGCAAGTCTCTACTCCGCTTGACAAATATCCCTGCTCGCATACTATCTATATATAGACAGGCGCAATTGAATGCTTCTGTACGTTGTCAGGCGCACACGCCGTCAAACGTAAACATGCAGCCCACCTCCTACCCCATTAACCACGACACCTTACAGCAAATCTGGCTCGCCTTTATGGACAGCGGCCAGGTTCCACCCCACCTGGCTGCCGCCGCCGACCCGGCCGTACTGCAATCGTGGCGACGCTGTGCCTTGCGTGCCGGCACATCCCCTCGCCCCAAATCTCTGCGCGAACCGGCCTTGACCTCGATCCTCCGCGCACAATCAGACTTTATTGCCCTCTCCACGCCTTTTCTGGAAGACATGTACCAGTTTATGGAAGGCTCCGACTGCGCCATCTTGTTGGCGGATGGCACAGCCTGCGTTTTGGCGCTGGGGGGCAATGCCACCATGTCCGCGACCATTGACCGGATGGGCCTGGGGCAGGGCAGCTATTGGGCGGAAGGGCAGTTGGGCACGACGGCGCTGGGTATGTGTATGCTGGAAGCCATGCCCATCCAGGTTGTGGGCGCGGAGCATTATTTCCAGGCTTTTCACCACCTGTCCACCTCGGCCGCGCCTATTCATCATGTCAACGGACGCATCATTGGCATCATCGCCATTGTCGCGCCGGTCACGGCGGTTACGTCCCATACGCTTTCTCTGGTAATGAGCGTGGCGCGGGCCATTTCCGGGCAGTTGCAAACAGACCTGTTTCTGGAGGAGGCCAACCGGCGTCTGACGGAAGTGAATACGGTGCTGGAGGCGATTGACGAAGGCGTTATTGCCTGGAATGAATCGGGCCAGATTAACCACATCAACCCCCAGGCGGGTCGTCTGTTGCGTTTGAATCCCGCGACCGTGTTGGGGCAGGTGCTGTCGGAGGTGATGCGGCTTCCAGAGGTGCTGAAGAAGGCCATAAACGAGAATCGGGAGTTGCAAGACGTGGAGATGAATTTCCATGTCAATGGTACGGCGATTTCTTGTTTGCTCAGTCTGCGTCCAATTAATGCCGGCAGCAACCAACCCATCGGACACATCGCCATGCTGCGTCCTATCGAACACGTACGCCGCCTGGTGCAGCAGCAAGTCGGCGCGCAAGCCACGCTCAAGCTCGAAGACATGTCCGATCAGTCGGCGGCCATGCGCCGCATCTTACGCCAGGCGCGCACCGCCGCCCGCGGAACCGCGCCTGTCCTCCTCCGCGGCGAAGGCGGCGTGGGTAAAAATTACCTTGCCCGCGCCATTCACAACGACAGCGACCGCGCCGATAAACCTTTCCTTTCCATCAACTGCCGCGCCATTCCCCATGAACTGATGCCACAGGAATTTCTGGGTTACGAGAAGATGGACGCATCCAGCGGACGCCCCAGCAAGTTTGAGTTGGCGAACCATGGCACGCTGCTGCTGGATCAGATCGAAGGGTTGTCCCTGGAGATGCAGGCCGCCCTCGTCCACGTCATCGAAACGAGCCACATCATGCGCCTGGGGAGCAGCCACCCCGCGCCCGTTAACGTACGCATCATGGCCGCCACTTCCGCCAATCTGGAGCAGGCCGTCTCCGACGGCAACTTTCTGCCGCACTTGTATTATCGCTTTGGCATCTTCTCCATCACCGTGCCCCCCTTGCGAGACCGCGTTGAGGACATTCCCCTGCTGGCGGAATCCTTTCTGGCTCGTGTCACCTTACGCGAAAAACGTCCCACCCGGATAGACGATGAGGCCCTGGCAATTTTGCGCCGCTACCCCTGGCCAGGCAACGTGCGTGAGTTGGAAAACGCCCTGGAGCGCGCCATGAACCAATGCACGGATAGCGTCATTCGTGTGGAAGACTTGCCCGAAGTGGTGCGGCGGGGGCGCGTACTCACGGGTTGGAGTCCACAGCCGCAACCGATTCTGACGGTGGCGGAAGCTGAACGAGAAGCGATCATTCGGGCCGGGTGGGCTTGCGAGGGGCGTGTAGGGGAAATGGCGCAACAGCTACAAATGGGACGCACCACGCTCTGGCGCAAAATGAAGCGCCTGGATATTTCCCCGGCGCAATTTCGCCGATAATCCTCTCACACCTTCGCGGCAGGCGGACAGCCCCATCTCTTCCCTCTCTGTTTCATAAAGGAACGACAGTAAGGCGAATACGTTTCATTGTGAAACGTATGTTGTCGAATGATTGATTTTATTGGTCTGTTGCATATTATAAAGGTGTGTCGGTGTGGAAATCAGCCGACACACGCGCCCAAAATCCTGTACAACTTGCCCGATCAACGTCTACTGGATAAGGTGTGTCCGCTGATGGGCTTTGTTTGTGCAAAAGCTGCTGATTCGCAGCAACGTCATTGAACCAAAGGAGGACAAACATCGACCAGAACACTCCCCACCTCGCTTTTCTATCCCCCCCAAAAAAAACCTGCTATAAGCCCAAAGAATCGGCTCCCTGAGGCATCTCTTCTCCACGGGGCGACTTCTGAAATGATAAGGTGACTGTTTCCGCGGCGCGGATCCACCCTATCGCAAGCCAAAATCAAACGTAGCTGCTAAGCCAGATTGGAGCAATTTTCTCTCGTGAAAATGACCATTGAGCGTTTGAAATGGGTCCAATCTCCAGAGGGCGTTAGTAGTTACAATCAAACAACAACACAAAGAGAGGGAAAAAATGGCTAGTCCGTTTTTAGGCGAATTGTTCGGCACAATGTTTCTGATCATTTTGGGTGACGGCGTGGTGGCCGCTGTTTTGCTCAACAAATCGAAGGCGCAAAACGCGGGTTGGATCGTGATTACCACAGGGTGGGCCTTCGCCGTCATGGTTGGCGTTTTTGTATCCGGCGCGTTTGGCAGCACGGCAGCGCACATCAATCCGGCAGTAACGATTGGTTTCGCCGTCGCCGGGACCTTCCCGTGGGCGGATGTCCCCGTTTACATCCTCGCGCAACTCATTGGCGCTTTCCTCGGCGGCGTCATCGTCTGGTTGGCTTATCTGCCACACTGGGCGGAAACGAAGGATCAAGGGGCCAAGTTGGGTGTTTTCTGTACCGGCCCGGCTATTCGCAACATGGTTTCCAACAACATCACGGAAATCATTGGTACGATGGTGTTGGTTTTGGGCGTGGCTTCGATCTTCGCGGAAAACGGCATGGCACAAAGCGGCATTCCCGCTTCTGGTCTTGGTCCCTTCCTGGTAGGCGCGCTGGTGTGGGGCATTGGCCTCTCGCTCGGCGGTCCCACGGGCTATGCGATTAACCCGGCTCGTGACTTGGGTCCGCGTATTGCGCACTTCCTCCTGCCTATTGCCGGCAAAGGCGATTCCGACTGGGGATATAGTTGGATTCCCGTGGTCGCCCCCATCATCGGCGGCATCCTGGCGGGACTTGTCATCAGCATCGTATTGTAAGGGGTGCGTGGCGAGTGGTGAGTGGCGAGTGGCGAGTGGCGAGTTTGCCCACAAACCCGCAAACTCACGGACTCGCAAACCCGCAAACTCGCAAACTCGCGGACTCGCCCACTCCCGGAGGCAATCTCACATGAAGAAATTAATCAACGCGGTTGAAGATGTTGTCAAAGAGCAGTTGGAAGGTATGGCCGTGGCGCATCCCGACATGCTGCAGGTTCATTTTGAGCCAAATTACGTCTGCCGCGCCGATGCGCCCGTTGCCGGCAAAGTCGCCATCATCTCCGGCGGTGGCAGCGGGCACGAACCCATGCACGGTGGGTTCGTGGGCATGGGCATGCTCCATGCCGCCTGTCCGGGCGAAGTCTTCACCTCCCCCACTCCGGACCAGATGTACGAAGCGGCGAAGACCGTGGACGGCGGCGCCGGCGTCCTCTTCATCGTCAAGAACTACACAGGTGACGTTCTCAACTTTGAAACAGCGGCGGAACTGGCCTATGCCGACGGCATTCAGGTACAAAGCATCCTCATCGACGACGACGTGGCCGTGAAGGACAGCCTGTACACGGCAGGTCGCCGCGGCGTGGGCACGACCGTGCTGGCGGAAAAGATCGTGGGCGCGGCTGCCGAAGCCGGCTACAACCTGGAGCAGTGCGCCGACCTGTGCCGCAAGGTGAACCAGTATGGGCGCAGCATGGGCATGGCGTTGACGTCCTGCACCGTGCCCGCCGCGGGCAAGCCAACATTCGACCTGGGTGACGACGAAATGGAAATCGGCATTGGCATCCACGGTGAACCAGGGCAAAAGCGGATGAAAATGGTGACAGCGGACAAGATCACGGAAATGATGGCCCTGGAGATCATCAACGACCATGCGTATACGCGAACGGTGCGAGAATGGGATAACGATGCCGGCGATTGGGAAGAGAAAGAACTCGTCGACACCCCCTTCCAGGCCGGCGACAACGTCATTGCCTTCGTCAACAGCATGGGCGGCACGCCCGTCTCCGAACTGTACGCCATCTATCGCAAGCTGGCCCAGGTCTGCGCCGACAAAGGCATCACCATCGTACGCAACCTGGTCGGCCCCTACATCACGTCCCTGGAAATGCAAGGTTTTTCCATCACCCTGTTGAAGGCGGACGACGAAATCCTTACGTTCTGGGATGCGCCCGTCAACACGCCTGGCCTGCGCTGGGGCATCTGAATTCCAGATTGGTCCAATCGTTAAGATTGGACCAATCTTTTTTAGGAAGACGATATGGTCGTAACCAAAGTCCAAATCGTGCAGTGGCTGGAAAACCTGGCGGCTGTGCTATTTGAAAACAAAGAGTATCTGACCCAGTTGGACTCCGCCATTGGCGATGCGGACCACGGCATCAACATGGCCCGCGGCTTCACCAAAGTGTTGGAAAAACTGCCGGGCGTGGCCGACAAAGACATCGGAAATGTTCTAAAAACGGTGGGCATGACATTGATTTCCAGTGTCGGCGGAGCCAGTGGCCCCCTGTACGGTACCTTCTTTATGCGCAGCGGCATGGCCGTGGGCGCAAAAGAGGAACTGAACGGCGAAGATCTGTACGAACTATTCAAAAAGGGCGTCGATGGTATCGTGCAGCGGGGCCGCCCACAATTGGAAGACAAAACGATGTTTGACACCTGGTCGCCCGCGTTGGTGGCGATGCGCCAGGCACTGGACAACAACAAGGCGCTTATTCCCGCATTAGAACAGGCAGTCACGGCGGCCAATGCCGGCATGCTCAGTACCATCCCCCTGCAAGCGCGCAAAGGCCGCGCCAGCTACCTGGGCGAGCGTAGCATCGGACATCAAGACCCCGGTGCAACCTCATCCTACCTGATGTTAAAAGCATTGCTGGACACCCTCCAAACAGCCTGAATCCGGCTGTTCCTCCCAAGGAGACAATCACATGGCTAAATATGTTGCCGCAGTAGACCAGGGTACAACCAGTACCCGGTGTATGATCTTCAACCATGCTGGTGAACCCGTCGGCGTCCACCAGCTCGAACACGAACAAATCTACCCCAAGCCCGGTTGGGTCGAACATGATCCCATGGAAATCTGGGCGCGCACGCAAGACGTGATCAAAGGGGCCATGAAAAATGCCGGCGCCACCGCCGCGGACATCGCCGCCGTCGGCGTCACCAACCAGCGCGAAACCACCGTTGTCTGGAACAAAAACACGGGCAAACCGTACTACAACGCCATCGTCTGGCAGGACACGCGCACCGACAAAATCTGCAATGCCCTCGCCGAAGATGGGGGCCAGGACCGCTTCCGCTCCCACGTCGGCCTCCCCCTGGCAACCTACTTCTCCGGGCCAAAAGTGCGCTGGATTCTGGACAACGTCGCCGGCGTGCGCGAGGCCGCCGAGCGCGGCGAAGCGATTTTTGGCAATATCGACACCTGGGTCATCTGGAACCTGACCGGCGGCGTCACTGGCGGTGCGCACGTAACGGACGTGAGCAATGGCAGCCGCACCATGCTCATGAACCTGTACACGCTGGATTGGGATGCGGACATCGCCGCCACAATGGGCGTCCCCCTGGCGATGCTGCCCGCCGTGCGCTCCTCCTCCGAAGTGTATGGCTACACCACGGAAGGGGGACCTTTTGGCGGGCGTATTCCCGTCAGTGGCGACCTGGGCGACCAACAGGCGGCCACCGTGGGGCAGGCGTGCTTCAGCCCCGGCGAAGCGAAAAACACGTATGGCACGGGCTGCTTCATGCTCATGAACACGGGCACGGAAGTGGTGCCGTCGAATAGCGGTTTGCTGACGACACTGTGCTACAAGTTCGGCAACGAGCCGGCCGTGTACGCGCTGGAAGGGTCCATCGCCATCACGGGCGCGTTGGTGCAATGGCTGCGAGACAACCTGAAGCTGATTGACAACTCCCGCGATGTGGAGACGCTGGCGCAGACGGTGGAAGATAATGGCGGGATTTATTTCGTGCCGGCATTTTCCGGCCTCTTTGCTCCCTATTGGCGTTCCGATGCCCGCGGGGCCATCGTGGGCATGACCCGCTACGTCAACCGCGGCCACTTCGCCCGCGCCACCCTGGAAGCCACCGCCTACCAGACCCGCGAAGTCCTCGACGCCATGAACATGGACTCCGGCGTGGAACTCACCGCCCTCAAAGTAGATGGCGGCATGGTCCACAACAACCTGCTCATGCAGTTCCAGGCGGACGTCCTCGGCGTGCCCGTCATCCGGCCCAAAGTCGCCGAAACCACGGCCCTGGGCGCAGCCTATGCCGCCGGTCTCGCCGTCGGCTTCTGGAAGAACACCGACGAAATGCGCGCCAACTGGGGCATGGACAAAACCTGGCAGCCCAATGCCGGCAGCCACGCCAGCACCGCCATGTACAAAGAATGGAAAAAAGCGGTCACCCGCACCTTTGACTGGGTTGAGTAATCACATAATACCTTCCCGGAAGCTCCAAAGCTTCCGGGAAGGTTTCGGGAGTAATCATGGACAGGTTTCATGCGCTCGTTATTGGCGGCGGTGGCACAGGAGCCGCCGTTGCCCACGACCTGACGCTGCGCGGCCTGCAAGTCACCCTGGTCGAACGCGGCGAACTCACCTCCGGCACCACGGGGCGTCACCACGGTCTGCTACACAGCGGCGCCCGCTACGCCGTCAAAGACCAGGAATCCGCCATCGAATGTATCGAGGAAAACACCATCCTGCGCCGCATCGCCCCGGGCACGTTTGAAGAAAACGATGGCCTCTTTGTCGCCATTAGCGACGAAGACCTGGCATACAGCCACGCATTCATCGAAGGCTGCCAGGAATGCGGCATCCCCGTGCGGCGGCTCACCCGCGAACAAACCCTGCGACTCGAACCCAACCTGAACCCCAACCTGAAGATGGCCGTCCAGGTTCCCGACGCCACCATGGACGCCATGCGTATGCCGCTGCGCTTCTTCGCCACCGCCCAACACAACGGCGCCGTCATCAAGCCGTTCACCGAGGTCGTTGACTTCATCAAATACGGCCACAACGTCACCGGCGCGCGCGTTCATGACCTCACCAACGGCCAGGAATACGACATCAAGGCGGACATCATCATCAACGCCGGCGGCCCCTGGAGCGGCAAAATCGCCCACATGGTGGACGTAGACGTGCCCATCCGCCCCTCGCCCGGCGTGATGCTGGCCTTGCGCGGGCGTCTTTGCAACATGGTCGTCAACCGGCTGCACACCTCCGGCGACGGCGACATCGTCGTGCCGCAGCGGGGGCTTTCCGTGGTGGGGACCAGTTCCTGGGTCGTGGACGACCCGGACGATCTGGGCGTGCCGGAAGAGCATGTGCAGTTGATGGTCGAAAAAGGGGCGGAGTTGATCCCAATGGTGAAAACGGCCCCCTTCCGTGGGGTCTGGTCGGCGGCGCGCCCCCTCATTGGTCCGCGTGGCGAGGACAGCGGACGAGAGTTGAGCCGTACCTTCAAATGCTTTGATCACCAGGACGAGGGCGCGGAAGGATTCGTGACGATTACGGGCGGCAAAGCGACCACGCTGCGCGGCATGGCGGAAGCCGCGTCGAATGTGGTTTGCCAGAAGTTGGGCGTGGACGCCCCATGTCGCACACGCGAAGTGGTGCTGCTGCCACACACCGCGTATTACAGGCATTCCCCATGAATGGGGTTCTTCACCATGAATGAAAACGATGAACCGTCGTAGCCCGATTTTCCAAATCGGGCGGGCGATTTGGAAAATCGCCCTACATTTTCCCAGGAGGCAAGTTTGATGGCCGAAGTGGAAAGAGCGTTCCGCGTGTTCCGCTACAAGCAGGGGCAATCCGCGCCTACCTACCAGACATTTACGACAAAGGTAGGGCCACGCACAACGGTGTTGGAGGCGCTGCAAGAGATTCGGCGCACGCAGGATCGCACGTTGATTTTGCGCCACTCTTGCCACCACGCTTCCTGCGGGACGTGTGGGATGCGGGTGAATGGGCAGGAGGTGCTGGCCTGCGTGACGAATGTGCTGGATTTGGGCACGGAGACGGTGCTGGTGGAGCCGATCCGCAATATCCCGCTGGTGGCGGACCTGGTGGTGGATATGGGGGCGTTTTATGAGCGGTACGGCGATGCCGGCATGGCCTACATCCGCCAGAGTGAATTCCAACCCGAAGCCGAGCTTCCTGCCGGCATCGCCCAATACACCCGCTACGAAAACTGCCTCGAATGCGGCCTCTGCGTCTCCGCCTGCCCCATCATGGGCAGCAGCGCCGACTACTATGGCCCCGCCGCCCTCGCTGCCGCCTGGCGTGTCGTCGCCGAACCACGCGGGCAAAACCCCCAGGTCATCCTTGATTGGGTGGACAACGAAAGCGGCTGCTGGCGCTGCCACGTCGCCTACGAATGCACCGAAGTCTGCCCCTCCGAGGTTGATCCCGGCGGCGCCATCATGTCCCTGCGCCGCAAACTCACCGGGCGCAAATTCCGCCGCCTGCTCCGTTTGCCAGATGCTTAGATTGGTCCAATCTTGAAGATTGGACCAATCTTTCCGCGGAGGAAACCCACCGTGCAAAACGTACAAACTACCGAAGAAACCATTCGTCCCAGGCAGCCACTGCGGGCCTGGTTTGACGTGCGCCGCCGCCGCCTCGGGTCGTGGGCATTTGCCATCAACCGCCTCACCGGATTAGGGCTGGTCCTCTACCTCTTCCTGCACCTGGCTGTGTTGAGTACCCTGCTCCAGGGCGAAGCTGGCTGGGACCGGTTTCTGCAACTGGCGCGCAGCCCGCTGTTCCTGCTGCTGGACGTCGTCCTCATCTTCGGCATCCTTTTTCATGGACTGAACGGCATTCGCGTGGCCCTGGTGGGCATGGGCGTCGGCGCGCGTAGCCACCGCGCCCTGTTCGTCACCCTGATGATCATCGGCTTCATCCTCCTCGTCATCAGCGCCTGGAAAGTCTTCACCTTGTGATACAAAAACCCGGTTTCTTGCAGAGACCGGGTTTTTATCCGGAGGAAAAAATGCAAAACGCCATCACCGGCCAGGCCGCCAGAGACCGACAGCAGCGCAGCCGCGCGGGCGCTTTGTGGCTGGTGCAGGCCATTTCCGGCCTGCTGCTGGTTTTGCTGCTGGGGCTGCACATGGTCGCGCACCATTTCGTCGCCGCCGGTGGCCTGCGCAATTTTCAGGAAGTGTTGGCCTACGTCTCTAATCCCGCGATTTTCTTCATTGAAGTCGTTTTTCTGGTATTCGTGACCACTCACGCCATGCTGGGGCTGCGCGCCGTCGTGCGTGACCTGGGCTTAAGCCCGTCCGCCGCCCGCGCCATCGATTGGGTGCTGGCGCTGGTGGGCGCGGGGGCGCTGGCTTATGGCTTGTGGCTGGCCGTCGCCATCCAACGGCTGTAGCCGTCATGGGAACGGGAAATCGGGATGAACGAGCGGGATTGGGAGCGCATGTGGTCTCCCTACGACGAGGCCACATATGAGCAAGCGACGGCGTGGATCGCGCCAGATGATGTGGTATTGGACATCGGGGCGGGCGATTTGCGCCTGGCGCGCCGTCTGGCGGCGCGGGCGCGGCGTGTGTACGCCATCGAAATTGAGCCGACGTTATTAACGCAGGGGCAGATGAGCGCGGCAGGTGGAATGCCGGCAAATATGCGGTTGATAGCCGGCGACGCTCGTGTTTTCCCCTTCCCCGTGGACGTGACTGCCGGCGTGTTGTTGATGCGACACTGCCGGCATTTTCACCTCTACGCCCGCAAACTACAACAAACCGGCTGCCGCACCCTCATCACCAATGCCCGTTGGCGGTTGGGCGTGGAACGGATTGACTTACAGCAGGCGCGCCCACCTTGCGCCCACCTCCCCTACGGCTGGTACGCCTGCCTTTGCGGCGCGGTTGGTTTCATCCCCGGTCCGGCGGACGCCCTCACCTGGGCCGATCTAGACCTCATTCACGAAGTTAGCGACTGTCCCGAATGCCGGCATCTGCGCACAACTACCTGACGCCGGCCCCGGGCGCACCACAAAGGAACACATGGTCGGCATCGTAATCGTCTCCCACAGCGCCCAACTGGCCCGCGGCGTGCAAGAACTCATGGATCAGATGACACAAGGGCGCGTCCGCGTCGCCATTGCCGGCGGCATGGACGACCCCGAAAACCCCATCGGCACGGACGCCATGAAAGTCATTGCCGCCATTGAAAGCGTCTTCGACGAAGCCGGCGTCGTCGTCCTCATGGACCTGGGCAGCGCCCTCCTCAGCGCCGAAACCGCGCTCGACTTCCTCGACCCCGCCCAACGCGACCGCGTACATCTATGCGAGGCCCCCCTCGTCGAGGGAGCCATCGCCGCCGCCGTGCAAGCCGCCGTCGGCAGCAGCGCCGCCCAGGTCATGGCCGAAGCCCGCGGCGCGCTCACCGCCAAAAGGCAGCAACTTGGCATTGCCGCCCCCGCCGTCGCCGCACCGCCCCCCACCCCCTCCCCCACCGGCGCGGCCCTAAGCCAGACCTTCACCATCCGCAATGCGTTGGGGCTGCACGCCCGGCCCGCGGCCCAATTCGTCGCTGCCGCCAACCGCTTCCCCGCCAGCCTCACCGTGCGCAAGGGAGCGCGGCAGGCCAACGCCAAGAGCATCAATCAGGTGGCGACGCTGGGCGTGCGCCAGGGGGATGAGATACTTGTGGAGGCACAAGGAGACGGGGCGGAGGTGGCGCTGGCGGCGCTGGCGGCGCTGGTGGCCGCTAATTTTGGCGAGTCGGAGACGGCGCCGGTCATTTTGCCGGCATCTGCGAAGCAGCAAGGGGTCGTGGGAGAAAATGCCGGCATCTGGACCGGCATCCCCGCCGCGCCCGGCGTGGCCGTAGGCCCCGTGCAGCAATATCGCCCCACCCTGCCCCCCGTCGTCGCCCGCGCCATCAGCGACGTAGACGCCGAATGGCAGCGGCTACAAAAGGCCATCACCGCCGCCGCCGCCGAGTTGACGGGCGTGGAAACCGCCGCCGCCGCCCAGGTGGGGCGGGAAGAAGCCGCCATTTTCGCCGCCCATCGCCTCTTCCTGCTCGACCCCGCGCTGCAAGAGGCGGCGCGCGACCATTTGCAAACGCGGCGGGTCAACGCGGAATCGGCCTGGGAACAGGCCATGCAGGAAATGGCGGAAACGTATCGCCAGATGGACGACGCCTACATGCAGGCGCGCGCGGCGGACGTGTTGGACGCGGGCGCGCGCGTGCTGCGGCAGTTGCTGGGCGTGGAAATGCGCCCGCTCACCCTCGCCAACCCCGCCATCCTCGTCGCCCGCGACCTGACGCCTTCCGACACGGCGCAGCTTGACCCGGACCGGGTGCTGGGTATCTGCACGGAGTCGGGCGGGGCCACCTCGCACAGCGCCATCCTCGCCCGCGCCCTGAACATCCCCGCCATCGTCGGCCTGGGGCCGCGGCTGGCGACGCTGGCGGATGGGCAAACCATCGGTCTGGACGGCGCCGCGGGGCAGGTTTGGGCGCAGCCAGACGCGGAAACGCAGGCGCGGCTGGCGCAGCAGCGGGCGGCATGGCAGGCGGCACAGCAGCAGGCGCGCGCCACCGCGCAGGGGCCGGCCATCACCCAGGATGGACGACGCATCGAAGTGGCCGCGAACATTGGCGGACCGCACGACGCCCCCCTGGCGCGTGAATACGGCGCGGAGGGGGTGGGTCTGTTCCGCACCGAGTTTCTCTTCCTGGATCGGGAGACGGCCCCCGGCGAAGCGGAGCAGTTCGCCGCGTACCAGGCGGTGGGGCAGGCCATGGGCGACTGCGCCGTGATCGTGCGCACGCTGGACGTGGGCGGCGACAAACCGCTGCCCTACCTGGACCTGGGGGCGGAGGAGAACCCGTTCCTCGGCTGGCGCGGCATTCGCTTCTGCCTGGATCGGCCGCAGGTGTTCATGCCGCAGCTACGGGCTATTTTGCGGGCGAGCGCGGGGGCGCGGCTGAAGCTGATGTTCCCTATGGTGGGGACGGTGACGGAGGTGCGGGCGGCGAAGCAGATGCTGGCGGAGGCGCGGGCGGAGCTGCGGGCGGCGGGGGAGTCATTTGCCGCGGATATGGAGGTGGGGGTGATGATTGAAGTGCCGGCAGCGGTGGCGGCGGCGGACCAACTGGCGCGGGAAGTAGACTTTTTTAGCATTGGCACGAATGATTTGACGCAGTATACGATGGCGGCGGATCGGGGAAATGCGAAGGTGGCGCACCTGGCGCAGGCTTTGCAGCCGGCGGTGTTGCGCTTGATTGATCAGACGGTGCGGGCGGGGCATGATGCCGGCATTTGGGTGGGGATGTGTGGTGAACTTGCCGGCAATCCCCTGGCCACTCCCCTCCTCGTCGGGCTGGGGCTGGACGAACTGAGCATGAGCGCCCCCGCCATCCCCGCCGTCAAAGCCGCCGTCCGCCGCCTCACCCTGTCCCAGGCCCGCCAGATCGCCGCCCACGCCCTCCAACTGGACACCGCCGACGCCGTCCGCGCCTACCTGGAAAGCGTCCGCCTATCCTTTGCGACCATCTAAAAACGTCACTGCCAGGCCAGATTGGATCCATTTTCTCCCGCGTGAAATTGCTCCAATCTCCAGAGAGCGTTAGCCGTTATCTCCAAGAATCACCCCATCTTGCGGAGAACCAAACTCTAGACGCACACGTCGCCAGAGTCAGAAGCGTCCGGGACTCGTTTCCGGCAAAGGCGCCAGGTTGCGCCGCTGCCATTTATGAGTCCTTGATAAGCGAACTCGGGTCCACTTGCACAATCCCGCGAACCTGCTATACTCATACATGGCTCCCCCCCCAGAGGTGGTACATCTGACGCCCGTCAGGTGTCCACCTCATTTTTTTTGTAGCTTCCCCAGGCGCGGCGCACTCACAAAGCGCACCGCGCCTTTTTTATTCCTTGCGGCAGCGCCATAATCTGACTATCATCCCCTCTGAAAATGATCTTCCCGGAAGCTTCATCACGGATGCTGGCCCTGGGTAACAGCTTCCGGGAAGATATCGTCATTCATGGCGGCGCGGCCGCGCCTTGCTCCCACGCATTCACGACCACTTGTAACTACTAACGCTCTCTGGAGATTGGACCAATTTCACGCGCTCAATGACTCTTTTCGCCAGAGAAAATTGGTCCAATCTGGCTTAGCAGTTACGATCACTTTATGACTACATCATCCGTTACGCCCGTTTCCCTCAAGGGACAGACAGACGCGGGTCGCATCCTGCGCCGCGGATTCAGCTATTTGCGCCCCTATTGGCGGTTGACAACAGGCGCATACGTGGCGATGGTGTTTATTAACGCCCTCAACCTGCTTGTGCCGCAATTCATTCGCTGGATTGTGGACCGGGGCATCGATGGCGGGGATATGCGGCTGCTCTCCTGGTCCGTTTTCGGGCTGCTGGGGTTGACGTTTGGGAAGGGGGTGGTGAGCTATTGGCAGGGGCGGTGGACGGAGATCGCTTCGCAAGGGGTGGCTTACGATTTGCGCAACGCCATTCACGACAAACTGGCGGCTCTCTCTTTTTCCTACCATGACCGCACGGAAACTGGGCAGCTTCTCTCCCGTTCGGTGCAGGATGTGGAGCGCATCCGTTTTCTCACGGGGCGGGCGCTGCTGCGGTTGGTGGAAGGCGCGGTGCTGCTTATTGGCACGGCGGTGGTGCTGGCCTTGATGAACTGGCGGCTGGCGCTGTTGTCGCTGCTGGCGATGCCGCTGCTGGCGTATCGGGCGCTGCAATTTGGCCGGCATTTTCGCCCCCTCTCTCTCGCCATTCAACAACAACTGGCCGTCGTTACCACCCGCCTGGAGCAGAACCTGCGCGGGGCGCGCATCGTGAAGGCGTTTGCCCAGGAACCGGCGGAAGTGGCGGCGTTCGCGGCGCAGAATCGCCACTGGTTTGATCTGGAAGCGCGCTCGGCCCGCTTGCAGGCGCTCAACATTCCCCTGATGGACCTGATCGCCAACATCGCCACGGTCGTCGTCATCTGGTATGGGGGCATTCTGGCGACTCGGGGGACGCTGACGCTGGGGGAGTTGGTGGCTTTTTCCACGTATCTGGGACAGTTGATTGCGCCTGTGCGACGGTTGGGGATGATTGTGCCGGCATTAGCCATGGCCGCCGCCTCTGGTGAACGCATCTTTGAAATCCTGGACGCCAGCTCCGAAGTCGCCGACGTCCCCGATGCCGCGCCCATGCCCCCCGTGCGCGGTCAGGTGCAATTCGAAAACGTCTCCTTCGCCTACTTCCGCGGCCACAAGGTCCTGGACAACATCAGCTTCACCGCCGCGCCCGGACAGGTGATCGCCCTCTTGGGGACGACCGGATCGGGCAAATCCACCATCATCAACCTCATCCCCCGCTTCTACGACCCCACCGCCGGGCGCATCCTCATCGACGGCCACGACATTCGCCAGGTCAGACTCGCCTCCCTGCGCGACCAGATCGGCATCGTGCTGCAAGAAAGCACCCTCTTCGCCGCCAGCGTGCGCGAAAACATCGCCTTTGGCCGCCCCGACGCCGACGAGGCAGCCATCATCGCCGCCGCCCGCGCCGCCCAGGCCCACGACTTCATCATGGAAATGCCCGACGGCTATGAGACGCGCGTGGGAGAGCAAGGCTCAACCCTTTCCGGCGGGCAGCGGCAGCGTCTGGCGATTGCCCGCGCCCTGCTAAAAGACCCGCGCATCCTCATTCTTGACGATGCGACTTCCAGCGTGGACACGGAGACGGAGCAGCTAATCCAACTGGCCTTGCAACGGCTGATGCGACCTGAGGGTGGGGTGGCGCGCACCTCTTTTGTGATCGCGCAGCGCCTCAGCACGGTGCGCATGGCGGATGTGATCCTGGTATTGGAGAAGGGGCGTATCGCCGCTGCCGGCACGCACCACACCCTGCTGCAAACCTCCCCCCTTTACGCCGACATTTACTACCGCCAGCTTCGCCCCAGCAGCGAGCTATCGGCAAATGGACGGATGATCCCGTGAAGGACGCCCTATGAGCTTTTCCATTGGTTCCACCGGCGCCAACATGGGGCCGCGCGGCGCGCTGGAGCGATTTGGCGAAGAAGTTGACGAACGCGCCATTGATTGGCGCACCACCGGCTGGCGCGTGATCGTTCGCCTGCTGGCCTACCTGCGTCCCTACTGGCGACGCATGTCCGCGGCCTTCGTCTTCATGCTCATCGCCTCCGCTCTCACCCTGGCCACGCCGTATCTGGTGAAGGTGTCCATTGACCAGTACATCACGGCGGGGGACGCGCCCGGACTGACGCGCATTGCCCTGCTGCTGGCGGGCGCCTTCCTGGGCATTTACGCCGCCACCGCCGCGCAGCGATATTTGCTCTCCTGGGTGGGACAGCGCGTGCTGGCGACGCTGCGCTTGCAGTTGTTCCAGCATTTGCAGGACCTCTCGCTGGGCTACCACGACGAACACATCATCGGCGTCACCATTTCCCACGTCATCAACGATGTTTCCGTGATCAACGAACTGTTGTCACAAGGACTGATCACCCTTATTGGCGACATGCTGGTGCTGCTGGGCATCATCGGCGTGATGCTGTCCATGAGTCCGCGGCTGGCGCTGATCTCTTTCAGCGTGCTGCCGCTGATGGTGCTGGTCACGTACCTGTTTGCGCGGCGGGCGCAGGTGGCGTTTCGGCGCACGCGGCAGCGCATTGCCGCCGTAGTGGGGGAACTGGCGGAGGATATTTCCGGGATGCGCGTGATTCAGGCGTTCGCGCAGGAGGGGGCTTCGCGGGAACGGTTCGATGCGGTGAATCGGGCGAACCGGGATGCTTATGTGGAGGCGATGTCGTTGTCGTTCGTGTTTTTGCCGGCAGTGGAGTTCCTCGGTATGTTAGCGACGGCGATTGTCCTCTGGTTTGGCGGGCGCGCCGTCGCCGCCGACGAACTGACCCTCGGCGTCGTCGTCGCCTTCCTCGCCTACGTCACCCGCTTCTTCCAGCCCATCCAGGAACTCAGCCAGCTTTACACCACGCTGCAAGCGGCCATCGCCGGCGGGGAAGAGGTGCTGCGGCTCCTGGATACGTCCCCCGCCGTGCAAGACGCGCCCGACGCCATCCCCATGCCACCCATCCGCGGCGAAATCAGGCTGCGCGATGTCTCCTTCGCCTACCGCGCCGACGAACCCGTCCTCTCGCACATCGATTTGTACATCCAACCCGGCCAGATGGTGGCCCTGGTGGGGCCGACCGGCGCCGGCAAATCCTCGATAGCCAATCTGGTGGCCCGATTCTACGAGGTGACGGAAGGGGAAGTGCTGATTGACGGGTTGGACGTGCGCCAGGTGCGGCAGCAATCGTTGCGGGGGCAAATGGGGCTGGTTCCGCAGGAGCCGTTCCTGTTCACGGGCACGGTGGCGGACAACATTCGTTTTGGTCGCCCGGATGTGGACGACGTGGCGGTGGAGGACGCCGCCCGGCTGGCCAACGCCCACGACTTCATCCTGGCTTTGCCCCAGGGCTACCAGACGCCTATCCTGGAGGGGGGTGTCAACCTCTCCATTGGGCAGCGGCAGCTCATCTGCATCGCCCGCGCCGTGCTGGCCGACCCGCGCGTTTTGATTCTGGACGAGGCCACGGCCAGCGTGGACACGGTGACGGAGGCGTTGATTCAGGAGGCGCTGGCGCGGCTGTTGCGGCCCGAAACGGGCGCGGCGCGCACGTCCATCGTCATCGCCCACCGGTTGAGTACGATTCGGGATGCGGATGTGATTTGCGTGGTGCAGGCGGGGCGGATTGTGGCCCGGGGGCGGCACGAGGAACTGCTGCAGCAAGGAGGCTTATACCGCCAATTGTATGAGCGGCAGTTCCTGCGCCGCGCGGATGATGTTTCCTAGCCCGGTATTAGTCGTCTAGCCGGTCATTCAACCAGCGAATCTGACCCCGCCAGGAAACGGAGTCGTTTCCGTTAGCAACTGCTCCAAAGATTTTTGGCAGTCGAGACAGATTCCAGTCGTATTGGTGGGCCAGGATGATGCCGGCATGATGAATCAAGCTCCGAGCGTGGTTTATGCTTCAAACAGGGTAGCGCCGCCGGAGACGATTTCACGCTCATACCAGAGCGCGGCTTCGGTGCGGGAGGAAACGCCCAACTTGCGCAAAATACGGCTGAGGTGATTGCTTGCCGTTTTTCGCTCTATTCGCAGGGCGTCCGCGATATTCTGGTCGGTCTTTCCCAAAACGACCAGCGCGAGGACTTCCCGTTCCCGTGTTGTCAGGCTTTGCCACCGACAACCCACTTCGGAGTGCCAACGGTTGACTCTGTTTTGCTGCTCAGGATTGAAGGACATCTCTCCTTGAGATGCCTGACGCACGGCGGATACGATTGTCTCTGGCGATTCTTCTTTGAGGAGGTAGCCAGATGCGCCTGCTTCCCACATGTTGGCCAGGTAGGCGTCATCGTTGTGGGCGGTAAAAACCAGGACAGATGTCTCTGGGTGCTGTTCTCGTATCCAGTTTATGATTTCGATGGGGGGTGGGCCTGGCATGCTCAGGTCCAGGAGGAGGACATCGGGCCGATATTGGGCGGTGAGTTGTTTTGCCTCGATTCCGTTTTTGGCTTCGGCGATGATCTGGATGTCTGGGACGTGATTGAAGATTGTGTAAATGCCGGCACGCACCACCGGATGATCATCAGCCAACAATACGCGAATGCCCGGAGAATCTTCAAGCATAAAAAGCTCCCTTTAGTGGCTGCCCGCAATTAAATTAGCGGAAATGTGCGGGCAGCTTGTCAGTAACCGCCCGTAAAAAGCGTGAAGTTGTTTTCGGGCGGTTACTTAGTACCGGCTTATACGACGCCATTACGGCAGCCCCATTGCATGTTATTGCCAACGCCGTGACCGCGATCTCCCAAGAATAATAGAAAAAAGGGCGAAAATGCCCAAGTGGAGCAACAGGGACGCCGGAAACTCACACAAACTTCTCACAAGCGCGCGGCGGAGAAGCGTCGCCCCACCCCAGCACCTTCCCCCCAAATAGCCCCTTGCCCTCAAGCCCAACTTTCCCGAAAACTATGGCAATAATCCCGAGGTATCCACGGCAATGCGGAAATCGCTTAACACAAAAGCAGCCCGCACCTCCTTGTTTAATATCGAGCGGTAGGGATCAAAGATATACACGACTTGTAGTTGATTTACCCCCGGTTCACTAACCAACTGCTGACTGGTGGGTATGACAATCTCTTCCCCTGGTTCCAGACGAACCACGGTTACATCCTGGTTTTGGATCGGGACCTGGTGGAAGTTGTAGAACATCATCAGGGCATAATCAGCCCCCATTTCCCCCTGTAAGTTGGATACCCAGAGATGATAATTGAATGTCTCACCCGGTTTGGCCTCGGTCACGTAAAGCTGCCGCTTACTTGGATGAACGTCTTCACGGGTCGTATAGGTGGCGAACGCCGCATTCAAACCCAAATCTATGCCATCTGGCACTAATTCTCCGTGCAATGGCGCGGGTAATTGCCGGCCCAATTCGTTGCTATCCCCCACGAGTACAATCGCCCGTCGGCCTACCCCCTTGTTGGCCGTACTCATACGATATTGATGATCGAGCGTTCCGTTATACGGGTCCACAAAGGCAAAAACGATCACCTCATGTATTCCTGGTTGGGGGATATCCAGTTCAATGGGAATCTCCAGATCGCTCCCTGGCGGAACGACCACCTCATGTAGTAGTCCCTTTTGCCCGTCCAGTTCAAATGCCACCTGCTCAAAATCCACGAGCATGGTAATCAAGAAGGTTTCTTCTTTCTCGGACTTCAGTATCAAATAGGGATCAAACGCCTCCCCAACCGACAGGTTTATCTCACTCGTCTGTGAACGCTCGTCAGGTGGCAAATGGCGTTCCTCAGGCCAGACATAACCAATCGCCTGCCCTCTGGTCGGTGACCATTCAGGAGCCAACCGGCTCATATCGGATAGTTCCCCGTGTACGACAACATCAGGAATCGAAACCACGGTTCCGGTCAGATTCTCGACCAATCGTGCTGAACAAGCGTTCAGAAAAAGCAGCGAGCAAATCAAAACGGGCAAATAGTAGTTGTATGGCTGTTGTTTTTTCGTGTAGGGCATAAGAAAAGAGGGAACAACCACCAGGCAGCCAATGGCTGCCTGGTGGTTGCATTGCGTGAGGCGATTAAATCAGTCGTCACTAACCAGATCAGGCGCTATCATTCGTGGAGAAATTGGAGTCCACGTAACCCGACTTTCTGAAATGATGATCTGTTTCCGCATAGATGGTGCGGGGCAGAAGTTGGAAGAAGTTATTGGTACAAACAGCATTATAACCTGCCGTATGTTGACTGCATGTGGTCCGCCAACTTCCATCCGTTGTTATTTTCAGACGACCATCAGCCCAAATCTCATCTTCCCACAGGTCAGAATGACTATTGTGCGCCGACAGGTGGTCCCAGCCAAATTTCTTCCAATCAAAACTCCAAGACCAGGCAAGCCAGGCATCCGTGGACCCTGTACGAGTTGCCAATATTCCCGCTTCTTCCTCCGTACTTATAATGGGAGCAATAGCAATGGCGCCTGGATTAAACACTTTGTATCCGTTTTCGCCGACGATACCCCCTTCGTATGCCATGCCTACATCTGGGCGGATCACCGTTGTTTCGTTTACTTGAACACCTGAATCCTGAATCTGGTCTTTCGCCAATACAGGTAGCGCCATCATCATTGTAGCCATGATGCTCAACAACACGAGCCATTTGACCTGCGTTTTCATATTTACCTCCAGGTATATGTTGGAATCCTAAAATCCAAGTCAGAATCATCAGAAGTAATGAGGTGTACCGAAGCGAACGCCTGCTCGTTTTCGGAATGGGTATCATTCAAAGAATGATCTGACTCTAGCGGTTTTCTTGCCATCTTATAAGAACCCTTTCGGTTTGTCGTGAGGATTTATCCCTCATTTTTGGTGGCTGTCCGTGATTTGGTTGATGCCATTGCACGGATAATCACAAACAGGTCATACATGATCACTTGAAGGGTTGCGTATGCCGGCAACCCTCCTGCCAGAGAAAAGCGCGCACGACGGACGGTTTCCGCGGACAGCCACTTACCTTTCAGGGGATGGAGGCTCCTTTTCTACGGCAATATCTGGCGCAAATACCCTTCTACTCCCCGCGCTGCCTGCCATTGATGCGGATAGCCCAGCGAGACCTCGTGAAAATCGACGCCATCACGCGCGTACGTGCCGCGCATGTGCAAATGCCCATGCACCACCGCACGCACAGGGAAGCGCGTATGCCACGCTTCCGTCAGGCGGGTCCCACACCAGATGGAAAAGCGCGGGATGCGCGGCAGCCACACCAAATCCTGGCGCAAAGGGAAATGTCCCGCCAGGATAATGGGTTGGCGCGGGGGCAGGCTTTGCAGCCGCGTTTCCGTGTAGCGGCAGCGGGCGGCGCACCACGCCTGGCGTGAGGGGAACGGGTCGGGGGAGAGGAAATACTCATCCGTGCTGACGATGTTTGTTTCCGCTGCCCAGGCGATGGCTTCCGTTGCCGGCACATCGTCGGGGCGGAAGCTGTAGTCGTACAGGGTGAAGATGGGGGCGATGAGGATGTCCGCGCCGTTGGGGTTGGGCCAGGCCGCGTACGAGTCTTCGGGGGTGAGGATGCCCAGGGCGCGGCAGATGCCGACCAGGCGGTTGTACTTGAAGACGCCCCGCTGCGCGGGCGGGCTTTGTGGGTGCGCCCACAAGTCGTGGTTGCCCGGTGTCCAAAAGACGCGCGCAAACCGCCGGCTGAGGACCGTCATCGTGGCGGCAAACTGGTGTTCGCTCTCGCTCACGTCCCCGGCCACAATTAGCCAGTCATCTGTATAAGCGGGCAGCGCGCGCACCGCCTCCCAATTCGCGCCCCGGCTCACGTGCAGGTCGCTGATCGCGTACAGTTTCATCCTGATTTAACCTGGTATCTCCCCAAGATTACAAAAATCTGCGAGATTTTTGTAATCTGTACTTACTCCCCGCCGGCTCAAGTTAAGATATCCGAAATGAAGGCCAAACCAGCCACTTTCTGAAAAGCCGTGTCTGCCGAAATAAGAAACTCGAGTCTGGCGAAATCCACATATGGTGATCGGAGTCGAGGCTTTAGCCGGGTCAACCACCATATGTAGACCGGCTGAAGCCTCCACTCCAGAAACAGCAGAGTCCAGTAAGAAATACAATGAAGGCATTTGTGTCCGGCAAAACTTCAGCGCCACGCACGACGGCTTTCCTTCTGGAAAGCAAGGCCATCCTGTTCCCACTTCAGAATGCCGCTGTATTTCAGCCGGTCAAACTGAGATGCGTATAGTTTGATTAGCTCATGCAGCATTTTTTCAGCATCGCCGCCGAATTCTTGCTGCAAAAGCTCATTCACTTCTTTTTCCAACGCGCGGCCTTGAATCTGTAGGGTAATCATAGCTGTCTCGCTTTCATGGCGTCTCTTGTGCAGAGAAGTGTTGTTCGATTCTTCTTACAAGCAGGGCGTCAAGCGTGACGGAATGACCTCGTTGCGCCAGAATCGCCAACGCCTGCGCCCGACGCTTCTGTTCTGCTGCGGACATAGATGGCGCGGACTCTTCCCACAAAGCTTCGTCACTGAACCAATGCAAAGCAGCCAGCTCTTCGGCCAATTCCATCGGCATGTCTATTCAATCCTTCAGCAATCGGCACCGTCATATGAGTCAGATCCGAAACGCGACTGCTCCGGCCTTCGGTTCACCTACCAGCCGGAGCAGTCCCCTTTATCTTCGGCAAGAGTTGCCCCCTACCAGGAAAACAAGCTGGAGTACTTTCTCCCATTTGGCTCTGATTACTCACCTTTTGGAATATTCTCCTTCTGAGCAGGTAATATGCCGGCCAGCGCACTATGATGCACGGGTATAGGGCAAGGACTACTGGGCGCACCGGAACCCCACGTTGTTGTTGCGGTTCGTCGGGTTGTTGTTGTTGCGGTTGGAGGCGCGGATGTTGTTGTCGTTGTTGTTCCACGACCCGCCGCGAAGCACCTTAACGCCTGTTTCCCTACAGAAAGACCGGTCACCCGGTCACAACTGCCTTTTTCATCCAGCCACCAATCAATCGCCCTAATTCGGCGATGCGGCGGCTGCCTTCTTCATACTGCCGCGCAGTAATCAATTGCAGATGATAGCACCGCCGCAGGTAAAAACCCAACTGCGTGAGTTGCACATCCGCCTCATGCAGATAACGACCTGGCCTGTCCGCTTTGGCTGCGCGCACGATTTGTTCATAAAAGTCCAGAGCCCGGTCTTCTGTGCGGCGGGCCAACCCGAAGCGATGGTGTTTGGGGAACTGGGCCGTAATCGGCAGCAGCCAATCCAGAAACTTTTCAACACGCTCAAAAATAGGGGATTGTTTCATCATCAGAAGCAGCAGGGTGGTCAATGGGTGGGCCAATTTGCCAGGACACTTTGCTCAAAAGCAGATAACGCAAATGGTAAGTATCTCCATGCTGCACGTGGCCGATCCAACTGGCCAGCGAACGTCGCATCGCTTCAGGGGATAGTCCACCGCTGGCCATAGCTTGTCGCTGTCGGCGCAGCCGCTTTCTTGCTCGCCGCAGGCTCTCGCTTAACAGTCGGCGGTGCGTGGGGAACAGCCGAAAACCGAGAAAGGGCACGCCCTGGTCCGTAGGCATAACGTGGCATTTGCGCGGATGCAGCGTCAGCCGCAGCCCCGCCAGATAATGAGCAATCTCCCGGTGCAATTGCCACAAGGTGGCCTTATCCTGGCCAAAGAGCAAAAAATCATCCACGTAGCGCACATAACCTTGTACCTGCAGATGCTCTTTGACGAAGTGGTCCAACTCGTTGAGCAACACGTTGGCCCAAAACTGGCTGGTCAGGTTGCCAATGGGCAGGCCTTTTGCATGTTCCAGAGGAGTGAGCAACGTGTCACCCGGGAACCATTGCATCGGGTATTCATCCGACAGCACGTCTTTTCCGCTGTGAACGATTTGCTGGCATAAGGCCAAGGTCGGCTGGCAGCAAATTGTCTTGTTCAACGTTCGCAGTAAGATGGCGTGGTCTACACTGGGGAAGAATTTGAGAATATCTGCTTTCAGAACGTAGGGGAAACGCTTGATAAAGCGGTCTGCCCGGTCCAGGGCGGCATGGGTACCTTTGCCCACGCGGTTAGCATAGCTGTCATAAATGAACTTACGCTCGAACAAAGGCTGGATAACCCGGCACAAGGCGTGGTGAACGACGCGGTCCCGAAACGGAGCGGCGCTGATTTTACGCCGTTTCGGTTCGTATATGTGGAAGCTGCGATACGGACCGGGACGGTAGCTGCCGTTATTTAGCTCTTCATGCAGCCACCATAGATTGTCTTCCAGATTGAAGCTGAAAGCGTGCATATCGCCTGTTTGCTGTTTCCCTTTTCTGGCGCGTTCATAGGCTACCAACAGGTTGCTAAAGGAGGCAATTCTGGTGAGAAGATTGTCGTAGGTTTTCGGCATTTCAGAACATCTCACGCTTATTTGTTGGTCATAATACCTACCGAATGGAGGTTACCTACTCAGAAATTTTTCGCGATCGGGGGAGTCCCCCCGACCCCCCCAAACAGAAACCAGAAATCAGAATCCAGAAATTTTAGGGGGGAGAAAGATACTCCTGGGCGCACCGGAACCCCACACTGATGTCGCGGTTCGTGGGGTAGTAGTTGAAGCGGTAGGAGGCGCGGATGAGGAAGTCGTAGGAGTACCACGACCCGCCGCGAAGCACCCGATACTGGCCGCTGGCCGGCCCTGGTGGATTCCGGTTGGGACTGGATTCATAATAACGACTATCATACCAATCTGCCACCCATTCCCAAACATTGCCCGCCATATCCAGCGCCCTGTACGGACTGGCCCCTGTAGCATAACTGCCCACGCGCGTGGTGTCGCCAACGCAACTAAAGTAATTAGCCTGATCACAACTGACGTCTTCTCCCCAGGGATAAGTCCGCGCATCCGTGCCCCGCGCCGCCTTTTCCCATTCCGCTTCTGTGGGCAGACGGCGTTCCGCCCATTCACAGTAGGCATAGGCATCTTCCCAACTGACGTAAATCACCGGGTAGTCAGCATAACTGACGTCACCATAATAGCTGCTGCGGGTGTAGCTGCTGCTGTCTCCCGGCGGCTGGCAAGCAGCGGCAGCTACGCAACTGGCGTACATGCTGTTGGTTACTTCCGTCTGGTCTATCCAGTAGGCGTCCAGGGTGACGGTGTGTACAGGTTTCTCGCCGCTCCCGCCATCATTGCTGCCCATGATGAATGGGCCTGCCGGCACAAAAACCTGCACCATCCCATCCACCGTCGAAGTCATCATCGAACCAACGCCCAAAGTAGGCAACGGCGTCAGCGTTGGCGTGGGCGTGGCAGTTGGTCTGGGAGTGGACGTCCGAGACGGTTGGCGCGTGGGCGTGGCTGATGGAGGCAGGGTGGGGGGCACGGTTGCCGTTGGCGTCCTGGTGCGCGTGGGCGTGGTTGTTTCCACGGCGGCGACTTCTGCTGCTGGCGTCCCTAAAGGGGTTGTCGTGGTTCCGGACGGCGGGCCGGGAAGCAGCGCAAGCATCAACCACACAAACAAAGTGATCCCGGCTACCCCCACGGGCGACCAACGCGCCGCCTTTGGCAAGGCGCGCCAGCGTCGCCCGACGGCCTGCCATCCATCTTGAATTTGCCGGCTCAGGGGGCGCGCTAGCGTGGGGCGTGCCGGTTGCCGGGCGTGATCTGGCGCACTCCGTGGGGGCGTCTCCGCAATAGGTTTTGTCGCTGGCAGGGTCGTTTCCAACTTCCGCGCGCCTTCCGATTCATTGCCATCTGACTGCCGCGATTCTTCCCCGATGCCCCTGTTTCCTGGCACTGACAGCGCAGCGGGCGTGGATTCTAGTCCGGTAGAGAGCGGGGAAAGTGGAGGCAGACCCAATTCACGAGCGACTGCCTGGGCCGCGTTACGCAGGGTCTGGCTATGTCTGCGAGAGGTTTCGCGGTCATCGCTCACCACTAATAGAAACAGGGCTAAGGCGTTTTGTTGCTGGTCGTTCTCCCGTTCCAGTAACCAGTCTACCAGCAGATTAACGCGCTCAATGCGATTGTTCGTTTCCGGGATGCCGCTTTTCCATTGGGCAATACGCTTGTCCACGAACAGCGCCCGCAGCCGTCGATGCGCACTCAGGGCGGGGCATTTTTCTAGCGTCGTATAAATCTGGTTCAGCGTTTCCGGTTTCAGGCCCGTTGTCATTGCTTCGCCCACGAAAATGGATAGGTATGATATGCCCGAGAATATTTCAAATGCATTGCTCAGGCCGCTACCACCGTAGGACAATTTGCCAAAATTGTCCCGTTGTGGCGCAGGACAATTCAGCGAATTGTCCTACAGTAGCGGTCAAATGCGTTAATCAGGCGGCTGCCGCCGTAGGACAGGCCATAGGTGTCGTTGTGGCGCAGGACAATTCAGCGAATTGTCCTACAGTAGCGGTCAAATGCGTTAATCAGGCGGCTGCCGCCGTAGGACAATTTGCCAAAATTGTCCCATTGTGGCGCAGGACAATTCAGCGAATTGTCCTACAGTAGCGGTCAAATGCGTTAATCAGGCGGCTGCCGCCGTAGGACAATTTGCCAAAATTGTCCCGTTGTGGCGGGGACAATTCAGCGAATTGTCCTACAGTAGCGGTCAAATGCGTTAATCAGGCGGCTGCCGCCGTAGGACAATTTGCCAAAATTGTCCCGTTGTGGCGCAGGACAATTCAGCGAATTGTCCTACAGTAGCGGTCAAATGCGTTAATCAGGCGGCTGCCGCCGTAGGACAATTTGCCAAAATTGTCCCGTTGTAACTGGGGTTCAGCGGGTGTCCTACGGTGCGCAATCAGTGCGTTAATCAGGCGGTTTGCCGCCGTAGGATGGTGCCAAGGTATCCATTGTGGCTGCTGAGACAATTCAGCCATTGTCCTACAGTAGCAATCAAATGCTAATCAGGCGGCTGCCGCCGTAGGACAATTTGCCAAAATTGTCCCATTGTGGCGCAGGACAATTCAGCGAATTGTCCTACAGTAGCGGTCAAATGCGTTAATCAGGCGGCTGCCGCCGTAGGACAATTTGCCAAAATTGTCCCGTTGTGGCGCAGGACAATTCAGCGAATTGTCCTACGGTAGTGGTCAAATGCCGCCGTAGGACAATTTGCCTAAATTGTCCCGATGGCGGGGGACAATTCAGCGAATTGTCCTACGGTAGTGGTCAAATGCCGCCGTAGGACAATTTGCCTAAATTGTCCCGTTGTGGCGGGGGACAATTCAGCGAATTGTCCTACGGTAGCTTTTTGCCCGGCGAGATAGGTTTTCGGGTCAGGATTATACCCCTTAATCAAACTCTTAACAGTTGATGAGATGGATTATAACTGATGCTTGTCTTTGGCGGGCAAAAGGGTAGGATAATTAGCTTTGTTTTCTTTTCCGTGTTGCACCCTATCTTTCGCCTATGTTGGATAATGTGCCTGTCTGTTCCGTATCCACCTCCAATACCACAAGGAATCCCCGCATGAAATCTGTGAAAACCTGGCTCCTGATTGTTCTGGTATCCGTGACGTTTTGGCTGCGGCAGGCGGCGCACGCGCATGAGGCGACGGCGGCTGCCGCGGTTCGTCTCCAGCCTGTTCCCGTAGCCCCTGAGGTGCTGTCCGCGTTGGAGAGCCAGGGGCAGGCTGACTTCTTTGTGCATATGACGACCAAGTCGGATTTGGGCGCGGCGGACAATCTGGGGACGAAAGAAGAAAAGGGGGCGTTTGTTTTTGAGACCTTGCGGGATACCGCCGTGCAGTCGCAAGCTGATCTGCGCCGCTACCTGGATGCGCGAGGCGTAGATTATCGTCCTTACTACATCGTGAACCAGATTCTGGTGCGCCAGGGCACGGCGGAACTGCTGTCCGAGTTGTCTTACCGCCCGGACGTGGCGGAAATCAGCGCCAATACCGCTTTTTACGTCCCGCCGCCGGTGGCGGAGGTTCCCGCGACCGGCGCGGGACAGGGGATTGAACCCAACATCGCTTTTGTGCGCGCGCCAGCGGTGTGGGCGTTGGGCGTGAATGGACAGGGCATCGTCCTGGCGGCCAATGACACGGGGCTGGATTGGGACCATGAGGCGATCATCAGCCATTATCGCGGTTGGGACGGGCAGACGGTGGACCACAATTATAGTTGGTGGGACGCCACGGGCGCGTACCCGGACGCGCCGGGGGACGCGGGCGGGCATGGCACGCACGTGAGCGGCACCATGGTGGGCGATGATGGTGCCGGCAATCGCATTGGCATGGCTCCGGGCGCGCAAGTGATTCATTGCAAGCATCTGGGCGGGACGCGCATGACGACGATTGCCCAGGCGGTGGAGTGTTTTGAGTGGGACCTGGCGCCGTGGGATTTGAACGGGGAGAATCCGCTGCCGGCAATGGCCCCCGACGCCATCGCCAATTCCTGGGGCAGCATTCCCGGCGGGAACACGACCTGGATGGAGGCGGTGCTGGCGTTGCGGGCGGCGGGGATTGCGGTGGAGGTGTCTGCCGGCAACGAAGGCTAACTGCACCACCTTACGATCCCCCGGCGACTATGCGGAAGTGATCACCACGGGGTCGGTGCAGCACAGCGGCGGCGTTTTGCCCGGCACGATCACCGGGTTCAGCAGCCGCGGCCCCTCCGTGCTGACGACGGCCTACACGCCGGATGTGATGGCGCCGGGCGAGAACGTGCGTTCCGCGCTGCCGGGGGACGAGTACGCTTACTGGAGCGGCACGAGCATGGCCGGACCGCATGTGGCCGGGCTGATCGGCTTGATGTGGGCGGCCAGCCCCTCGCTGCGAGGGAAGGTGGGGGTCACATACCGGTTGATCAAGCAGACGGCGACGCCGCTGACGGGGCAGGTGGGGTCGCAATGTGGCGGCGATTACACTACAGGGCCGAACAATGATTGGGGATTTGGCACGATTAACGCGCCGCGGGCGGTGCTGGCGGCGATGCAAAAAGCCGGGGCCGATTTCCGATTGTATGCGCAGCCGGCGACGGTGAATGTTTGTGCCGGCATTTCCGCCACCTACCCCCTCCTCTCCGCCAACCTCCTCGGCTACAACGCCCCCGTCACCCTCAGCGTCTCCGGCGCGCCCGTTGGGGCCACCGCCACCCTCGACCCCGCCATCATCACCCCGCCGCAAAGCAGCCTTTTAACCATCAGCGACACGGGAGGCGTGGATGCCGGCAATTACCCCCTGATCATCACCGGCGTAGGCGACGATCCCGCCCACAAAACACACCAGGCCACCGCCTTCCTCAACCTTTCCGCCGCCCCGCCCGTCGTCACCCTGAAGCAGCCCGTCAACCTTGCCGCCGGCCTCCCCCTCAAACCCACCCTTCGCTGGGGCGCATCCAACCAGGCCAGCGCTTACCACCTGCAAATCGCCACCGATGCAGCCTTCACCGACATTGTTTACACCTATGAGGGGGTCGTCGCCAACCATACGCTCACCAGCTCGCTGCAACCCCTGGCGACCTACTACTGGCGTGTTCAGGCCGGCAATGCGTGCGGGTTTGGCGACTACGCCGAAGTGCGCCAATTCACCACGGGACCGCTGCCGCCCATCCTCTCGGAAGGGTTCAACCAGCCACTCAGCCAATGGCACGATGGCTGGCTGTATGAATTTACTTCCGCCGAAAGTTACTATGTGGCTGCCGGCATTCTGCGATCCCGATTACGTAGGCAACCTGCCCGGCAGCCTCTGGATTTCCGACGACCGCGGCTGCGGCAACCTGACGCCAGAAAGCCCCGTGCGCCTGTCGTTTGACGGCTTCGCCGACGCCGCCACCGGCTTTTCCCTGCAAATGTTCACCTGCGTGGACGGCGTGACTTTCCAGGCTTATGACAAAGATGGCGCGCTCATTATCTCCGAACCGGTAGCGGAACATTGCTACTGGTTTGAACCCCATAGCTGGAACCTGGACAATGGCCTCTCCGCCATTGAATGGGCCTACACGGGAGAACCGGCGGAAGGGAAAGTGGCGATTGATGAGGTCAAACTGTATCATGATCCGCCCTGCTACAACGCGGTGGATGTCTCGTTTGCCGTGGGGACCACGCTGAGCATGGGCGTCCATACGGACCAGCCCGCGCAATTGGTGGCCTATCTCTACGATTACCAGGGCAATCCGATACGAGAGTTGGTTAACGAATCCATGCCGGCATGTACCGACCACACCTTTGGCAGCAACGTCTTTAACTTTGGCGCCCGCTTCGTTTGCGCCTCCCTCTACGACGCGCAAACGCAAGAACTGCTGACAACCGACTGCGATCCCGTTTATTAGAAGGACGATTGGTTCATTCTCCAAGAATGAACCAATCTTTTTGGAGGATATGGCATGATAGAAGTAGAAAACTTACACAAATCGTATGGCTCCGTGCGGGCGTTGCGCGATGTCAGTTTTAGCATAGCGCCGGGAGAGATTGTGGGATTGTTGGGGCCGAATGGTGCCGGCAAAACCACCATCATCAAAACCCTCACCGGCTACCTCCAACCCGACCGTGGCCGCGTCCACATTGACGACCTCGACGTCCTCACGCACACCCAGGAAGTCCAGTCTCGGATTGGCTACCTCCCCGAAAACGCGCCCCTCTACCCCGAACTGAGCGTTCAATCCTACCTGCGCATGATCGCCGGCCTGCGCCAGATTGCGCCGGAGAAAGAAGACGCCCGCCTCTCCGACGCCATCGTCGCCACCGGCCTCGCGCAGCACCTCACCCGCCCCATCGGCCAGCTCAGCAAAGGGTTTCGGCAGCGCGTCGGCCTGGCGCAGGCCATCTTGCACGATCCCCGCCTGCTCATCCTCGACGAGCCGACCGTCGGCCTGGACCCGACGCAGATCGTGGAGATTCGCCACCTGATCAAGCGGCTGGCGCAACACAGCACCGTCCTCTTTTCCACGCACATTTTGCCAGAAGTGGAGGCGCTCTGCGACCGCGTGATCATCCTCATGAACGGAGAAATCAAAGTGGACGCCCATCTGGCGGAACTGGCGGAAACGAGCGACGCCATACTCGTTTTGCAGCAGGCGACGGCGGACATGGAGGCTATCCTCCATGAAATCGCGGGCGTGCGCGCCGTGGCTCCCCTGCTCGACGGTGACGACGACCACCCCGCCTACCGCATCCGCGGCCACAAAAATACCGACCTCTGCCCCCTCATCTATCAGGCGGCAGTGGCTGGCGGTATGTGGCCTGGCGACTGCTGCAGACGCTGGAACGGTGTTTAACCCGATGACGTGATAACGCCGGCGGGTTTTACAAAAACCCGGTTTTTTCGAACGCAAAATACTGAGTTCACTGAAAAAACCGGGTTTTTCGATTGTCCGCTAGAGTGGTTCACGTGTAAAAACCTGGTTTTTCGGGTTTTCCAAAGATGCAAAATACTATGAAACGACAAATTCTTTCCATCACACGTAAGGAACTCAGCAGCTATTTTGGTTCTCCGCTGGCCCTCATTTCCTGGGCACGTTCCTGGCTGCTGTGCTGTTTATCTTTTTCACCGTGAGCACATTCTTCGCCCGCGGCATTGCCGACGTGCGCCCCCTGTTCCAATGGATGCCCATCCTCCTCATCTTCCTCCTGGCGGCGCTGACGATGCGCCAATGGAGCGAGGAGCAGCGGTCGGGCACGCAAGAACTCCTGCTGACGTTGCCGGTCAATCCGCTGCACCTGGTGCTGGGCAAATTCCTGGCCGTCATGACCATGATCGTGCTGGCGCTGGCGCTGACGCTGCCGCTCCCCCTCACCGTTGGGCTGATCGGCAATCTGGACTGGGGGCCGGTGCAAACGGCGCTATCTGGCGCTGGCGGCACGCTGTGCAGCCATGGCGTTGCCTCTGCCGTCTCCTCTAACGCACTGATATCATGGCGCTGGGTGATTGTGACCGTTCTGCTCGGCGGTCTCTTTTACCTGGTGGGCACGAGCGGCGTCACCAATCTGGTCGGCGGCGGCGTCAGCCAGATTTTGTGGGCCGTGGGCACGGGCAGCCGCTTCGAGAGCATTGAGCGGGGCGTGATTGATCTGCGTGACCTCGTTTACTATCTCTCGCTGGCGGGGCTGTTCCTCACGCTGAACACGGTTTCCCTGGACGCGGTGCGCTGGAGCCAGCAGCAGCGCGACTATCGGCGCAAGGTGTGGCTGACGGCGGGGCTGCTGGGGCTGAACTTCGTGCTGCTGAATGTGTGGCTATTTCCCTTGCAAGGGCTACGGCTGGACCTGACGGCGCAGCGGGAGTACAGCCTGTCGCGCACGACGAAAGACCTGATCGACAATCTTCAGGAGCCACTGCTCATTCGCGCCTACATCAGCGACAAGACGCACCCGCTGCTGGCGCCGCTGGTCCCAGAGATTCGGGATATGCTGCGCGAGTATGAGATTGCCTCTGGCGGGCAGTTGCAGGCGGAGGTGGTCGATCCGCTGCAAGACCCGGAGATTGAGGCGGAGGCGAACCAGGTTTATGGCATCCGCCCCACGCCGTTCCAGGTGTCGGGCCGCTACGAGGCGTCGGTGATTAACTCCTACTTCGACATTCTCATCCGGTACGGCGACCAGAATGTGGTGCTGAACTTCCAGGATTTGGTGGAGGTGCAGCCGCGGGCGGATGGGACGGCGGATGTGCGGCTGCGGAATCTGGAGTATGACCTGACGAGCGGCATTAAGAAGGTGGTGTATGGCTTCCAGAGTATTGACGCGGTGCTGGCGGCGCTGGATCAGCCGGTGCGGTTGACTTTGTATGTGACGCCGAATACGTTGCCGGCATCTCTCTCCTCCACCCAGGACACCATCATCCAGGTCGCCACGGACATCCAGAACAGCGCCAACGGTAAATTCCTCTTCTCCGTCGTCAATCCCGACGACCCCAACAGCCCCGTCACTCGCCAAACCCTGCAAGACCGGTATGGCATCCAGCCCATTCCCGTCTCCCTCTTCTCCAGCGACAGCTTTTACGAACACATGGTGCTGGAAAACGGGGACCAGGTGCAAATCATCTCCCCCAGCGTGGACGCCACGGAAGCGGACGTGCGCATTGCCATCGAATCTACCCTCAAGCGCACCTCCAGCGGCTTCCTCAAAGTCGTGGGTCTGTGGACGCCCCCGGACACGCCCGTGACCGACCCCGTGCTGGGCAACACCTTGCAGCCCATTGCCAGCTACGACCTGCTGCGGCAGCAATTGAGCCAATCCTACACCGTGCGCGACGTGGATCTCTCCACGGGGCAGGTGGCGACGGACGTGGACGTGCTGCTGCTGATGGCCCCGCAAAGCCTGGACGACAAGGCGTTGTTCGCCATTGACCAGTACCTGATGCGTGGCGGCGCGGTGGTTGTGGTCACGGGGGGCTATTCGGTGATGTACGACCAGTTCAGCCAGCAGTTGGCGCTGGCCCCGATGGCCAATGGGGTGCGGGATTTGCTGGCCGGCTATGGCGTGAATGTGTATCGGATTCGCTGCTGCTGGATGCGCAAAACGCGCAGTTCCCGGTGACGGTGGCGCGCAATGTGGGCGGCATCCAGGTGCAGGAGATTCAGGCGATTGATTACCCGTTTTTCGTGGATGTGCGGGCGGATGGGTTGGATACCAAGAGTCCGATTGCCGCGAATTTGCCGGCACTCACCCTCAGTTGGGCCTCCCCCGTAGAACTTGACGAAAACATAAACACCAATCGCCAGACCGCCATCCTGGCCCACTCCAGCGACAACGCCTGGCTCACCACCGACACCAACATCCAACCCAACTTCGACCAGTACCCGGCCACCGGCTTCCCCGTCAGCGGTGAACCGCAATCCTACCCCCTGGCCGTCTCCGTGCAGGGCGTCTTCGACAGCTACTTCAAAGACAAACCCTCCCCCTTCCAGCAAGGCGACAGCGGCGACGCCGCCCAGCCCACCCCCACCGCGCCCGGATCGGAACCGTTGGGCACGATCACGCTCTCGCCCGAATCCGCCCGCCTGGTCGTCATCGGCAGCCCCTCCTTCGCCGACGACTTCCTCCTCAACCTCTCCTCCCGCCTCAGCGGCGAACGCTACCTGAACAGCCTGCAATTCCTGCAAAACAGCGTGGACTGGTCCGCCGAAGACCTGGATCTGCTCGCCATTCGCTCTCGCGGAACCTCGACGCGCCTGTTGAACCCACTGACGGAACAGCAGCAGTCCGTGTGGGAGATTGGCAACTACGTCGTCGCCCTGCTGGCGCTGATCGCCGTCTACTACGGCTGGCGCGTGCGCAGCCGCCGCGAAGAGCCTATCGTCCTCACGCCGCCCCCGACCATTGAGACAGGAGATTAAGCCATGACCAAAATACAGAGAATTCTCGCCGGTATTCTGGCGCTGCAACTGCTGGCTGCCGTGGTTGTTTTCTGGCCGCGCAACGTGGCCGGCGCGGAAACCGTGGCCTTTTTTGATGGCGTTACCGCCGATCAGGTTGTCGGCCTCTCCATTGTTGACAACGAAGGCGCGCGGGTGGACCTGGCGCGCCAGGGTGACGGCTGGGTGCTGGCCGACGGCGGGGATTATCCGGCCAAGACGGAGACGATCACGCCCGTGCTGGACAAGATCGTGGCGCTGCAATCCAACCGCCTCGTGGCGCGCACGGCGGCCAGCCAGAAACAGTTGCAGGTCGCGGCGGATGATTTTGTGCGCCAGGTGACGGTGACGCTGGCGGACGGCAGCAGCAAGGGGTTCTATCTCGGCTCGGCGACGAATTTCCGCGCCACGAATTTCCGCATGGATGGAACAATACCTATCTGGTGGCGGACCTGAATATCTACGAGTTGAGCGCGAATGCCACGAGTTGGGTGGATACGGCGTATGTCAGCGGCATTGCGCAGGATAGCGTGACCGGGCTGACGTTAAGTAATGGGGGTGGGACGCTGACGTTTGTGAAGGATGATGCCGGCACATGGACACTGGACGGGCTGGCCGAAGGCGAAATGCTGGACACCACTCTCTTCAACAGCCTCCTCAGCCGTGTCATCAATCTGCGGCTGGTGCAGCCGCTGGGCACAACCGCCGCCGATTATGGCATGGATCAGCCCCAGGCCACGATCACCGTCGTCAGCAGCGGCGATGCCGGCACGCAGACCGACACCATCACCGTTGGCGGGCGGCTAGGGGACCAGGACGACGATCCCAGCAACAACAACTACATCGTCAAATGGTCCGGCTCACCCTACTACGTGGCCGTCGCCCCCTTCAGCGCCCAGGACCTGGTGAACCAGGGGCGGGCCGACTTCATCCAGGTCCCCACCCCGGAGCCTGTTCCCAGCGACGCCACCCCCGCGCCCTGATCGCGGCCGGGGTACAGGGCGGGTTAGCTCAATTCGCCCTGTACCCTTCTCAAGCCTGCGCCCACCGGAAGCTCGATTTCAAGCCCCAAACGCCTCATCATTTAGGTCGTGTGGCATTAGACAGTTTCCGGGAAGATAGTGGGGATGATAGACCGATGCGTAGCGTTGTTTGGTTTGCCGGCATTCGTTACAAATTTCCAACGCCTTCTTTACCGGATCTAAACATTTTCCGTCTACAATCGCGCCAGATTGTTCGCCGCAGTGGGGCAGTTTTGCCCCGTTGCGCCCTTTCCTTTCCGATCCCTGGCGCGATATTCGCCTGCGCCTGGACCTCACTGTAACAAGTGCCGCCATGCAAACAACACTTACGCCGCCCGCCACCCGTGAGGAGCGCGGGAAATCGCTCTCCCGTCCGCTCCGTTGGGGTATAACGCCTGCTGCTTTGCTGCTTGCCGGCATTATCGCCCTTTCCGCCTTCCTGCACTTCTACCGCCTCGACAACATCGGCGACGGCAACCTCTACTACACCGCCGCCGTGAAGAGCATGTTGCAATCCTGGCACAACTTCTTCTTCGTGGCGGCGGAGCCGGGTGGCTCCGTGACGGTGGACAAACCGCCGCTGGGGTTGTGGATTGAGGCTGCATCCGCCTTCGTCCTCGGCGTCAACGGGCTGGCCGTGGTTTTGCCCAATATCCTGGCCGGCCTGCTGAGCCTACCGCTCATTTACCATCTGGTACGGCGATATTTCGGCAGCGGTCCGGGACTGCTGGCGGCGCTGGCGGCGGCGCTCACGCCCGTGAGCCTGGCGGCGGAGCGCAACAACACGATGGATGGGATGCTCACGTTTTGCCTGCTGCTGGCGGCGTGGGCGTTTCTGCGCGCCGTGGAAACGGAGCGTCGCCGGTTTTTGTGGTTGGGGGCGGCGCTGGTGGGGGTGGGATTTAACATAAAGATGATGCAGGCGTTTATGGTGCTGCCGGCATTTTACGCCCTCTACTTCTTCGGCTCACGGACAGGGTGGGGGCGCAAAATCGTCAACCTGCTCCTGGCAACCATTCTTCTCCTGCTCGTCTCCCTCTGGTGGCCCATCGTCGTGGACCTCACCCCCGCCGACCAGCGCCCCTTCATTGGCAGTAGCACCGACAACACCGTCATGGAGTTGATCGCGGGGCACAACGGCCTCAACCGCTGGTTTGGCCCGCAAGGAAGCGGCGGAAACAACAATGACGCGCCGCCCAATGACACACCATCAGGCGCGCCCAACTTCGCGCCGACCAACGCCAATGCGCGCCCATTTCCGGGAGACGGTCCGCCACCCGGCGGCGGTCAGCTACCTGGCGATGGACGGCCGCCGGGTGGTAGTCAAGCGCCGGGCGGCGGTGGACCGGGCGGCTCCAACGAAGTCGGCTCGCCCGGCGTAGCCCGCTTTTTCCAGGCCCCCCTGAGCAAGGAGATAAGCTGGCTGCTCCCCTTTGCCCTCATCGCCATGTTGCTGCTCCTGCCACGCCGCCTGACGCTGCCGCTGCATCCCGACCACCGTTTTCTGCTCCTCTGGGGCGGGTGGCTGCTCACTTGCCTCGTCTTCTTTAGCTTTGCCAGCTTCTTCCACGCCTACTACATGGTGATGCTGGCCCCGCCGCTGGCCGCCCTTGTGGGGGGCGGCGCGGGCGTCTTGTGGCGGATGCGCGGCGCGCATCCCCGCCGCGCCGCGTGGCTGCTGTTAGGGGCCGCCGCCGTCACGCTGGCTTTTCAATGGCTGAATGCGCGCCAGTTTGACGTGTCCGGTTTCTGGTTGCCGCTGGCGGCGCTGTTGCTGGCGGCGGGGGGCGTGCTGCTGTGGTGGGAGGTGAAGCGCGGGTCGGTAATCGGCTTTGCGCTGGTGCTGGCTTCCTTGCTCATAACGCCGCTGGTCTGGTCTGGTTTGACGGTAACGAATGTGGCGAATGTGAATTTGCCGGCAGCGTACCAGGGAGCAACCGTCGCGGACAATTTTCGACCTGCTGGCGCGCCGGTTGCTGGCGGCGGTGGCAATGACCGCACCCCGAACGCGGCCACGCTCGCCTACCTGGAGGCGCGCACGCAAGATGTGACTTACCTGCTGGCCGTGCCCAGTTCCATGCAGGGCGCGCCCTACGTGCTGGCGACGGGGCGGCCTGTGCTGTACATGGGGGGATTTGGCGGGAATGATGCGGTGGTGTCGGCGGCGGATCTGGCGCAAATGACGACCGACGGCGCGCTGCGTTATGTGTTGGTGGAGGAGGGGGGGCGGAGCCAGAATCAGGGGGAAATTAGCCAGTGGGTGCGGGCGGAATGCCGGCAAGTGACCGACCTCAACACACAGCGACTGGGGATCGGTTTTGCCGGCACGCTCTACGACTGCGCCCCGCCCTGATCGCGGCCGGCGAAACGGATTTCATGACTGACCCAAAGTCCCAACCTTAAAAAATAGCGAAAACGTTCTAAAACGGTTGACAACCGCCCCCAAATGGCCTAAACTTTCGGCCATTGTTGCCGAAACCAAATTGAATAAAGCCACCAGCCAGAGGTCACTACGGTCGGTCTGTCGCCCGTGCCGGCACACCTTATCACCGCACGCTATTGCGCAGCGCTGATTGCCGCCAGGCGACGGTCGGCAGGGACATAACCTCGCCTCGCCGCGCGCCGCTCGCCGGCCGCAACAGGCGGCCCCCTGCTGCCTATTGGCGATGTGAGCCTCTCCGTGACTTCCCCAGTGGACACAGACACCCCCCTCACCCTCACCTTGCATCGCAGCAGCAACCCCATCACCTCTCCGCGCCGCGGCACCTGCACAGCTGCCAGTCCAACCCCGCCGTGCGCTACCTCTCCAGGCCAGGGCTGACGGGGAAGCGGTCCATGAGGCGACGATGGAAATACCGGCAGCATTCCCCCCACCAGCGCCCACCTCCTCACCCCTCACCCTCCATCGCCGCCCCGACGCCGCCCCCCATCACCCCTCCCTTCCACCTCCACACCGTGAAACCACCGCCACCCCTCACAACCATTACCCTGCAACCGACGCAGAAAACAGCCATTGCCGCCACAAACGCAAAACAACCCCACCCCTGGGAACCCACCTACACCCAGCGCGCCCGCCTACACCAACGCCCGCCACCCACGCATCCCATCGGCAGCGGCGGCCTACAGCCTCCCTCACCCCTCGCTTCCTGCAGCGGCGTCGACACCGCCCCCCCCTCGGGCGACGGCGCTTCGGCCTCGCTGGTCGCGCACAACCACAAATCAACAACGGCACAGCACCACCCGCCTGATATTCAGCTTTCGACAGAAACTGCCCCACCGCTTCCACCCCCTCAACTGAACGGCGCGTCTTACCGCCTGCAACCCATCGCCCTGGACCCAGACAACCGGCATGGCCGCTACGTCGCCCTGGGCGCCAGCCGCATCAGCGATTACGTGGCCGTCACCAGCCCCAACTTTCAGCAGGCCTGGCGCGCGTACGCTGCGCCGCCGGCAGCATCACCACCTTCGGCTACCAGGCCGACGCCGAACAACCATCGCCCCCATCAACATCCCAGCGCCAGCCGGCCCCAAAAACCCAGACATGACCCGCCTCGCCTGGAAACTGGACCGCATCAGCGACCTCTACGGACGACACGTCGTCTACCAGTACACATACCGCCTGCAGCAAGCGTACAACAGCCGGTTTCAATGCCCATAGCCCCCTACACCGAAGTAGACGTCTAGCCCTCCAGACCCTCTACAACTACATCAACGAAGCGCCGACCACACCGTCATCTCATTTCAACTATGACAAGCGCCTGCAACGGCAGCGTCTGCTACAACAACGACGCCGCCAAACAAGACACCTACGCGTTGACGGCTACCCAGCCCGCCCCGCCGCGTCACCGTGCGTCAAGACAACCACCTCGTCTCCGCCACCACCTTCACCTACGACGCCAGCTGCACTGTCGACAGCCCAACGTCAGCCTGCACTACTGGTTCCTGGGCAGCAGCATCACCCGGCGCCGACTTCAACGGCACCAAACCGGCAGCACTGCTCCCGCAAACCTTCGCCAGAACACCCACTACCAGTTGCCAGGGCGACGACTGCGCCACCTGCTGCCCCGCGTCGACAACGGCTACGGCATGCGTCACCGCACCCCCCTCACCTACGAACGGTGGGACAACAGCGACATCAACGCCAAACGCCACCGCCGGACGCTGGTTCGCCGTCGTCGCCTGCTGGACGCCTGGGACGGGGTCGCCCACCGGTACGGCAGCAGCGCCGCCAGCGTCGCCGCCATCTACAGCCGCGCCGATGGAAGCGGCTGCTACGACGTGGTCGATTCCGGCTGCTATCTACCCGACACCGCCGCCAGCAGTGCCCTCGCCGGTTTCCAGACCGTTATCATGGACACGATAGAACCGGCCAACAACAACCAAATCCTGACACGGCAAGAACAGCAGTTCCGCATCGACGAATACTGGCTCAACGGCAAACCGAGCCGCAGCGCCACCTACCACCCGGACGACGCGGGGCTGAAACAGGTGACGGAAACAGAGTGGGGGCGGGACGCCGACTACTTTCCATTCGTGCGCGTGCAGGAAGAGCGGCAATTCACCCAGGACGGCCTCACGCCCCGCCAACTGACGCGAAATGTATACGACTATTTCCCCATCGACTTCGCCACCGCCTTCGGTGCCGTGCGTCGAATTGAAACATTTGGCCCAGACGATGCCAACACCCCCCACCACTGCCTGGAATACGCCTACGCGCACAACGTCAGCGGCGGCAACTGGCTGGTGAACAAACGGCTGCGGGAGAGCCGTTATGCCGGCAACTGCGGCAGCAACAAAATCAGCACCACCCTCTACCGGTACGACAACAGCAGCACCCCCCAAGACACCACCCTCGGCGCATTCGGCCAACGCACCTGGACATTACGCTGGCTGCCGAACGCGTCGACTACTACCAAACCACGCACGCCACCTACTATGACAACAGCAGTCCGTATTATGGCCTGCCCCACCAAACGGAAACGTTCACCGACCTGAGCAGCAACACCGCCTACGCCACAGACGTACGCAACACAACCACAATCGGGGTATACCCCCCCTCGGTATGCCAACTTGAAACCTACCACCGCCTTTCGGTGTCCCCGCGCAAACCAACATCAACTACCACCCCACCATTTCCCTGGCTGCCGGCCACCACCGTCACCAAACATAACCTTTTCAGCAGCTGGCTACGACCTGTTCGGTCGGCTCCACCGTCTACGCCCCCAAACCGGTCAGCGGCAGTCGGCACTCCCTGCGGGCGAGCACCGGCTGACCCGGCGCGGGTGTTGACCATCGCAAACCATATCCGACCCATCCGACCCGACGCAAAACCAGGTGGGCAAGCGGTTCACCGTGAGCTGGCTTGGTCGTGCAAGAACAGCGGCTGAACCTTGGAAGTGCCGGCAGCGCCATTTTGCCGTCATCTAGACCACCAGATACGACGGACGCGGCCTCCCCATCTGCCAGACCACCCCCAAAGCGGCGGCGCGCGGAAGCAACCCAAGACCTGCGCCAACTGTCACCTACCAGCCTGACCCCTTTGACCCGCGCCACCCACATCCTGCGCCGACAGCGTCACCACCACCTGACCCACCATCCCCCACCAGCCCCAGACCATTAAAGTCCGGGTCACCGACGCCAACAGCCACCATACCTCTACCAGCACAAGGCAGCTTTCCGTGGTGCGCGAGTTCTTCAGCGCGGCGCTGGCAGACAACACCAGACACCGTTTATGCACGCGTTGCCGGCAACCTCAAAAAAGTGAACTTCGGCCTTGCTTCAACTTCCGGAACCGGCAGCCTGCGCCAGAACAGCGCGAGCCACAGCACCCTGGGGCGCAAAACCGCGCGAAATAGCCGACCGGCATGGGTTACTGGACCTGCGAAGTGGCGCCGGCGGCAACCTCACGCCAAAGGCCAGCGGCCACCGCCGATCGTCGCCTCTGGCACTACTACGACAGCCTGAATCGCCTGCGCCACAAACCGGCGTCAGCCCGCTACCTGCCGGCCAACCCCGCACCGCCAGCGGCTTCCCCCAACACCTGTCCGACGGAATGCGACACCGCCGCCAGCGGCCTGGGCAAACCAGTGACGCCATCCGCGCTGGGGACTGAAGCCGGTCGCTACGAGACTTTCCAGCTTTACGACCAACGCGGCCCGCCTCACCAGCCACGCGCACGATTGACGGCCACACGCCTTCACCTGACCGTGACCGTCTACGACAACTGGTTGCCCCCTGACCGTCACGACGGCAGACTCATTACTGGGCGACCTGCCGACCAGTAACCTCTGCCGGCGATGCTCCATCATCGCCTACAGCCAAAACGGATGACCAACGGGGCGGCGGCAGGCAGGACACCCTCTTCTACTTTACTACCTGCAACGGCGCGGCACTTCACCGGGCATCGTACCGCCACTGCTAACCAAACCAGACCTGCTCCTCTTCTGGACCACGACCGGTGATCATCTGTTTGGCGTGTGTGCCAGCTCACCTGGACGCCCCCACCGCCGTCGGCCCCTGACGCTCGCCTGCGACAAACTGGGCATATCTCAACCTTCTGGCGCTGGCTACACCACCAGCCAGAAAAGGCGCGTCATCACCAGCGGCGGCCAACAGTTCGCGTGCGACGCCTTTAACGACAACCGCAACGGTGCTAAACGCTGTATATTCAATGGCGAAACCTATCAGCGCGTCCTGCCGGCAGACGACCACCCAGATTCCTGACGCTATGACAGACCATCCCGCCTGATACGAAGAAGAACATCCTCCACTTTACCCACACGCCACCACGTACCCCAATAACGCCGCTCTTGCTGTAATACTTTTCTTATGCTTTTTCCCTACATATACCGCCCATCATCCTCATATCAATATACCACTTTATATATGCTGGCTACGCCGACAGCAATCCACCCTCCCGCCACCTGTCGCCAGCGGTGGCCTCTCGCCTCAACATCGCCCTCGATAAAACCTTCTCTGGCGCCCGCCGCCGTCCGCTACACGCGCATCAACATTCTTGACGGCCTGCCTGGGCATCATCCCACCGGAACCAGCACCACCGCCTGGCAACCTGTCCGGCGGCGGCTACGGTTGGAACGTGGCGGTACCTCACCGGCGGCATGACTGGTCGCCCGCCGCCCACCTACGAATGCCCACTGCGCCAACCGCGATGGCGGGCGGGCCCTGCGCTCGGCGGCTGGCGCGGTCGTCAGCACCGGGACCAATGATCGTCGTCGCCGCCGGGCTGACGTTGCTGCTGCCAGCCTGGCGGCGTCCGTGCCTGTCCGGAACCGAGGCCGTCAGGCCAGCCCTGGCGAAGGCCTGGTCGTTTACCTGGGGCTCCTGCGCAAAGCCCACCGGCCTTCGAAGCGACTGGCTTTGGCGGCGGCATCCAGAACGGCTACCATCATTCCAGCAGCGTCTGCTTCCTCGCCGGGCGCGTCGCCGTGCGGCAGATCATCCTGGCGAGACCAACAACCTGCTGCACCTGCTGGCGACCTCGGCAGCAATAATCGCTGCCAGCGGTGGCGGCATGGTTGCCGGCAGCCCGCACCCTCCTTCGGCGCTACCGCTGCTTTAGCCAAACCCTATACCGACCGCGGCTACCGGCAGAAGCACAACGACGACCTCGGCCTCATCTACTACAACGCCCGCTACTACCTGCCGGGCGTCAGTCGCTTCACCTCTGCCACCATTACGATTATTGCCGGATATGCGTCCCGAACAGTTCAACCGCTATGTCCTTGCACTAAACAATCCCCTCAGCTATATACCCAGCCCACTGGACGCACCAGCCCTTGCCCGGCAACCCGCGCCAACTAGCTTTCTGAGAATTATGATGCTGAATGTTGTATTACCTGGAAAACAATTCTGTGATGACGTTGCTTGCGGTGAAAATGGCTGGCTAGGCTGGCTGGTTTCTGGGATTCTCGGTGGCGCTACTTCTTTATCCGTGGACGAAAAGAGCAGTTGCAGATTCTGGCAGAACAATTACAGAATACCGTCACGGCACGGAATGCCGGCATCAACTGTGGACGCAAACACCGCTGGCAGTTACCTGAAAGAATCCGTCACCATGACGGAAATACCAACTACTGGTCTGGAGGAAGATTTTTTATTACATCAGAACAGCCTTCATCAACCAGCGCACATTTGTATCGCGAGATTGGGTATTCGCGCCTTTGGTCTGTGGGCATTCGAAGAAGCCACGAACAGTGGATACCACATTGTCTCTGCAAACAATACATATTTGAAGGTTACTATTTTCGAGAATATGGCCTGGTGCGGCAGGCTCCCCAATGCCGCGACCTTTGCTTTCGTAGGCTGAAACCTGGGCAGACGCCTTTAGCGTGTTTGTTTTTACCATGACTGAAGAGTTCGTTCTCCACCCAGACCAAAGACTGGGGTACAGCTATAGACGTATCACTTTTTGAGGATAGTAATCCTGAGAGATTCAATGTAACATACATCATTTCACTCAAGGGATTCTCGTCTCTCTCTCAGCTACGGAGGGAGATAAATAAAGTGGGCTTCAAGCGGTTAACTATAGTCTAGAGGAGTTTTCATTCTATTGACCTCACTGCTTCTCGTTAGTTGCATATGGGACACGGCTCAAGATATTTCCTGACAGATGCCCTGTTTTGTAAATCTTATGGGTATAATGTTGGAGCGTGGGATTTTCAATGGTCATCCGACATGGAACACATCTTGTTGGGTTTGCGAGTCTCAGGCATCCTTCAGGTGGTACATAGTGTCTTGAGACTGGTTTGGTCAGATTCTTTCGACCTTCAATAGTGCAAGTAAAGACGGAGAGGTGGTCTCTTTCCTGTGGTCTCAAATGAATATCGTTGCACTACATGATGGCACAAACTAACTATCGCCTTGACTATGATACTGGTGAAGCAGCCTACTTAACTCAAGGGTATGGCGATAAGCTGCTTTGCTGGTCCCCAGATGGGGAAGCATATATCGTCTTTGTTAAGGACAAAGCTGGTATGTCGCATGAATATTGATGTATGGTACAGACGAACGCCCGATTACCGGCAAATTGAAGTACAGTTAAAAAATGTATCCTTCCAGGCAAAGATATTAGTCTCTTTGTCCGGTGCTAGAAAAAATCGACCAGAGACAATATCAGCATCGATGATATAGATAGTGGGCATATTACCCAGCTGAATGCAAAGTTGCCAATTTCACCTCCGTTGGTCGCCGATACTTCGACAAATCACCCCATCTCCGTGATGGGAACCAGGACATCTTCATCATGGATATTTGATGGCAACGATATGGATTGTAATAACACCGCCCCAGCACGAAGGTTTCTCCCCTGGTCGTAATGGTCGTCAAATCGTCTTCACCGGTATCATGCCCTCGGCGTAAAGGAATTCAACCAGGAGATTTATGTGATGAACGCTGATGGTGGCGAGCAGCAACGGGCGATTGTGGACGCGCCCGGATGGGAAGGGCATGAGTCTGCGCCGCTATGGTCGCGCGGATGGGGCGCAAATAGCCTTTGGTCTGGGACAGCAGATGGGTGAAGGCCAGATTCCGTTGGTGGCAGTTGAATGTATGCGTGCGGAACGGCTCTGTCGTCGCACGTGCTTAACATTGCGGCTGAAGGGACGACCTACAATCTTATCACTGGGTGGCCCATAGAGACTTCAGATGCACAAAATGGCGTTTTAAAGCGCAGATCGAGATCACGGGCTGACACTGTGGTTGGCTGCTGCTGCTCCCCGACCAGCACACCTGGCGCGTCGGTGCCTGTCGCGGGACGAACTGCGTCAGGCCGGCCCTGTTGACGCGTCGTTTACCGTTCCCACCCCATGTGCCGCAAGCCTGCGGCGCGCCCGACAGCAGCGACTGGCGGCATCAGGCAGCTACACCATCGTCCACAACGCAGCGTCTGCGCGCCTCGAAGCCGTCGCCGTGCGGCAGGTGACCCTGGCGGACCAACCTTCTGCTGCACCTGCACGGCGACCACCTCGGCTGTAATAGCGTCGCCTGGGCTGAATAACGGTGGCCAGCGGCATGGTTGCGGCAGCCTGCACCCGCCACTACCCCTTCCTTCGGCGCTACCGCACCGCCCCAGCCAAACCTTCTTCCACCGACCGCAGCACCACACAAGCCAGAAGCACAACGACGACCTCGGACTCATCTACTACAACGCCCGCTACTACCTGCCGGGCATCCTACGCCCGCTTCGCCTCCGCCGATACCTGTTCCCACCTTGAATCCCCAATCCACCACAATCCTTTCTTGTAACATTGAACAATCCTTTGACATTTGTTGATTCGACTGATCCCATTTATTGGAAAATGGAGATGAAGCATGTTGGTCATTGGTGGAATCTGCAAAGCATGCGAAGAATGGCAAGGTAAGGTTGGCGATTGGTGGAACCAAACGCATTTGGGACAACCTAACATACCATGACTTGGTTGAACTGGAACGGCGTATTAACCCCGAAAACTGGGTCACGACCCCAGCAGGTGATATTTGGGTCGGTGAAGGAACAGACCATGGGCTACAATACTGAGCCGTATCAGGATAGCTATCCTCCTCTTTGGTTTTCCGTAAATGGGGTTTAATTTTGGTGCTTCAAGCCCGAAATCAGGCCTTTTGCGAGACCGGATAGCTTCGTGATATCCGGGCGACTGGTAGCGCTGACCGAAGCCTTCTTAGAAAGTTGGTTGGAAAGTGGCAGACCAACTTTTTTTAAATGCTTCATCAGGCGTCCATACGTCGGTTTGGCAGCTCTGTGCAAGCCAGTCCGGATTGGCGGTAGGGTCGCCGCCAGATATTTCAATAGCGACCAAAATCATGGTCAACGCCGGCGCGTGAGCGCAGTCAGGTCAGGTGGTTTCATTACCGCCACCAGACCAAAATCGCGCCACGTTTGCGGAACTCCTTCCTCTGGCCAGCGTTCTTGAGTGGGAAAATCGCCTGCATGGAGGCCGCGGTCGGTTCAACACAGGCCGCAGCAGCGGGTCTTCGAAATCAGGGTGGTGAATGGCGACAACTGGAGCGGCGTGTGTCACCAATTGCGCTTACGGCGCTTTTCGTCTTCAACCGATCTAGATGACGCTCAGAAGTAGACAGGATGACCAGACCTATTTATCTCAACGCTATCCTCAGCAACAAGCGTATTGCGTTTGCGTTAGTTGGCAGGAGATTGTCCCCCATGTTTCGCGCCAATGGGTGTTTTCCCTTCAACCTATTGGCGCTGGGCGTTGGCCCTTCATCTTGGAATTTCGCGGCAGTATCTTGCCTGCTGTTTGCCGAAGGGTGCAGTTCTTGTTGTCGTACCACACAGTTACCCCATGCCTAACGCATCTATTGAAAATCCATCAAGGGGGACTAGGTCATCTCCCGTCCAGCTTTTGCCGACCTGCCCTTTTCCATCTCGCGGATGCGCGTTTGACCTCGCATCTTACCAGACCAGTAGTTCAGGATGGCGGCCCGTTGTTCTCAACGCCCTGTTGTCCCCATCATGCCGTGGCACCGGGCAGCGCTTTGGGCAGCATCTGAGATCATACGTTTTGCTCTGGGCCCTTTCACTCGTGCCTTTTTGTATGCCGTCCTCGACGGGTTTTATTGTCGCTGAATCACGTTGCCTGCCATTGTTGACCAGCCGCGTCTGCTTGCTTTTCAACTCGTCGAGCAACTCTGCCAGATTGGGCGGCCGTACATGATCCTTTGGCTGCCCGACGACTCCGCGCAGCTCGTTCTGCCTCGCTTCATCAATGAATGCGCTCAAATACTGGTCGACCGCGGGCGCCCAGTGCCACCGCCTGGTCGACAAAGTATCCGCTGTACATCCAGCGCTGATGACATCACAGATTCGTCAGTTCCTTTCGGCAGCGTGGCAACCATTTGCTCAATTGCTTGTTGCACCTGATAATGGATAGCTGTGGGCTGTTGGTGTTGGTGTTTGTTTTCACATACTAATCATCCATCAACGCCTTTTTTGCCTGTTTTCTCTCAGTTGGGGGAAAATAGCTCCTGTATGGAGTTGAAGATTCCTTTATGGGAATGGGTAGAGGTCAGTCCTATTAAATTGGGACTTGAAATGATGAAACAAACCTGTTGTGAGTGATTGGAATTATGTGTGGTCATTTTGCTTCCAGCTTTATGGGCAGGGAAAACAACTGCCACAGGTGGTGGTATTGGGTCCAGCTTTATCTTTCAGTGGTGGAATGGAAATTGGAAATGATTACACAATCGATCTGAACTTTCCGCCCAGGGAGCAAAGTGTTCTTTAGAGGAGAACTGATAACAAATCAAGGAGAGCAGATAAAGGAATCACCAGGATGGGACTTTTTATTTTGACGTCAACGATCTTCAATGCTGGATTAACAGAAAGAGTCGGTCATAAATCTAGATAAATACTTGAACAAGTTAAATCGCGTATGGACTATTTGTAGCTTTTCTTCCCTTTGCTACCATGCCGATGATAATTGGCTTTCTTGGCAACCACTGTGCTTCAAAGCCGCCATGTCTATTGGTGAGTTAAGAACCATTCGTTTTCATGAATTTGGGATATTCGTTTCCATCTTATGGGTGATGTCCTGTCATTGAATTTCGTTCACCTTCAAAGCAACCAAAGGATTACTAAAGGGCTCGAAGTTGGTGGGTACCGAAATTAATGCTGCGACAATGCATGAGCGCGGTCAGTGTTGGACGCATCTTATGTTAAATTCTGACTAGCCTGGATGTAAAAGCCTCCTTTGCGGCGGCAGAGACATTGTTTTCCGCTGTAAGGAGACTCCGTCGCTCCGACCACCGACTGCCCTACCACCTACAAGACGCCCATCCTCGTGTGGGACGACCCCGCGCTCCAGCAGCACGGGCATGCTCAGCGCCGGCTGGTATGAAATGGAATAGCAGGCCAGAACCAGCCCCCATCACCCCCTCGTCGCCGCCGGCTTCCGACACCAGCTGGCTGCTGTCATCCCCGACGACAGTTACACCTGGCGCTTCGTTCCTGCCGGGACGAAGACTGCGTCCAGGCCATACCGGCCCCCTAGCCCGAAGCGCTGACCCGAAGGTTGCCTTCACCGATGACCCCGTTCCGGCCCACAAGGCCACGCGGCGTCCACAGCAGCTGCACCATCACCCGCTGCGGCACTTTCACCCTCGCCGGACGGGTACGTCGCCATACGGCAAGTCATCGGCGAGAGCAACGCGGCATCTGCTGCACCCTGCACCGACCATTTTAAGGCGGCAACAGCGTCATGTGAGCTATATAACAATGGCAGGGGCGGCGTCGGCAGCAGCGCACCCGCTACCTCTCCCTTCAGTGCTACCGCGCACCGCCCCTAGCCAAACCTACACCGACCGCAGCTTCACCGGCCAAAAACACAACGACGACCTCGGCCTCATCTACTACAATGCGCGGTATTACGTCCCTGGTATCGCCCGCTTTGCCAGTGCGGATACGATTGTGCCGGAGCAGAGTAATCCGCAAACTCTCAATCGTTACGCCTATACACGGAATAATCCGCTAAAGTATGTCGACCCGACTGGTCATTGTGCGCAATATGCAGGTTCAGAGCAGTATAAGCAATGTACGGATGCCTGGAGTTCCATAAGGCAGTATTACTTGATGCTACAAATAGAGTATGGAGAAGAAATGCCAACTCAGTGGATACAGGATCAATACGAGACTGCAGACATTGAGACTCTTGAACTCATAATGAAAGGACTTGGAATCGACCAAGATTATCAATACTCGCCACGAGGGAATGGACAATTGGATGGAAAACACGCATGCCAGTATTGGCAGTCGTGTTGGGAGCGTGATCATCAAACAACACACACCGAGTCGAATCTCTTAGGTTTTAGCAAAGAACAAGATATTGGAAAGGGATTGGTAGCGGAAAACCCACCTGCCGTTATTTGTTTTGCAGTATGCATTGCCTGGGGTAATAAGGACTATGTTTATGCTGATGGAAGGCACACAGAAGAAAAACAAGTAGGTTTCGGAATAGGCTTTGGGGCTGATTTCAATGAAGTTGACGTTGGTATCTACTTCGTAATACGGGGTACGTGGCTCACGGACACTAATGGCAATCAGCATCATAGGCCAGGCTCAGCTTTCTCCATCAGTTTACCTCTCGATCTTGTTGAGTATAAATCTGCTACTACTGTTGACTTAGGAAATCCTTGAGCCGATTTCGCAATTTAGCGGTATTGAGCGCCTATCATTAAGTGCGTTGCATCCAGTCATAGGCAATCTCTTGTTGCAGTTGTGGATAGGTCAAGGCGAAATCTTGGAGGGAAAACTATTGTGATTGGGCGAACATCTTTAAAAATGGCAGGAGCATTTGTTCTTTCATATATTGTTTCAGCGTCACTGTGCGACGTTTTGATTTTTTTTGCCTTCCCTAGCAATATCCGCGAAATTACATCGATTGCGGCGCTTATGCTTTTTCCGTCGGATTTTGGAGGCACATTGGTTAATTTAGCCATTTATATCAGTGTTGCTGGTTTATTTGTAGCAGTTGTGGCGTGGCTGTTAAGGAAGGTCCGCCAAGACATTCATCTCAGGCACACAGCTATAGGTCGTTGGGTTCTTCTTGGGATTCTCTTGGGCTTAACAGAGTTCCGTGAAGTTCAAGATACGTTCGTTCTCAACATACTGTTTGGTCTACTCTTGTTGATTTCTTATTGGCTGGCTTTCTATAGATTTCCCCCACAATCCAGTTCGCTCTAGCGGACTGTCGCCGTGCGGCAGGTTGTCGTAGGCGGCAGCAACAGCGTCATGAGCTACAATAATGGGGGTGGGCTGGTTGCCGGCAGCCGCACCCGCTACCTCCCCTTCGGCGCCTACCGCACCGCGCCGACGCAAACATTCACCGACCGCGGCTTCACCGGCCAGTAGCACAACGACGACCTCGGCCTCATCTACTACAACGCCCGCTACTACCTGCCGGGCATCGGTCGCTTCACCTCTGCCGATACGATTGTGCCGGACCCAACAAGTCCCGAACAGTTCAACCGCTATGTCTATGCACTAAACAATCCCCTCAGCTATACTGACCCCACTGGACACTGTGCCGGCAACCGCGCCAACCCAGCTTCTGAGAATTATGATGCTGAATGTTGGCAATACCTGGAAAACGAATTCTGTGATGACGTTGCTTGCGGTGAAAATGGCTGGCTAGGCTGGCTGGATTTCTGGGATTTACTCGGTGGCGGCGGCTACTTCTTTGCTCCGTGGACGAAAGAGCAGTTGCAGATTCTGGCAGAGCAATTACAGAATACCGTCACGGCTTTGGGGAATGCCGGCATCAACTGGACGCAAACACCGCTGGCAGACCTGAAAATCCGTCTCCATGACGGAAATACCAGCTACTGGTCTGGAGGGAAGATTTTTATTACGCCAGGGCAACTAATCAACCAGCGCACATTGTATCATGAGATTGGTCACGCCTTTGGTCTACAGCGGGCATTCGAAGAAGCCACGAACGGTGGATGCCACATTGTCTGCAAACAATACGCGGCCGAAGGTTACTATTTTCGAGAATATGGCCGCAGTGCGGCAGGCAGCTACAATGCCGCGACGCGCAGCTTCATGCGGGCTGGCGAAACCTGGGCAGACGCCTTTAGCGTGTTTGTTTTTACCATGACTGAAGAAGGTTCTCCACCCAGACCAAAAGACTGGGGTACAGCTATAGACATGTCACTTTTTGAGGAGGATAGTAATCTCCTGAGAGATTCAATGCTTAACATACATCGTTTCACTCAAGGGATTCTCGTCTCTCAATACGGAGGGAGGTAAATAGAGATGGGCTTCAAGCGGTTAACTATGGTCTACAGAGGGGTTTTCATTCTATTGACCTCACTGCTTCTCGTTAGTTGCATATGGGACACGGCTCAAGATATTCCTGACAGATGCCCTGTTTTGGCAAATGCTTATGGAAGTTATAATGTTGGAGGCGGCAATGGGATTTTCCAATGGTCATCCGACGCGGAACACATCTTGTTTGAGTTTGCGAGTCTCAGGCATCCTTCCAGGTGGTACATAGTGTCACTTGAGACTGGTTTGGTCGAACCTTTCGACCTTCATGTTAATTTGCCAGAAGTAAAAGACGGAAGGTGGTCTCCTGTATGGTCTCCGATAGACAATGTCGTTGCACTACATGATGGCACAAACCTTTATCGCCTTGACTATGATACTGGTGAAGCAGCCTACTTAACTCAAGGGTATGGTAAGCTGCTTTGGTCCCCAGATGGGAAGCATATCGTCTTTGTTAAAGGACAAAGCTGGTATGTCATGAATATTGATGGTACAGACGAACGCCCGATTACCGGCAGAATTGAAGTACGGTTAAAAATGTGGCATCCTTCCGAGCCAAAGATATTAGTCTCTTTGTCCGGTGCTAGAAAAAATCGACCGGACAATATCGGCATCATTGATATAGATAGTGGGCATATTACCCAGCTAACAGATACCAAAGATTGTGAATTTCACCTCCGTTGGTCGCCCGATGGCCGACAAATCACTTACATCTCCCGTGATGGGAACCAGGACATCTTCGTCATGGATGTTGATGGCAGCAATGTGGTTAACCTGACCAACACCGCCCCCCAGCACGAAAGGGATTTCTCCTGGTCGCCCAATGGTCGTCAAATCGTCTTCACCCGGTATCATGCCCTCAGCATCAAGGAATTCAACCAGGAGATTTATGTGATGAACGCTGATGGTAGTGAGCAACGGGCGTTGACAGACACGCCGGATGAGCATGAGTCTGCGCCGCTATGGTCGCCGGATGGGGCGCAAATAGCCTTTTGGTCTACGGGACAGATAGGTGAAGGGCCAGATTCCCGTTGGTGGCAGTTGAATGTTATGCGTGCAGACGGCTCTGCTCGTCGCACATTAGCAACATTTGCGGCTGAAGAGGACGACCTACCATAGTCACATCACTGGAGTGGCCATAGAGACTTCAGATACGCCACAAATGGCGTTTAAAGCCTTGAATCGAGATGATCACGGAGAGCTACGACACTGGTTGGCTGCTGCTGCTCCCCGACAGCTACACCTGGCGCGTCCGTGCCTGTCAGGACGAAGACTGCGTCCAGGCCGGCCCCTGGCCCGACGCCTGGTCGTTTACCTACCAGGAAGCTCCCACCCCCATGCCGCAAAGCCCGCAAGCGCCCGACGGCAACGGCGGCGGCATCCAGAGCGGCTACACCATCGTCCAACGCAGCGTCTACTTCCTCGCCGGGCAAGCCGTCGCCGTGCGGCAGGTCGTCCCTGGCGAGACCAACAACCTGCTGCACCTGCACAGCGACCACCTCGGCAGCAATAGCGTCATGAGCTACAATAACGGTGGCGGCATGGTTGCCGGCAGCCGCACCCGCTACCTCCCCTTCGGCGCCTACCGCACCGCCCCCAGCCAAACCTATACCGACCGCGGCTACACCGGCCAGAAGCACAACGACGACCTCGGACTCATCTACTACAACGCGCGGTATTACCTCCCCGGCGTGGGCCGGTTCCTGAGCGCGGATTCGATTGTGCCGGATGCCGGCAATCCCCAATCCTTCAACCGCTATAGTTATGTTTTCAACCAGCCGACCAGAATCACCGATCCAAGTGGGCATTGTCCCTGGTGCCTTGGAGCATTAGGAGGAGCAATTGGTGGTGGTTTAGCAGCTTACGGCAAACAAGTGCTAGGAAACCTACAGGGAGGCATGACCCTCACAGCGTCTTTGACCACGGATATTGACCCAAGCAAAATTGCGGCAGGGGTTGTTGGGGAGCAATAATCGGAGGCACCTTTGGTCTTGCCGCCACTGCTGGTGGCGGCGCCCAGCAGGGATTGGCTTATTAGAAGCAACGAAGTATGGCGCTATTGGTTACTTCACGGCTGGACAAGCTCGAGCTTTAACTGAAGCTACCGTATCCCAAGCCCTTGATCACTTGCGAGGGAACAATGAATTTGAGATTGCTAAATTATGGGACGAGGCTCATGAGCTTGGGTTGCTCGATCCCCAAACCATGGTTATAGATACGGTATCAGGAGCGATAGGCGGGAGTATCGCCTGGGGTTTTTCGTCTCTTCTGACCTCACTAGCTCAAGATTTTGGGGTAATCCCCGTATCTAGTTCTGATAGCACTATTTCCACAATCAAGGGCTTTATGAAAACGGGACCTGGGGAGGGATTTGTACTCTACATTGAAGCTGAACAGCGTAGCATCTATATGGGGAAATATCTAGGGGGTATTTGCAGAGTTTCTTCGCCTGGTGAATTTGTATGGAATAGATGAAGCAGCAGAATTCCTCAGCGACCAAGTCCAATCCACGATTGATAGGGAATCTCCACCATGACAACAAACAGAACCCTTTTTTTTGTACCTTGTGGCATGGCTAATTGCTTGGTACATCCTACTTATGGTATCCACTATGTTAACTGCCGAACTAGTCGTATTGTCATCCATCGTACTGGGAATTGTGAATGCCCTGATTCAAGAAAGATTGTTGTCGCCTTTTTTCAGTGCAAAGAGTGGAGGCAAGGTCAAGGAGTATTCCTTCCTGGCTCTCATATCTGCATTACCAATTCCTGTATACATGGTAGCAATAGCGTCATTTCCCGCCATTTGTGGGATGGATGGTGCCGGCTTGCCACTATTATTGAACGGCGTACTTGATTTCTGTACCAATAAAAACCTTCAAACACAAGGTGTCATGTTCTTAATGGCGCTTGCGTGCGTAACAACGCTATTATTCGGTATGGGCCGGATACTCGAACGGAATAAATCAAGATGATAGCTCCTGGCTGGCAGAAGATTGGTTAGTTGCTCCTCGTCCCCGACAGCTACACCTGGCGCGTCCGCGCCTGCCAGGACGAAGACTGCGTCCAGGCCGGCCCCTGGCCCGACGCCTGGTCGTTTACCTACCAGGAAGCTCCCACCCCCATGCCGCAAAGCCCGCAAGCGCCCGACGACAACGGCGGCGGCATCCAGAGCGGCTACACCATCGTCCAACGCAGCGTCTACTTCCTTGCCGGGCAGGCCGTCGCCGTGCGGCAGGTCGTCCCTGGCGAGACCAACAACCTGCTGCACCTGCACAGCGACCACCTCGGCAGCAATAGCGTCATGAGCTACAATAACGGTGGCGGCATGGTTGCCGGCAGCCGCACCCGCTACCTCCCCTTCGGCGCCTACCGCACCGCCCCCAGCCAAACCTATACCGACCGCGGCTACACCGGCCAGAAGCACAACGACGACCTCGGACTCATCTACTACAACGCGCGGTACTACTTACCCGGCGTGGGGCGATTTGTCTCCGCAGATACCCTCGTCCCCGACCCAACGAGTCCCCAATCCTATAATCGCTTTTCTTATGTGCGAAATAACCCTGTCAACCGAATTGATCCAACTGGGCACTTTGATATGGGATCATATGAGGATGGATATAACGAGTATTCTGAAATCTATCGATATTATAAAGATATTGGATGGAGCGATGAAGATATTACACTTCTATTTACGTTTTGGGAAACACAATACAGAGGCTGGTGGGATATGTTAATACAGGCAAAAGTTGGAGATTATGTTGATTTTGAGGCCTACGATGGTATAAACATGGCAATTCAATTCAGTTTCCACGCAGATGGGGACATGCCTTTTGGGCCGGGAGTAATGATTTCCGCATTCACATCAGTTGGTGGGGAAGACTTAGGTCATATGAGGCTCGATCATGTGCTACATGGTTATTGGGATTGGGAACATGGTTATGACAGTTTATCTTCTTTGATCGGAAGTAGACACTCTGTAAGCGCGAGTAACATGTTGTTACTTAGATCAAATCCTTTAGATTCGTCACAGTATATGTTTGTTATTGGCACAGGTCATTTTTCTGACCCCTATAATCCAATGCCTGAAATAGATTGGATGGGAACATCTGTAGACTCGGCGGGATGGTTTACCGCTGCTGGAATAGCAGCACTTCACCCGGAAGAAGGTGTCCTTGGCGAATTAATTTTGGGAGGAATAGGTGTCGTGAATATGTTAGTTGATGTTGGGCAGGTATATGAATCTCAAAGGAGGCTGTCACGATATACGTATCCAACTAATCCTTAAATCCTGACTCTACCAAAAAACGATCAAGCGGCCCAAACAGTGCGCAACTCAACATAACATGATAAAATAAAGGCATCTTCCTGACGAGAAAAGGACCTATGTTTCGCAAAAATAGCCAACAGCAACAACCCAGTTTCTTCAACAGTGATTTCCTGCTGTCGGGAAAAATGTGCCAGCAGTTGCACAGTTCCTGGGCATACACATTCCGCACGATGGTTTTCGGTCAAATCCCGGAAGAACAGTTCGCCACGCTGTACAGTGAGGTCGATTCGCGGCCCAACGCACCATGGTGGGCCGCGATATGCTCAAAAGCAGGTTTAGCTGGACGAATGAGGAACTGGAGAGCCATTTGCAGTTTGACCTGCAAACGCGCTATGCACTGGGGCTGGGTGACTTGAGTCAACACATACCCACCATCCGAACCTTCCAAAATCTGCGGCGTCGGGTTCGAGAACACGCGGAAGCAACGGGAGAGAATCTGTATCAGGTTGTTTTTGAAACGGTAACCGATGAGCAAATAGCGCAGTTGGGCTTGAAAATGGGGTGGCAACGGATGGATAGCACCCAATTGTTGAGCAACATTGCGATAGTTAGCCGGTTGGAACTGATTCTGCGGGTGTTGCAGCAGGGGGGAGCAGCGTTGCCGCCCGAGCGACAAGCGGTTTGGGCGGGAGCGGATTACGTGGGTAAACACCCCGTCACATCTGCTACCAGCTGAAGGACAAAGAAGTTACCGACCATTTGTCACGGGTGGGAGAGTTGTTGGTCAACCTGCTGATGGAATTGGAGCAGGTCGCGGCCAACAGCGAAGCGTGCCCGTTGGTAGCCCGGGTGTTGCGGGAGCAGTGTGAATATAGAAGACGACTCGCCCATCAAGCTGCGACCAGCGGCGGAAGTGGCGGCGGACAGTCTGCAATCGCCTCATGACCCGGAAGCGACCTATCGGGAGAAGAATGGCGAACGGTATCGGGGCTATGTCAGCAACATCGGTGAGACTTGCGACCCGGACAATCCGGTGCAGTTGATAACCAGTGTGCAAACGGCCAGCAACGATAGCGATGACGGACAATTGTTGGCGCAATCGCTGACCGAACAAGCGGAACGGGGTCATCAGATAGAGAAAGTAACGGTTGATGGCAGCTACGCCGGACCGACGTCCGAGGCGATCTGTGATGAGCATGGCGTTGAACTGCATCCTTTGCGCATCCGAGGGGCAAGGGCAAAATGAACAAATGGGGCTGGGATGCCTACAGTTGGCAGTTATCCGATGAGGGTGTGCCCGAACAAGTGGGTTGTCCTGGTGGACAGGTGATTGTGTTGCTGCCAGGTCAGGGAGCGGGGCGTTGGTTGGCTCGTTTTGACGAGGATGTTTGTGCCCAATGCCCCTTTTTCGATAAGGCGTGCTGGGTCAAGCGGCGAAAACGAATCGGCCCTACCTTGTTTGTAACGACGCGCTCGATTCAAATGGCGCGGTTGAGGCAGCGGATAACAGCAACTAACAACGGGGTTTGTGCCGGTGTCGAAGCGACAGTGCGCTCGGTCAAGCATCCTTTCCCTGGCGGGAAACTGCCGGTACGCGGTCTGATTCGTGCCCACATGGTTGTTTGTGGTTCGGCTTTGATGGTGAATGTTCATCGTCTTTGCCAATATTTCCGGGAGCAAGTATTCCGGGTGGATGCAGAAGTGTCTGTCGCTTCTATTTTGGTCCGATTGGGTGTATTGGTCGCCATTATAATGGCTTGGTATCGTCATTGGGCGGCTACTTTTGCCCATCGTCCTGTTTTCCTGCCTGAATCGTCAGTTTTCGCTGTTGCTTGGCCCTCTGCCGATTAAGGCTTTTTTCGGATGAGTCAAAGCTATTCTCATTTTTTGTCAATCCGCCTTGTGTGGCGGGTGAGACCACAGTTAATCGTGGTCGGTTAACACCATCGATTTATCAGTTCTAGCAACGCTTTAGAAGGCCGCCCACGTTGCTTGGGTGGTGTCCAACGCGGTGGTGGCACACGATACATTAACAATTCATCGACTGTCCAGATGTGGTCTGTCAATCCCGCTGCGATAGCTGGCGTGCGCGGCACCCAACGATACCCCCTTTCGCCCACAGACAGACGACAACGCAAAGAGCGATGGGGGTCGCAAAGGTTGTACAAACACCCTGTGACATACATACCCACCGTTAAGGTCGCCGTTTGTTGCGCCAGATGCCGCGTGCGCCGGCCCAACCAGCTTAGGCGAGAGCGGAAGGTGGCATTGAGCCGCTCAATGAAAGCGGTATTGATAACACCCACTCCATTTTGCGTCGTGGCAATCAGCTTCTCTACCTGTTGCGGGTCACCCTGAGCCACTCGTCGTTCAACCTCCAGTCCAGATGGCAGACGCCGTTTGATGACTTGCACGATAGCCACTTCGGACCAGGCGTGCCATTGACAACGACCTGGCTGCCCCCAGCGGGGCAACTTGCTGCGGAAACTGCGGCCAAAGGCTTTGACGTAGCCGGGCAAGCCATCCACCGCCAACAACAACGGACGACACAAGGCCATTTGGCGCACCTTGTCCGTCAGGCTTTGCAGCAAGCGCTTATCCCGTCGCGGGCTGATGACGCCACCTAACCAGAGTCGGGTGGATACCATCATCGCCAACGCCATCCACACCGAACCGCCTTGTACCTTGACTTTGATTTCATCCGCTTGCACTTGTTGCAAGTCCAGTGGCTGGCTGGCAATGACCGCTTCATGGACATGTGCGCAATGCACACCCGCTCGTTGCCACCAATTCTTGACCGTGCGCTCATCAAACCCAAAGGCTTTGACGATGGCCTGGACGGGACAGCCATACGCCAGCAAGACGATGACCCACATCACTATTTGCGGGTCGGTGCGCAAGCGATAGAACAATGTCCCTTTGCTGACGGCAAATGTTGTGTTGCAGACATGACAATGACATCGCTTTTCTTTTTGGCTATGGACGGTGATATTGCCTTCACCCCGTTGTCCTCTAGCCGGACAGTCGATATTAGGGCAAAATAGTTGTTCTGGATTCATCATGTCTCCTACTGATTTCGGTTCTGCAAAACTTACCAGTATGCATGATGAATCCTTTTTTGCCAAATTGGCCGTTTTTGACGGTCAACCACGATTTACTGTGGTGCTACCCGCTCGTCGCTGCTTCCCCTTTTGCTTTCTACATCGGCGAAATGCCGTGCTTCTTCGGCACGTGCCGTTCCCGCTTAGAAAGCGTCAGCTCCAGGGCGCGGATCAGCGCGCGGCGCGTGTCGCGGGGTTCGATCACGTCGTCGATCAGGCCGCGCGAGGCGGCCACGTAGGGGTTGTTGAAGCGGCGCTCGTAATCATCCACCAGTTCACGGCGGCGCGTCTCCGGGTCATCGGCGGCGCTCACCTCGCGCCGGAAGAGGATGTTGACCGCCCCCTCCGCGCCCATGACGGCGATTTCCGCGTTCGGCCAGGCGTACAGCAGGTCGCCGCGCAGACCCTTGCTGCTCATCACGCAGTATGCGCCGCCGTAGCTCTTGCGTAAAATGACCATCAGCTTCGGCACGGTCGCTTCGCTGTAGGCGTAAATCATGCGCGCCCCATTGCGAATGATGCCCCCGTACTCCTGCTCCTTCCCCGGCAGGAAGCCGGGCACATCCTGCAAGGTGACGATGGGCACGTTGTAGGCGTCGCAAATGCGGATGAAGTGGGTGGCCTTCACTGATGCCTTGATGTCGATGCAGCCCGCCAGCACCATGGGCTGGTTAGCGACGATACCCACGACGTAGCCGTTCAGGCGGGCGAAGCCGACGACCATGTTTTCCGCCCACAGTTGATGCACTTCAAAGAAGCGCCCATCGTCCACGACGCTGGCGATTACCTGGCGTACGTCGTAGGGCTTGTGCGGGTCGGTGGGCACGATATGTTCCAGTTCCGGGCAGCGGCGGTCGGGATCGTCGGCGGGGGAGAGGTAGGGGGGATCGTCCAGGTTGTTGCCGGGCATGTAGCTGAGGAGCGTGCGCACGCGCTCCAGGCAATCGCGGTCGTCGGTGGTGAGGAAGTGGCAGACGCCGCTTTCCTGGCTGTGCATGAGGCCGCCGCCCAATTCCTCAAAGGTGACATCTTCTTGCATCACGGATTTGACCACGTCGGGACCGGTGATGAACATGTAGCTGTTTTGGGTCATGAAGACGAAGTCGGTGAGGGCGGGGGAGTAAACGGCCCCGCCGGCGCAGGGTCCCATGATCACGGAGATTTGGGGGATGACGCCGGAGGCTTCGCAGTTGGCGTCGAAAATCTTCGCGTAGCCTCCGAGGCTGTCCACGCCTTCCTGGATGCGCGCGCCGCCGGAGTCGTTGATGGCGATGAAGGGGCAACCGTATTGCAAGGCCATGCGCATCGCTTTGACGATTTTGTTGGCGTGCATTTCGCCCAGCGAGCCGCCCATGACGGCGGCATCCTGGGAGGCGGCGAAGGCGTGTCGTCCGTTGATGAGGCCGAAGCCGGTGATGACGCCGTCGCCGTAGCGGGATTCTTTGCCGCCGAGGTAGGTTTCGTAGCGGGGGGTGACGAGGGAGTCGATTTCGGTAAATGTGCCGGCATCAAACAAAAGTTCAATCCGTTCGCGCGCCGTCAGCCGCTTTTTCCGATGCTGCCGCTCCGCGTCTTGCGCCGTTCCGGCGGAAATCGCCTTGCGATTTTGCAATTCCTGGATATAGGAATCCATATTCTTGACCATGCATTACCTCCTGCATAATGGGTAGTTGTCAGTGGGGCGCGAGCCATTGTTACCGCCGTCAATGATGCGACGAGAACGAATTGTGCCGGCATTCACATACCAGACTGTTATTGTACCATCACTGAATTGGTTTACTGAGCGACAGCAGCGGAATTGGTCCCCATTTGCGGCGCGGCCACAATTGTGAGCACATACCCCGGAATCATTTGCCACCAACCCGTGAGCGCCGTGCGCAAAACGCCGTGGTGGAAATTCGACTTTGCCGCCAAATGTGCCGGCAATCTCCCCACCAACAACCCCTCATCCAATTCAACGGTAAAGGGCGTCCACGTGCGTGGATAGTTGTGTACGGGCGCGATCAGGCACGTCACCGCCCGCGTATCCACCGTCAACCCCAGTTGCAGCGCCTTCAGTGTCGCTTCCTTCGCGCTCCACATGGCCGTCACCATCATGTCGTAGAACGGCGGCGGCGACTGGCGCAGCAGTTCCTGCTCCGGCGGCGTGAAGTAGTCGCTGACGAAAGCGGCGGCACGGGGGGTGATTTGCTCAATGTCCGCCCCCATTGGCCAGTCCGGCTGCTCCACCAGGGCGCAGAAGGCATACTCGCCGGCGTGACTGATGGACAGGGTGAATTGATCCGGTATCGGCGACGGGGTTTCCTCCTCCGGGTGGAGATACCGGGCCACGGGCGCGCCGTTTAGCTGGTTGTGAATGGTGATCGTTTGCAGCGAGGGCGGGATGCCGATTTTGCCGGCAATAACCTGTTGCAACAGATGTTTCGCCGTCCACCGCCCCAGAAGCCAATCCCGCCGCCGCTTATCCGTGTGCAGCGCCACAAAACGCGCCTCCTCGGCTGCCGTCAGCAACCCTGCCGGAGACAACCCCAGCACCAGATCAGGATGCGCGGCGGCGGTTTGTGTGAGCCAGTGGATCATATGCGTGGCGAGTGGCGAGTGGCGAGTGGTCAGTGGCTATCCACTGTCCACGAACCACTCACCACTTCTTCTAAAAACCTTCGGGTATATCAATCGTGCGATACGCTTCCACGGTGACGTAGACGTTGCCGGCATCGTCCACCACGTGACCATCGAAGGCGTCACCGTTGTCGCGGGCGCGGATGGCCGCGTAAAGGCGCGTGCCGTCCGCGGGCTGGCGGAAGGCGCTGACGCGGGCGATGGAGAGCGGGAGGGCCATGCCCCCATTGCGTTGGATTTTCCACATGCCGGCAGTCTGGAATACCAGTTCAATCAGGCGCGGCGTCATCAGCGCGGCCACATTTTGCGGCTGCGTGTTCGGCGGCAGCGCCAGCGGCATCAAACCCACCGCCGCGTCACCCGCCAGGGCCACCTTCTCCAACACCTGATACGCCGGACCATGGAAGAACACGTCGTAGATTTTCTCCCGGTCAATGCCGTCCGCCTCTTCCCAAGCCACGGGCGCTGGCGCGGGCGCGGCCACCGGTTCCGCCTGCAAATGCACCGTGGCGCTAAAGTGCAGCTTCTCCTGCGGCGGCAGCCCTGGCTTCGCCAGCCTTCGCAGCGAGCGCAGCGTACAGTACGCCAGCAGGCCGCCTTCCGCCGCCGGTTCCAGGCGCGTCTGCAAGTACAGCGTCTGCGGTTCCATACGGTAGAACTTGAACGGATTCAGGAACTGCACATCCCTCACCGCACTGACGTGATAATCGGGAGCCAGCACGGTCGCCAGTTCCGCCAGCGTCTCCGTGCCCATCACGCCCGGCAGCAGCGGCGTCCCGTCCATCGCGTGGTCATACAGGAACGGCTGCGCTTGCGGGTCCAGCGTCGTTTCCGCTTCCAGCCCACCGTACAGCCGCGCCGCCTTCACCTCCCCAACCATGAGCAGGGAGGGCTGCCGTTGGGTCAGCGCCTGCGCCGCGCGTTCCCCATCCAGGCCGCCGGTTTCGTCCCATTCGTCCATCATCATGCCCAATTCGCCCGCGACCACCACTTCTCCTTTGAAGCCACCATAGGTCAGTTCGCGGCGCACGGTGGGCACGCCCGCTTCTGGCGGCAGCATGGTGATGCCCGCCGCCTCCATGATCTTGGGGATGGAGCCGCGAGTGGCCATGCCGATGCCGCCCCAGGCGGTCCAGTCAATGACGATGCCGCGCGTCCCCGGTCGCCACTGGCGCATACTGCTCGTGATCTTGCACAAAAGGTCATTGGCGGCGCTATAGTCGGTCTGCCCGCTGTTGCCGAAGCGCCCGGCAACGGAGCTAAAAGCGACCGTGGCCCCAATGGGCATCTCTCGCGCCGCGTGCAGCAGACTGAAGAAGCCGTCCGCCTTCACGTCAAAGACGAGATTGAATTGCGCCGCGTCTTTGTCGTTGAGGGCGCGGCTGATTTCCAGCCCGCCCGCGTGTACCAGCACATCCAGGCGGCCATGCCGTTGCTGAATCTCCGCCATCACCGCGCTCACGGACGCATGGTCGAGGAGATTGACGCTGCGGTAATGGGCGGTTCCACCGGCGGCCTGCACCGCTTCGATAGCGCGCAGCGCCGCTTCGTCCCGCTCCACGGCCATCAGCTTTTTATCAATGACGACCGGGGTGGGGCGTTCGCCAGCGGCGCGCATGTCGGCGATCAGCGCCTGCTTCAATGCTTCCTTGTCGCGGCGGAAGAGGGCGATGTGTGGGTCGTTCGCGTCCGGGGCGGGGACGAGGTCCAGCAGGTAGAATGTGCCGCCGCTGTTTGCGGCCAGGTCGGCAATGATGGCGCTGGTGATGCCGCCCGCCGCGCCGGTGACCAGGAAAATGGTGTCGCGGTTGAGGGTGAGACCTGCGCCACCATCCCGCGCCGACTGTTCCACCAGGGTGACGGCGTATCGCTGGTCCTGGTAGTAGCCGACTTCCACGATGCCGGGGTCGGTTAACGTTTCTTCGATGAGGGCGTCGGCGGGTTGGGCCGTCCTGCGGCTGACTTCGAAGTCTACCGCTTTCACCAACACGTCGCTTCGTTCCCGCTTGTATGCTTTGGTGAAGCCGGTGACGGCGCCGCCGAGGGGGGCGGAGGCGCCGGCGGGACCGTAGCCATGCAGGCCACCGAGGTGGGTGGCGGAGATGAGGAAGTGGTTGGGGCCGTTGATGGTGTCGTAGAGGGCGCGCATGGTGGCGTACAGGTTTTTCACGCGCTGTTGGTTCATGCCGCGCCAGGCGGTAAAGTCCATTTCGGTGAGTGGGGGTTCGACGTCAAATGCCGGCAGCCAGTACACTCCCTGCACCTCTCCTTCCGCCAGCCACGCCTGAATCTGCGTCGTTATTGCTTCCGCGCCGGCCCCTGTCTCCAGTTCCAGCACCGTCACCCCCCGCTTTTGCAGGCGGCCGATCAACGCTTTCCCCAGACCGCCGTTATCCAGAGCCACGATCACGCGGCTGTTTTCGTCCAGCGTTACGCCCGTGGGCTTGCACCAGGTCACGGGCGGGCGCAGCGTCGGAACCGGCACGCGCCGCGGCATCTCATCCGCCGCCGCCAGCGTGCCAATCGTCGTGACCGCCGACGCAGCGGGAGCCGCTGCCGTCGGTGATGGCGCGACAGCGACTTCGTCCTGCGTCCTTTGTCCGGCGTCCCGCGCCAAATCGGGCCGCATCGCGCGCACGAACCCGATCACCTTCTCCAACGTGGGGTAGTCGCGCAGTTGCAGGTCGTCGCGGCGGGGGATGTCGAAGGTGGCGCGGATGGCGGCGAACGTTTCCGCCTGCTTCACCGTGTCCACGCCCAGGTCGGCTTCCAGGTCCAGGTCCAACTCCAGCATATCCGGCGGATACCCGGTCTGTTCGGCCACAATGGCCAGCACCTTTGCCGTGATTTCATCTTCGCCCGCGTCAGGCGGGACGGCGGCGGGAGCCGCCACCGGTGCCGCCGATGGCGCGACAACGAGTTCGTCCCGCGTCCTTTGTCCGGCGTCCCGCGCCAAATCGGGCCGCATCGCGCGCACGAACCCGATCACCTTCTCCAACGTGGGGTAGTCGCGCAGTTGCAGGTCGTCGCGGCGGGGGATGTCGAAGGTGGCGCGGATGGCGGCGAACGTTTCCGCCTGCTTCACCGTGTCCACGCCCAGGTCGGCCTCCAGGTCCAGGTCCAACTCCAACATATCCGGCGGATACCCGGTCTGTTCGGCCACAATGGCCAGCACCTTTGCCGTGATTTCATCTTTGCCCGTGTCAGGCGGGACGGCGGCGGGAGCCGCCACCGGCGCCGCCGATGGCGCGACAACGAGTTCGTCCCGCGTCCTTTGTCCGGCGTCCCGCGCCAAATCGGGCCGCATCGCGCGCACGAACCCGATCACTTTCTCCAGTGTGGGGTAGTCGCGCAGTTGCAGGTCGTCGCGGCGGGGGATGTCGAAGGTGGCGCGGATGGCGGCGAACGTTTCCGCCTGCTTCACCGTGTCCACGCCCAGGTCGGCTTCCAGGTCCAGGTCCAACTCCAGCATATCCGGCGGATACCCGGTCTGTTCGGCCACAATGGCCAGCACCTTTGCCGCGATCGGGTCGCCCTCGTCTGCCGGGGGGGCGGCGGGGGCCGCCACCGGCGCCGCCGATGGCGCGACAACGAGTTCGTCCCGCGCCCTTTGTCCGGCGTCCCGCGCCAAATCGGGCCGCATCGCGCGCACGAACCCGATCACTTTCTCCAGCGTGGGGTAGTCGCGCAGTTGCAGGTCGTCGCGGCGGGGGATGTCAAAGGTGGCGCGGATGGCGGCGAACGTTTCCGCCTGCTTTACCGTGTCTACGCCCAGGTCGGCCTCCAGGTCCAGGTCCAGGTCTAACATGTCGGGCGGATACCCCGTCTGTTCGGCCACAATGGCCAGCACCTTTGCCGCGATCGGGTCGCCCTCGTCTGCCGGGGGGGCGGCGGGGGCCGCCACCGGCGCCGCCGATGGCGCGACAACGAGTTCGTCCCGCGCCCTTTGTCCGGCGTCCCGCGCCAAATCGGGCCGCATCGCGCGCACGAACCCGATCACTTTCTCCAGCGTGGGGTAGTCGCGCAGTTGCAGGTCGTCGCGGCGGGGGATGTCAAAGGTGGCGCGGATGGCGGCAAACGTTTCCGCCTGCTTTACTGTGTCAATTCCCAGGTCCGCTTCCAGGTCCAGATCCAGATCGAGCATGTCCGCGGGGTAGCCGGTTTGTTCGGCGACAATGGCTATCACTTGCGCCGCGACGGGATCGCGTCCGTCGGGTGAGGGTGGGGTGGGAGCGGGCGCAACCGGTGCGGCCATCGTAACCGGTGGGGGGGCGACGCTTTCCGTTCGCGCCAACGTCACCGGAGTGGGTGCGGGCTTCATTTCGGGCGGAGGTGGGGGCGGGGTTGCCACCGCCGGCTCTGGCGCGGGCGGCGGGGCGACGATAGTGATCGCGGTGGGTGTTTCCGCCTCCGGCCTGCCGCTTTCTACGATGGCTTCCCGCATGCGCGCGGGGCGTTCCACGGGGACAAAGCCGTCCGTGACCAGGGCGAGCATGGTGGGGCCGGTTCCGTATTGCCAACGGTTGGGGGCGGCGGGGCGGGTAGGCGCCCCCTGGTCTTTGATGCGCAGGACGCGCTTCTCCACTTCCGTTTGCGCCCAATCATAGCCGCTGATGTCTGTCAGCCAGCGGTTATAGAGCGGCTGGTTGTCAATGCGGTGCAGGCTACCGGGGATGCGGCGGGTGAGCGTCATGGCGATCTGGCTGCCGAAGCCCGCGGCCAGGTGCAGGGCGTACTTGACGGGGTAGCGCCCGCCGCGACTGAGGTTGAGTGGTCCTAGTTCGGGGTCCACTTCCTTGAAGTTGGGCACGGGCGGGACGATGCCGTGTTCCAGAATCTTCACGGCGATCACGTCTTCGATACCCACGCCCATGGGGTGTCCCGTGAACCCTTTGGTATTGGCGACGATAATTTCCTTGGCTGCCTCGCCGAAGGTCTGGCGTAGGGCGACGACTTCCGCGCTGGCGCTGCCGCCACGCGCGGGCGTGTAGGTTTCATGGGACATGAAGACCATTTGCGGGGCCATGGCAAAGCGGTTGAGGCCAAAGCGCCGTTCGGCGGCGGTGATCAGGTTGTTCATTACCAGGCTGATGTGGTCCACGTCCAGGCGCGTGCCGTGGAAGGCGCTGTTGTTGATTTCGCTGCTGAGGAGTTCTACAACACCACGCATGCCGCGCTCCCGCACGGCGTCTTCGCTTTCCACGACGAGGCCGCAAGCGCCCATGCCCATGATGGTTCCGTGGCGACGTTTGTCGAAGGGGAGGGCGGCTTCTTCGAGGCGGTCTTCGGTGGTGGCCGCGCCGACGGCGAGGAAACCCGCGCCGACCCATTCCATCATGTTGTCGCTGGTGACGTCATCCGCGCCAATGACAATGACGCGGCGGCAGCGTCCGGCGCGAATCCAATCCTCGGCGATGGAAACGCCCTGGGCGGTGGAGGCGCAGGCGGCGTTGACCTGGGTATTGGGGCCGCGCGCGCCGATGTATTGAGCGAACTGGCTGTGCCCCATGGAAAGGATGCGGAAGAGGAAGCGGCGGTCAAAGGTGTAAGGCTCTTGCGCCAGTTGGTCGCGCAGTTGGTGGATGCGGCGGTTGATTTCCCGGGCGGTTTGTGGGTCGTCTGTGTAGCGACGTAAATCTTCCAACATTTCTAACTGGGTAAGGCGGTTCTGGTAGGTGTGATACCGCATCAGTTCGTCGGCGAAGCGGTCGCCGCCGGGGAAGGCGCTGGCGAAGATGACGCCGGTGTCGTCGCGCAGGGGTTCGGGCAGCATCCAGCGGTCGGGGAGGAATTTGCCGGTGGTGGTGCGTTTGTAGGTCATGACCAGGGGGATGCCGGCTTCGCGCAGGGCGTCCAGGCCGGCGGCCATGGCGAGTTGGGAGGTGATGTCGAGGGCTTCGATGAGTTTTGCCGGCACGCCATACTCTGCCTCCAGGTCAAAATACCCCGGACGTCCGGCCAGTTTGATCACATCGTTCGTTTCGTCAATCGTGGCGAAACTGCCGCCGCCATCCTCTGACTTCACCACGCGCACAATGCGTTTGGCGACCATCAATTTGCGGAAACGCTCCGGGATCAGGTCCACAAACTGCTCTCCACGCAGAATGCGGGCCGCGTTTTCGGGGTGCATCACGGACTTTTCCGCGCCAGGCAATCCCAGCCCGGTGCCGCTGATGACGACAGAACCCGCGGGCGGGGCGTTTCGGTCGTAGACGGCGGGGGTGGCGGCCTGGGGCGCATTTACTTGTTGCAGCGCCTGGGCCAGCATTTGCCCCAGCACATCGAGGGTGGCGGGGGGGGCTCCGTTGCTGGCCGGGGCGGGCGAATCTTTTTTCATAGCAGGGGTTTCCGATGTCAATGTCGCGGTGGTAACGGGGGTTGGCGCCGTGACGGTGGTGGTGGTGGCCGGCATTTCCAAAGATTCAGTACCATACCCCGCGGCATACAAACCACACAACGCCTGGTTAAATGCCGGCAGCTCGCCCGTTTTGGGGTGGTTCGTGATCAGCGCCGTCACGTCCGTCTTGTCCGCCAGGATGTCGTTGACGAAACCGCGCAGAGCGCGCTTGGGGCCAACCTCCACGAAGGCACGCGCGCCAGCCGCATACAGTGTCTGCACGCCCTTCACCCACTGCACCGGGGAGGCGATTTGCCGCTGCAAAATGTCTTTGATCGTGTCAAGGTTGTCGGTGGGGTAAAACTCGCCGGTCACGTTGGTGACGATGGGCAGTGTAGGCAGGTTGACGTTTAGCCGGTCCAGCACCTGGCGTAGCGGGGCGCTGGCGGGGGCCACGATTTTGGTATGGAAGGCGTGGCTGACGGGGATGGTGCTGGCTTTGTATCCCCGTTCGGTGAACAGGTCTACGGCGGCATCCACGGCGTCGCTGGCTCCGCCAAAGACGCATTGCGAGTTGCTGTTGATGTTGGCGGGGACGACGTAGCCGTCAATCTCGGCCAGCGTGGCCTGCACGACGTCCAGGGGGGCGAGGACGAAGGCCATTTTGCCGTTGTCGTCCACGCTGACTTTGCTCATTTCGCTGCCACGGGCGGCGGCGGCTTCCAGATTGTCCTCGAAGGGCATAATGCCGGCAGCCATCAACGCCGCATACTCCCCAAGCGAATGTCCCATTACCATGTCCGGGTAGAAGCCGTAGGATTGCAGCAGCCGCAGCAGCGCCGCGTCCAGTGTGAGCACCGTCGGCTGCGTGATCTCCGTCTGCATCAAATCAAATTCCGCCTTCATGAGTGCGTTGGCATCGTTGCCGTCCACGAAGACATAATCGGTCAGCGGTTTGCCCAAAATCGGCGTCATCACGCGGTCCGCCTCGCGGAACACCTCCGCCACGATGGGTGTGGCGCGGACCAGGTCGCGCCCCATGTTCACGTACTGGCTCCCCTGACCGGGGAAGAGAAAGGCGATCTTCCCTTTGGACGCGCCGCTACCGCGGAAGACGCCCTGCGACTCCAGCGCCTTCCACGCCTGCGGATTGTCGAAGCTCATCACTTTTTGCGCTTTGTGCAGGCGGGACAGTAGTTCGTCGTGATCGCCAAAATCAACCACCAGTCGCTCGCGGGCGCGGATCGCCTCCGCTTTGGGCAGGGCGATAGGGGGCGTCCATCCCCCTTCGACGCGCTGGGTCACTTCCACCAGCCGCTCTTGCAGCGCGGGCAGCGTATCGGCTCCCAATGCCAGGATGCCGCGCAAGGGGCGGCGGCTGACCGGGGGGGCGGCGCTGATGACCGCAGCGGTCGGTTGCGCCGCTGCGACGACGGTTTGCGTTGCCGTGCGCGGTTGGCTGAGCATCCCCGGCACATGTTCTTCCAGGACGAGGTGGAAATTCGTGCCGCCGAAGCCATAGGCGCTGACGCCGCAGCGGCGGGGTGTGCCGTTGCGACGCGGCCACTCTTGTGTTTCGTGGTTGAGGAAGAAGGGGGAGTTTTCGAAATCAATGTTCGGGTTGGGCACGTGGGCGTTGAGGGTGGGGGGTAGCGTCTTGTGATAGATGGCCAGGGCCGCTTTCAGCAGACCTGCCGCGCCCGCGCCGGCTTTCAGGTGGCCGATGTTGCTCTTAGCGGAGCCGAGGGCGATGCTGTGCGGCGGCGCGCCGCCAAAGACGGTTTGCAGGCTTTCCACTTCGACCACATCGCCGACGCGCGTGCTGGTCCCGTGGGCTTCGATGAGGGTGGCCGTGGCCGGGTCCAGCCCGGCGTTTTCCCAGGCGCGGGCCATTGCCAACTGCTGTCCGATGGGGTTGGGGGCGGTGATGCCCTTGCCTTTGCCATCGCTGGCACCGCCGACGCCGCGAATGACGGCGTAAATGCGGTCTCCGTCTCGCTCGGCGTCCGCCAGCCGTTTCAGCAGGAAGGCGGCCGCGCCTTCGCCCATGACGAAGCCATCTGCGCCATCGCCGAAGGGGCGGGTTCCCGTGGGGCTGAGCGCGCCGATTTTGCAGAATTTGACGTAGCTGGAAATATCCATGTTGCGGTCCACGCCGCCGGTGAGGACGGCGTCCACCTTGCGCTCGATGAGCATGGCAAAAGCCGCTTCCACGGCGGCGAAGCTGGAGGCGCAGGCGGCGTCGGTGATGAAGTTGGGACCGCGCAGGTTGAGGACGTTGGCGACGCGCCCGGAGATGATGTTGGGCAGTTCGCCCGGCATGGTGTCCTCGGTGATGGCGGGGATTTTGTTGGTGATGGTTTCCTGCCAGCGGTGCAAAATTTCTTGCTGCGTGGAGCCGGGCAGGCGGTTAAAGGCGGCGACGGATTCCAGCGCCTCGGCGTATTCGGGCAGGACGATGCGGGCGCGGGTGAAGAAGACGCGCTCGCCGCCCATGGCCGTGCCCAGAACGACGGCGGTGCGTTCGGTGTCCAGGGGGCGTTCCGGGTAGCCGTAGTCGGCGAGGGCGTCGGCGGCGATGGTCACGGCCCACTGCTGCCCTTCGTCCATGGCGTCGGCCACTTTGGGGGGCATACGAAAGCGCCGCCAATCAAAAGAAAACCCGCGCACCCAACCGCCGATTTTGCTGTACGTTTTGTCAGGGGCGTTGGGGTCGGGATCGTAGTAATGTTTGATGCTCCACCGGTCGGGGGGGACTTCGGTGATGCTGTACTGTTTGTTGATGATGTTGTCCCAGAAGGCGGTAGCGCTGAGGGCATCGGGCATGATGGCGCCAATGCCCACGATGGCTACGGCTGTATCCGCTGAATGGTCCATAAGAATCTCTCCCTCATGCAAAAATCATCCACGCAGGACGGGCGTGTTATGAAAAGGCTTTATTCAGTTGTTGGGCGGCGAAGTCCATGTCGTCGATGAGGCCGGTTTGAGATTGGTAGATTGCCGGCAAATTCAACGACGCCGCCAGGTTAGGATCACTTTGTCCTGCGCCAATGGCCCAGCGTAGGCCGTCCGTGGCGACTTTGAGCGCGGCTTCCCGGGCATGGATGCGCGCCAGCGCCTGGCGGGTGGGGATGTCCAGTTTGATCGCTTCGGTGGGTTTTTGCGCTACGCGCTCGGCAAAGATGGCCGCCGTTTCCGCATAAGCGACCAGTTCTCCCAGGCGGAACAGCACATGCTGGTTGCGCGTGAGGCGGTCCAGGCGGCAGCGTTCCATGATAGTGCCCAGGGCACGCATTGCCAGGGCGGCGAGATCCGCGCCGTTTTGCGGTTCGCTCAGGTGCAATGCTTCCAGGCGGGCGGCCCAATCATTGTAGTAGGCGCCGCGCGTTTTCAGGTGTGACTGCCAGCGGTCGCGGGCCATGGTCCATTCCATGATCTCGGACGTGCCTTCGTAGATGGTGGTAATGCGTACGTCCCGCTTGATTTTTTCCACGAAGTATTCTTTGGTGTAGCCGTAGCCGCCATGAGCCTGGATGGCGTCTTCGGCGGCTTTGTTGCCGGCTTCCGTGGCCATGTATTTGGCGACGGCGCCTTCCGTGGCCAATCCCTCTTCGCCACTGTCCAGCCGTTCGGCGACCCATTCGATGTAGGTGCGGGCCGCTTCCAGGCGGGCGGCGTTGGGGACGATGAGTTTGTGGGTGTAGCCTTGTTTTTGGCTGAGGGGTGCGCCGCCCTGGATGCGTTCCTGGGAGTAGCGGATGGCGCGGCGGAGGGCTTCCCAGCCGGCTCCGAGGCCGAACGCGCCGACCATGAGGCGGGTGTAGCCGAAGACGGCTTGCGCCTGGGCCAGTCCTTTCCCTTCCTCGAGTCCTAGAAGGCGCTCTGCCGGCACATAGACGTCATCCAGGAACAAGGCTGCCGTATTGCTGGCGCGAATGCCATGCTTGTCTTCCGGCTTGCCGTGCGTGAAACCGGGCACATCCTTCTCCACCACAAACCAGGAAGGGCCGCCGGGAGCCAGGGCGAGAATGGAATACAGATCGGCGACGCCGCCGTTGCTGATCCACTGCTTACGCCCGCTGATTTTGTAGCCGGCGATGCTGCCATTTTCGTAAACAGGTTCTGCTTTGGTCGTGAGTGCGGCCAGGTCGCTGCCGGCTTGCGGTTCCGTCGCGCCGTAGGCCATGAGCAGGGCTTCGTCGGCGACGCGCCCCATCCAATGCGCCTTTTGCTCTGGCGTTGCGCCCACAGTGATGGGATCGGAGCCGAGGAAGGTCGCCAACACACCGGTGGCTACACCGAGGTCCACGGCAGCAATCAATTCGGAGATACGATAAATGTCATACGCTCCCCCGTCCAGCCCCCCATACTCTTCGGGGATGAAGAGCAAGTGCAGCCCCAGGTTCATGGGATCGTATAGTTCTTGCAATACTTCGTGGGGAAATTCGTCTTTATAGTCAAGCTCAAGCAGATACTCTTGGGTTAGTTTACGCTCAGCATACTTCTTGAGCGTATCCAAGACCATATCACGCGTTTCTTTATCCAATCCGGGCATGGCATTCTCCTTCAAAACGCAGTGTGGGATATTTAGTTGCGTACTTAACAATTGTAAATTAGGGTGGGGAGGACTTGAGAGTGACAAACGTCATGCGATCACGATGAGAAAATAACGTAACGCAGGCAGGCAATGGGCGTATCATGCGCCTGTTGCCCGCGGCGGAAGTGGCTGTTTGTGTGCTTCGGTGTTGCGTGGTTCTATTGGGTGAAAGGCTGCGCCAGCTCAATCTGGATGAAGTCCCCCGCCGTCACTTGCAAACTGCGCATTGGCTCCAGGTAACGCTCCGTGGTGGTGATGCTGGCGTGCCCCAGCATTTGCTGAATCTGGCGCAGGTCGGCGCCCCCTTGCAGTGCCAGCGCCGCCGCCGTACGACGCAGGTCGTGGGCGGCAATGGTTGGTTCCCCTTTTCTATTTATAAATCCTGCCGCCCGCGCATGTTCGGCGACGATGTTGTAAATGGCTTGTGGCGTGAGGTTGCCGTCGGTGCGGTAGCCTCCTTTTGTGCGCACGCGCCCCGCTAACTGTCCGTCTTTGTTGAGGGCGCGGAAGATGCGACCCTGACGCACGCCGGATGCGCTTGCCCACTGGTCCAGAGCGGCTTTTACCCAGGGCGGAATGCCGATGGAGCGCACGCGCCCCCGTTTGCCCACCAGGTCAATGATGGCCCAACGACCATCACGTTGTTGGATGCGTTCCCAGGAGAGGCTGGCGGCTTCGGCGCGGCGCAGTCCCGCGCCGACGAGTACGGCGAGTATGGCCTGGTCGCGGATGGCTTTGAGGATGGGGATTTCCTCCCGCCGCCAGCGATGGATGGGGGCGTTGATGAGTGTTTGCGCCTCGGGTTGGGTGAGCCAATTGCCGGCACGCACCCCCTCCTGCTTCACCCCTTTTACCCGCTCCACGCCATAAGCCAGAGGTGGGGGAACCAGCCCATTGTCGGCGGCCTCCGTTGCCAGTTTGCGAATAGCGGACAACGCCTGGTTGATGCTGCTGCGGCTCTTCCCGGCCAGCAGCATCTCTTCGCGGTAGGCATTGACCACCGCCTTGCTGAAGCCGGGGCGACCATTTTCCTCGTACCAATCCAGAAAATCGATCAAGGCGCGGCTGTAGGCGCGTTTGCTGTGCGGACTGTCTACGCTGTTGGTTACCAGGTCGATGATGGCGTACCAGTCATGCTGCGGCGCGGGAATCAGAGCGTTTCCGGTTTCTTCAGTGGCCATGCGCTCATTGTACGGTTGTGGGAGCGGCTGTCAACCGTTCTGGGAATGGCTTTCTATATTTTAGATTGGAATCAACGGATGCGCTGGAAGGGTTCTTGCTTGTCGGATAGTCCAAAGTTAATTTTGTACGAACCCTAAGCCAGATTGGCCCCATTTTCTCTGTTGAAATTGGTCCCATCTCCAGAGAGCGTTAGGCGTTACATTCGTCCCAGCAACTGACCCAACGTAAGCTGCCGCAGCCAGGTTGTGTCCAGGGCGGTGCAGAACTGCGCCAGCAGCGTGGACAACGCCTGGCTGTCGGCCAGGGAGATGTCGTCAGGGCCGATAAGGGTTTGCAGCGCCGCCGCGCTCAAGCTGGCTAAATCATACAGTGTCTTGTTGTCGGCGAGTGATGGGGGCACGTCTGGCGCGGCGCTCAAGGCCAGGCGAGTTTTGATGTAGAACTCAATAGGCTGCAACGAATTTTCCGCGACGACCATCGCCGACAGGTCAGTGTCGGAAAGCCGCGCCAGACTATCCAGGTTGTGGACGGCATATTGCGCCAGCCGCGCCTGCCAACTGCTGTTGACGCCTTTCAGGGCGGTTATTGGCAGCGAACGGGGGGTGAACGGCAGGCGGAAAGAGACGGGTGCGGGGTTCAACAACGTGTTGTTGTCACCCGGAGGATTGTGCGGGTCGTCTAGTTCCAGGTCGATACCGAAGGCGTACAGGTTGTGGGGTTGGCCGTCCCAATAGCGCGTGGGTAGGGGGAAGGAGAAGCGATGGTAGTTGCCGGCAAACGTGAGGATGGGACCATACTCGTCGGTCGTAAGACGGGCAACTACCTGCGAGCCGGGGCCTACGTCGTCGATGTAGATGTCCACATACACGGGCGTTTCTGGCGCATCCGGGTCCAGACACCAGCCCCGCACCACACCATCCTGTTCTACGCCATCTACCCATCCCACAGGCGGCTGCGCGCCCATCTGGATGGTAAAAGGGAGGGCGGAACCGGGCAGCAGATGCCACGTTTCTTGCGCGTCCTGGGCGTAGGCGTAGAGGGTATGGGGCTGCCCATCGCGGTAGGTGTCGGGGATGATGAAAAGGAAACGGTGGGTGGCGAAGAGGTCCGCCGTCATGCTACCCACCCATTCGCCGGTGGCCATGGGGCCGTCCACGTAGAATCGAACCGCCAGGTTGGTTGCGGGCGCGGCGGGATCGCTGGCATAGCCATCCGCCAAGCCTCCGTTGAGGATACTCACCAGTTCGCCACTGAGGGCGGCCGTGAGTTGAAACGGCACGGCTGCGCCTGTGAGAAGGGTGTGGTTGAAGCTGTCCGGCTCATGTGGGTCTCCTCGTTCCAGATCAATGCCATAGGCGTATAAGAGGTGTGCCTGCCCATCGCGGTAGGCGAGGGGGATGGAAAAGCTGAAGCCGTGATGGTCGCCGGGGAAGGTGAGGATGGTACGATGCTGATTGGCGGTGACGCGGGCCACAGGATATGTGCCAGGACCAACGTGATCTATGTAGATGTCCACAAAAACGGGTTCTGTGGGTGCGTCGGGGTCCAGGCACCAACCGACGAGCAGACCTTCTTCGACGATGCCGTCTATCCAGCCGGCGGGTGGTTGCGCGCCCATCTGGATTTCAAACAGGCGGGGCGCGCCGGGGAGGAGGAAGAGGTCGCCGTTGCCGGCATTTTGTGCGTAAGCAAACAGCGTGTGGGGGCGACCATCGCGGAAGACGTCCGGGATGACGAAGAGAAAGCGGTGGGCGTTGAACAGGTTGGCGATGGTTGTGCCGGCAAAAGTTCCTACCCCCTCCGCCCCATCCACATAAAAATGCACCGTCAGCCGTTCTCCACCTCCGGCTTCAGCAACGGCATGGCCGGAAGCAATACCGCCATTGCCAATCGCTTCCAGTAGCCCCGTAAGGCGCGGCGGTGGTGGCGCGAGCGGGGTAAGGTGAATGCCCACGAGCGAACGGGGGGGGATGGACAGCGTTACCGTTTGCCCGCGTGTGACCTGGGGCAGCAGGCTTTCGCTCACGCCTGCCGCGGCATAAGAGACGATAGTTCCCCGCCAGTCGCGTTCCCCCAGGCCGCGGCTAAAAGCGACCTCAACCGTGGCGGCGCGGTTGCCGGCGTTGGCAAAGGCATATAGCAACTCCTGCCAGGGGCCGTCGTCCGTTTGCCAGACCATATGCTGAATCTGGTCTGTGGCGATCTTTACGGCGTTCGTTGTGTCTCCTGGAGCGTGCGGTACGCCCAATGGCTGAATATGTTCCGCATCAATGCCACGCGAGATAGCGTCGAAGATGCTCATGGTCGTTTGGGCATCTGCTCCGGGGTAAATCGCCTCTACCAGCGGAGGGACGTCCACAAATTGCCGTCGCTTCACATACCATGCCCACAGGCTTTTGTTGCCGCTGAGAAGATGGGGTGTGCCCAACATGAAACCGCGGCGGAAGAAGGTCTGGAATCGCTGTTGAAATTGCACCGCGCGATCAGCCATATGCAATAGTTCCTGGTTAAAAACAGGCGTGATCCAGTTTCCTTGTTCATCTACCATGGCCTCAATCCAGGCGGCGGGGACCAGGATGCGCTCACCGCGTACGGCGGCGGCGGCAAAGCGAAACAGGCGCGCGCGCAAGTTGAAGACGTCTTGCACGCCGCGTTTGTAGGTGTAGGTTGTGCCCGAGTTTGTGGGGTAGCCAACGGGAGCCATGCCGTGTTCCAGGATGGCGAAATTGGCGGCGAAATACTCTTCGCACTGCTGCCGCCAGATCTCGAAGTTCAGGCTGGCGGCGGTGTCGTCGTCGCGCGCGGCGGCGAGCATGTAGGCGGGCGGGACGGCGTGCCGGGTTTTTTCCAGGTAGCCGGGGTGGTTGTATGTGCCGGCATCGACCATGTTCATCTTTGCCGTAATCATCTCCGAATAGATGTGCTGCCAGAAAGGAACCGGGCGTTGCGCCAGCCGCTCAATAGAGGTTGTTCGCAGCGGCAGCGAGCGTGTATCCCCCTGAAACACCTTGATAGTGGAGGCCTCATGGTCGTACCAATCCGTAAAATAAGGGACCATATGCTCAGGCGGCAAATGTTCGTTGGTGATGGTGAAGGAGGAAATGCCGGCGCCCAACCCTATCTCCCACACACGCGCCAACAACTGTTGCAGTCGCCGCGCATACCAGGGGCCAAACCCTACCACATTGTCAAACGGCAACCCCACAACGCTGTCCGCCATATGCTGATGCGCCACGTTGTAGCAGAGAGAATGCCAATACGGATGCAGCATAAACTCCAGCAGGCGGAAGCCATGATGCAACAGGCGCGTATGCACCCAATCCTGCGCATATAACTGCTCCAGACCCGGCGTCGGGCATAGCGCCACATTACGAAAATCATAGAACTTGCTGTCACTGACCCCGACGTGTTCCAGCGTATTCCCATTCAGATACACCTTCCGCGCTGCGTCCGCCGCCGCGGTCAACGGATCGCAGCCAGCATCAATCTGGAACACACGGTTATTCTCCGGTGTGCTGGTGACGGCGCACGTGTGGGCCGTCAACTGCGTCGGAAATGGCTGCGTGATAAACGGTTCCCAGGTATCCGGCCCGGTCTGGCGTAGATGGCCGCGATACCGACCGCGATTCCATTGAATATCACACGGACCACTGGTGACCAGGGGATAAATGCCCTCTAGCAAGAGCCGATCCATCACCTGGCGGAACGTGTAAGGTGTCTCCGGGAAAACGTCGCTGATGGGGGGGTAGCCGCCCAGAAAACGATAGAATCCGCCCATCTCAAAACCCCATATTTGCGCCTCCAGCTTGATTTGCCCCTGGTTGAGCTGTTGTTTCAGACGGCGCAGCAGGTTCGGCAGCGTTTCATTCGGGTTGTTGGGCATGTTGGGCGGCGTGTCCAGGGGGTGCATTTCCAGCCAATGGCGTAAGGCCGGCGGACCATCGTAGCGACCAATGGGGCCATCAAGCGAATAGTTGATGGCAATCGTATAGGGGTGCATTCCGTCCAGCGGCGCATCCGCCGCGCGCTCTTCGGGGCGGCGGTAGAAACGGGGCCGACGGGCGCGCAGCCATTCGCGGTACAGGTTCGCCACGTCGAACCAATCCACGGGTGCGTCTGCTGTTTCCGCTTCGCGGCGGAAAGCGCGCAGTCGGACCTGAAACTGCGCCCCGGAAAAGCCACCATCCGCCGCGCCGCCGGAAAGCGTGTAGGATTCCGGGCGTACAAACTGCCCTTGCCGGAAGTGCATGGGGAAAACGGTGTCCAGGGCAAAGGTCGTTTGCGTGGAAGTGTCAAAAGGGTAGGTTTTGTTGTCGTAAAAATGCTTTTCATGACCCAATTCATCTGTCCCGGATACGGCAATCCCCTGGGCCACATTTCGACCGGCGGCGGTATCTCGTGCTAATTGGTAGAGGGCCACAAACTGGGCTACGAGTGGGTATTGCGGCCAGAAGTCGGCGTATCCGGGTTGCCATTCCATTCCCTGTGCTAACTGCACGAAGCCTCCCGTCTGTCCATTGGGATTGAGCAGATAGTATTCCCGGTCGGGAATGGTCATTTCGTCGTTATGGAACTGCAACCAGGGGCAAATAATGCGCGTCTCCCACGCTTCCTGCGCCGATTGCCGCGGGATGGGGCTGGGATAGGTGAAGGATAGGTCCAGGTCAATCCAGCCTGCGTCCAGGCCCTGCGGGGCGGATAGGCGCAGGGTGACGCTGATTGGCCCATAAGGGATGTTGCCGGGTTGTATTATCAGTTCGGGGGCCAGTTGGGTGTATTGAATGAGGAGGTCGCCCGTGGGGGTGGTATGGTAGGTTGGGAGGGCGGCGTTTTGCCCGCTGTATTGCAGCACGGTAGGGGGCGTGTCTTTAACGGCTTTGCCATCAATAAGGCTGAAGCGGACGAAGCGTATGGCGAATAGGCTGTGGTGGGTGGCGGGTAGTGTGTACAGGTTGCTGCCGTGACGTCGCAGCGTCATCTGGCTCAAAACGGCCTGGGGCAGGCTGATTTCCAGGTGTGTGACGCAGCCTGATGCGTCAGGTTGGGAGTCAAAGGGGATGATGGTCATGGGATTCTCCTGCCGGCATAGCAAGACAAGGCTGCGTTGCGAGGATGGGTGGCTGAATGGCTACATTATACGGAAATCCCACAGGAAAGGGAGAGGTAAAGGAAAAGGAAGCGTGTTGGTTGCTGCCGCTACCTGCCTGGTTGACGATGCTGTTTTGCGTCAACAATTGGCACAAGGCGCTCTTACTACGATGAGGTAGCGGGACCCACTGGAATAGCGGGCAAACACGCTACCTCTGATCGTCTTCACTACTGTCTGCCGCGGCTGGCGGGTTTGGCGTAGGTGCGCGTAAGGCGATTGTTTGCCACCAGGTTGTTAGATCACGCATGCCTTGTGCCGGCATTTTATGCCCCCCCGCATACTCCCGACACGTCAAATCCGCTCCTGCTCCCCGCAAGATCGTAGCGCACGCTTGCGCCCGCTCATACGGAATCTTGTCATCCTGCCGCCCCACCGCCATAAACACAGGCAGCCCGGCCAACGCCTGCCGCGCCATGGCCTCCTCCGCATTCGTCGGCGCGAATCCGACCAATCCGGCCACTCCCCGCACCAGCGGGGGATGGCGCATGGCGACCGCGTAGCTGAGCGCCGCCCCCTGGCTGAATCCCATCAGGTAGAGACGGCGCGGGTCGGCATTGTACAGTGCCGGCAGGGCGCGGATCAGATGCGCTACCACGGCCACGGCGGCGTCAAACTGCGCCAGCGACGGCCAGACGTGTGGCAGGCGCGGATGCCAGGCATATCCGCCCTCGTCCGGTTTGATGGCGCGGGGCGCGACGAGCAGCCAGCCCGGCGGCAGGGCGCGGGCAAAGACCCACATCACATCTTCGTTGCCGGCACGACCATGCAGCATGACGACGGTAGGATGGGGACCTGTTGTGGGAGGTTGGTGGACGCGGTGGAGAATGCCGGCACGCTGAAAAGCAGGGCCGTCCATCACGAGTTGGGTGTCAATCATCACTTTCCAGAATCCGAATTCTCGCCCAAAACCGGAATCTTCCGTATTTGGGCAAAAAAAATGAGGTGGGCCTTAAGCGGGCGCTTAAGGCACCACCTCCGGGGGGGGGAGCCAAATAAAGTATAGCATGTTCATAAAAATGCGTCAACTATTTCGCACTGGGAAAATCGACCCATTTTATGGGCATGCTAGACCGGTTTTTCAGGCAAGTTGGAACGCGCCGCCGCGCGGCTCATGGTTCGACGGAATAGCCCGCTTGCTGCCAGGCAAGAATGCCCCCGGCCATGTTATGCACGTCCGTGTAGCCTGCCTGGCGCAGATAGTCCGTCACCTGGCCGCTGCGGTTGCCGCTACGGCAGGTGACGATGACGGTCTTATCCGTGGGGATTTCGCTGAGGCGGTTGGGAACCTCGCCCATGGGGATCAGCGTCACGCCGGGGATGTGCTGCTCGTCATACTCCCACTGCTCGCGCACGTCCAATACCACCACGTCGGACCGGTCCTTGATTTGGGACACCGTTTGCACGTCTACGGTGTCCGCCAGGTCCAGGCTGCCCGCGGCGGCGGGGGCTGTGTCCACGGCAGCGGGCGCGGCTTGCCCCCCGCAGGCGACGAGGAAAGCCAGCAGAAGAAGCGTGAGAAGGGTAAATGTTGATTTGAATTTCATGCAATACCTCAATGATTGTGCCCCGTACCGGGGATCAGTAGATGAAGGGAATCAGTTTGTGTACCCGCTGCTGGTAGGCGGCGTAGCCGGGAAACTTGCGCCGCAGCCATTTTTCTTCGCGGCGGGATTTCACGTCAAAGAATAGGAAGAGCAGCAGCGCCAGCCCCACGGTGAACAAGCTGTTCCAGAGCAGCCCCCATCCGAGTGAGCCAAGAATGATGCCGCTGTAAATGGGGTGGCGCACCAGGTTATACGCGCCGCTGACGACGAGATTGGCGTCTTCTTTGGGGTGGGGCAGGGCGGAAAGGTTGCGTCCCAGGGTGACGATGCCGGCAGCAATAAAAGTGCCCCCGATGAAACCCACCAGCAGCCCCACGATGCGCCCGCCGACAGCCGCCAATGGTCGCCAGCCGCCCATCGGCCACAACCACGGCCCCGCCAGCACCACGCCGAACAGGGCAAACTGCGCCACCACGTACCACTCCCCTCGGCTCCCGCGCCACCACGGTTGTTTTTCCATCCAGCACCTTCCTGCCTTTGCGGGCGGGTGGAGTTGCGCGTGAATGCGTCCCGCCTCTTGTCACATCCTGGAAGTTTACTGTTAACGCCGTGTTGCCGCCAGTGGAACGGGCCGGGCGCGGTGACGCTCCATTGATGACCCCCTTCCCGGAAGTGGTTTGGGTGCTAAATGACGTGAACGATGAGGCGCGCTTGGCCGGAAACGGAGCTTCCGCGAAGGTTTTGGGTACATGTCTCCCTGAGGCTGATAGTCATTCGCTGACTTTCATCTTGACCCGAGGTGCTGTTTCTCACTGGTGAAAAAATGCCGGCACGGTTACACTTAATAAGGCGCATTTGCCCCACTTTACCCCTTTCTCGCGGGAACCACTGTGACACCCTCCGAACGTCCCCCTTCTTCTGTTTCGCCACCGTCACCCACCGACCTGGAGCCATACGTGCAACAGCGTACCGCCGCGCTGCAAGCGGAACTGACGCGGCAGCGGCAGGCGCACAAGCATTTACAGGACGCCTACCAGGCCTTGCAGCGGCGCATGTTTGCCCGCAACCAAGAGATCAACCAGCGCACGCAGCAGCTTGAGGCCCTCTACCGCGCCGACGAGGAGCTGTATCGTCACCTGGACCTGGACGAAGTGCTGCAAACGCTGACGGTTGTGGCCGTGGACTTGCTGCAAGCGGACAAAAGCGTGGTCATGGTGTGGGACGGCACGCGGCAGCGGCTGGCGGTGCGCGCCGCCTATGGCTTCAGCCCGGAAACGCTGGCAACCGAACTGCTCACGCCGGAAAAGAGTCTGGCGGGCGTCGTCGCCATCACCGGCATTCCCGCTGTCGTCGAGGATGCGCTGGTGGATGCGCGGGTGGCCCGCCGCATCACCGACCCGGAAGGGATTCGCGCCTTCATGCACGTGCCGATCAAAATTGGTGAACAGGTCTACGGCGTCTACAACGTAGATTACCTGGAGCCGCGCACCTTTAGCGAAGAGGATCAGCGCCTTTTCATGAGCCTGGCGCAGCGGGCGGCGCTGGCGATTGAAAATGCGCGGTTGTATGAACGGGCGCAGTATGCGGCGGCGGCGGAGGAGCGCAACCGGCTGGCGCGGGAACTGCACGACGCCGTGACGCAGACGTTGTTTTCCGCCAGCCTGATTGCGGATGTGCTGCCGCGCCTTTGGGAGCGCAGCCCGGAGCAGGCGAGGCAGCGGTTGGCGGAACTGCGGGAACTGACGCGCGGCGCGCTGGCGGAAATGCGCACGCTGCTGTTGGAACTGCGCCCGGCCAGCCTGATGGAAATCAGTCTCGACGATTTGCTGCGACAGTTGGCGGAGGCGATTATTGGCCGGGCGCGGCTGCCGATTGAGGTGCAGGTGGTGGGGCGAGGGGATTTGCCGGCGGAAATCCGCGTCGCTCTCTATCGTATTGCCCAGGAATCGCTGCACAACATTGCCCGGCACGCGGCGGCGGACCAGGTGCAAATCTGGCTGCATTATCAGCCGGAGCGGGTTCTCCTCACGATTCGGGACGATGGGCGTGGTTTTAACCCGGAGGTTGTGCCCGTGAATTCCATGGGGTTGGGCATTATGCGCGAGCGTGCCGGCAAAATCGGGGCCACCCTCACCATCGAAAGCGGGATCAACGAAGGCACGCAAGTCACCGTCGTCTGGCCCATCCCTGACGTTGCCCCCTGAGGAACGCATCATGAACCCACCTCGCCCCATTCGCGTGATGATTGTGGATGATCATGCCGTCGTTCGCAGCGGCCTGACCGCCTTTCTGCTGGCCTTCGACGATCTGGAACTGGTGGGAGAAGCCAGCAGCGGCGCGGAGGCCGTGGACTTGTGCGCCCAATGTCACCCGGACGTGGTGCTTATGGACCTGGTTATGCCGGGAATGGATGGCGCGGCGGCGACGAAGGCGATACGGCAGAGCAACCCGCGCGTGAAGGTGATCGCCCTCACCAGTTTCCGCGAGGAGAAACTGGTGCAGGGGGCGCTGCAAGCGGGCGCTATCAGCTACCTGTTGAAGAACATTTCCGCCGCGGCGCTGGCAGATGCGATCCGCGATGCGTTCATGGGGCAGTCCACCCTGGCCCCGGAGGCGACGGAGGCGCTGATTCACGCGGCGCAATCACCGCCCACCCGGTACGATCTGACGCCGCGCGAGCAGGAGGTGCTGGCGTTGATGGTGCAGGGCTTGAGTAATCCGGAAATTGCCGATCGGCTGTTCGTCAGTCGCTCCACGGCCAAATTTCACGTTAGCAGTATTCTGTCTAAACTGGGGGTGGGTAGCCGTACGGAAGCGGTGGCGCTGGCGTTGCGACAGCGGTTAGGGCGCATCCGTTAATAGATTTTGAAATGACGGATGCGCTGGAAGGGTTCTTACTTGTGGGAAAACCCAAAGTAATTCTCGAACGAACCCTTAGGTATCGCGGAGGGGGATGGTTCGCGGCTACAGTAACGACAAAGCGCGGTATCATTCCCCGCCGTGATGAGGAGGAACCCTCATGAAACGCTTGCCTGGGATCATCGTTCGTGTGCTGGTGGGCGTGCTGGTGGTGGTGGTGAGTGCCGGCATTTTCTTCACCCTCAACACCCGCCGCCTCCCCAACCAATCCGCCATCTCCGACCGCCTCAGCCCGGCGGAAAAGGCGCGCCTGGCCGAACTCTTCCATCTGCGCCAGACCGTGGGAGAATCCGTCTGGCCGGGATGGGGGCAGGCCGACATCCCCGTGATCGCCTACAACGAATCGTACGCCTTTCTGCTTGGGTTAGACGATCCCGCCGTCGGTTGGCTGCAAATGCCGCAAAACCGGCCGCGCGGCGGCCCCTGGGAGATGGTTCCCGGCGACACGTTCCTGGGGCGGCCCTACTATCGCCAAGAACTGACAAACGGCATCACGCCGCAGGCGTTTACGGTGCGCGTGGGGGAGGTGTGGGTCGCCAGCCTGCAAACGAAGGAATGGTTGGAGATTGCCCTGCGCCAGCAGACGCAGGCGGAATTGCCCGCGCCGCTCGATCAGGCGTTGCCCTATGCCTGGCTCATCCCGCCCCTCATCGGCCATACGGAAGGGTACATCGCCAAAGTCGCGCACGAAACCTTCCACGCCTACCAGGGGCAGGTAGCGCCGGAGCGGCTGGATAATGCGGAAACGGCGCAGCAATCGTACGCGAGCCGCTATCCGTGGAACGATCCCCTGTTCACGGATGATTGGCGCCAGGAGTTGTCGCTGTTGGCGGCGGCGCTGGAGGCGGATTCCCCGGCGGATAGGACGGAACTGGTGCGCCGTTTTCTGGCGCAGCGGGACCATCGCCGCTTGCAGCGTGGGTTGCCCGCAGCCGGCGAGATTTACGAGCGGCAACGGGAGTGGTTGGAGGGGATGGCGTTGTACGTGGAACTGGCGACATGGCGGCAGGCGAGCCAGTCCGATTATGCGCCGCTGCCGGAGTTGGTGGCGTTGGATGCGGATTTTTATGGCTATGGTGATTTTGACGGCCAGTGGCGCCGGGCTATCAGCACGCTGCGGCGACAGGCGAACCAGGGGGATACGCGCTTTTACTACAGTGGCATGGCGCAGGCGTTTTTGCTGGATGCGCTGCTGCCGGGCTGGAAGGATCGCATTATGGAGGGGGGCGTCTGGCTGGAGGGGCTGCTGGCGGAGGCGGTGGCCGCGGCGGATTGAGTGGGCGCTCTTGTGCCGGCATTAGCCGCTGCGCGGGCGCAACCAGTTGGCGAGTTGGGGCCAGAGGTTTTGTTTGGCGTTCTTGCCGGCAACGATGCCAATGTGCCCGCCCCGGATCACCAACGTCTCCTGGTCCGTACTGCTGACGAGGTCGTTTAAAGCGAGGACGGATGGAGAGGGGGCGATGTGGTCGTAGGTGGCGGTGATGTTTAGGAGGGGTGCGGTGATGGCGGCGAGGTTGACGGGAATGCCGGCAATCTCCAATCGCCCTTGCGCCAACCTGTTTTCTTGATAGAGCGCCTTGACGTACTTGCGATACGCCGCGCCGGGAAAATCCACCTCGTCCCGCAGCCAGAACTGTAGCCCTAGATATTCTTGCAGCCGCGTCTCATCATCCAACCGCTCCCACAAGCTCAATGACTGCCGCAAAGCATTACCCGGGATCGCGTTATTGAAGGCGCTGTTCATTAACCATCCGGGCATATTGCCATAGGCATCTACGATGGCATCCGGGCGGAAGTGGTCGGGGCGCGTCCAGGCGCACAGCAATCCGTCATCGCTGAAATCAATCGGACCGGCCAGGTTGATCAGGTTGCCGATGTCTTGTGGGAACAGGGCCGCGTAAATCGTGGTGAAGATGCCGCCAATGCAGTACCCCAACAGCGAAACTGTCTGACCACCCGTTGCCCGCCGCACCCGCCGCACCAGCCGCCGCAAATAGGTGACAATGTAATCATCGAAGGTGTCGAAGCGGTCTTCCGGGCCGGGCGCGCCCCAATCCACCACCCATACATCAAATCCTTCCTCCAGCAGATAAGCGACCATGCTGCGCCCCGGCTGCAAGTCCATGATGTAGTGCTTGTTGATGATGGAGGGGACCAAAAGAAGCGGTCGGCCCAGGTCTGGGTTGCGCTTGGGGTTGATGTAGCGCAGCAGACGGCTTTTGTTTACCGTGTATTCCGTTTCGGCGGGGGTGGGACCCAATTGCAACTCCGCCATTTGCGGCGGCCTGGTCTGCACTTGCAGCCAGCGCAGCCCGCGCACCGCTGTGCGCCGTTGGTAAGCGTTCCAATCTTGCCACAAGGCCTGGGTGAAGTTTGCCGGCATGGGAATTCCTTGAGAGATGTGAGTAGGTCCGTTGACGGTTGGCGGGCTGCCGCGAGAAATCGGTGCTACAGACGGCTGTGGGCGACCAGCCAGTCGCCCAGCGGCGGCCAGAGGTGTTTGGGTGCGCCGCGCCCGGCGACCATGCCCACGTGCGGTCCTTTTAGCATCAACAATTGCTGGTCACTGCTGCTGACGAGGTCGTTGAGAATAGCGACGGAGTGGGCGGGGGCGGTTTCGTCATGTTCCGAGGCAATGGTTAGCACGGGGCAGCTAATTCGCCCCAGATCGACGCGCTGGTCATGGATGGTGAAATTGAAGTGGACGAGTTGGTTTTCCTGGTACAAAGCTCTTACGTAACGGCGAAATGCCTGCCCGGGAAAATCAACCTGATCGAAAATCCACATTTGCATGGCCGCAAAGCTGCGCACATAGTCCGCGTCGTCCATCTGGTTGTAGAGGTAGAGGGCGCGCAGGAGGTGGCTGGTGGGGCGCAGCATCTGGAAGGTGGCGCAGAGTAGGGCGGCGGGGACGTTGCCATAGGCGTCCACGAGTTTGTCGGGGTCGAACCAGTCGGCACGGGTGAGCAGGGAAAAAATGCCATTGTCGTGGTAGTTGATGGGGCCTGCCAGGTTGATGAGATTGGCGACGCGGTCACCAAAAAGGGCGGCATAGATGGCGGCAAACATCCCGCCCATGCAGTAGCCGAGCAAGGTTGCTTGCGTCGCGCCGCTGTGGGCGAGGACGGCGTCGAGCGCCTGGTGTAGGTAGATTGTCAGGTGGTCGTCAAGCGAGATACGCTCGTCCGTTTGCGTGGGCTGACCCCAATCAAGCATGTACACATCCAGCCCCAGGGAAACGAGGTGTTTAACCAGGCTGCGTTCAGGCAGGAGGTCCAGGATGTAGTAACGATTGATGAGCGAGGGGATGCAGAAGACGGGGATTGGGTAGCGTTGGTCGGTGAGGGGATGATAGCGAATGAGGCGGGCGCGCCCCATTCGCCATATTTCTTCGGCGGAGGTTTGGCCGACTTGCGCCTGACCGAGTTGGTATGCCTGCACGGAGTCCGCCCATTGGGCATAGGATTGCCATACGGTGGCAAAACCTGTCTGCCACAGTCGGCTCCACTGGCGTAGGAATTGGGCATAGGCGTCAGCGGAATCATTCATGGGTATGAGCGGGAATGGCGCACATGTCTTTATGGAAGTGCGCTACTGCTTTTCTTCGCCGGTGTTTGCCGGCATTTCCAGGCGCTCAAGAATCGTATCCAACCGGTCGTCCAGGTCGTCGAGCATCATTTGCAGCCGATTGATCTGGTGCAGGATGCGTTCCTGGCGGTCGCGGGTGGGGAACTGCCACGCCTCCAGGTTGGCCTGGGTGGCCTGGTTGAAAGCCTGCTGACTTTTCAGGCTTATTTCCATGACCTGCCAGGCGCTTTTCAGGAAGCCGGGGTCGCGCAAGACGGCGTTCCAGAAGTCCGCGGTCTGCTTTTCCCACTGCTCAAAGGATTGTTTGAAGAGGTCGTCCGGTTTGGGAAGCATGGGGAGGGCCGCGATGTTACTCTTTGGGGGATAAGAGGGTCATCATCTGGTCGATCTGGTGTTGCATGGATTGAATGCCGGCATTCACCATCTCAAACTGACTGTTCACCACCTTCTCTACCGCCACCTGCACCTGATTCTGAAACGCCTGCGACGTTGCCAAATTCTTCTCAAACATCGCCATCATATTCTCCACGGCGCTGTTGTTAAACGCTTGCCACATCTCCAGATTTTTCTGGAACGGATTGTTTTGCATATCGAACATAATCAAACTCCTTCGAAAATAATCTTCCCGGAAGCTTCGTCACGGACGATGGTCCTGGATAACAGCTTCCGGGAAGATGTTGTCATTGGGTCGTGAAAAGTGGTTAGAAGCGTCGCTCGCCAATTATCAGCAAGACAACTCCGCATCATCCGTGAAATCCGTGACTATTCTTGCCGCACCCGCTGCTCCAATTCATCCATCTTCGCATCCAGCGCCGCCAATTGCGTCGTCAACGACTCTAATGCCGTCAGCGTGCGTTCCTGCTCCTCGCGCGTGGGCACGCCCCAGGCTGCCAGCGTACTGGCGACGTTCTTTTGCAACTGCTGGGTCACGGCCACGTTGCTATTCACTGCCTCTTCCATCGTATCCATCATCAACTTCGTGTACTGTGGCATCAACTCGCCCCAGAGGCGCGTTGTTTCCAACAGCGGATTCGCGTTTTGTTCACGCGCCGATCCCACAAAAGATTCGCGGATCACCTCGTTGACGTGCGCCTGCATGAAGGTCAGCGCCTCGGCAAACTGGGTGAAATGCTCCTGCGAATCCCCCTGCACATGCTTGATGACGCCGCGCCAGCGTGCCTGCTGGTCCTCGCCCACCTCGCGCACAAAACGCAGCACAAAAGAGACCATATCTTGATTCATCATATCACTCCATCCGCGTGAACGCGCGGCCACGCGCCGCTGCTGCCCACTCTCGCGCATTATAGCCAGCCGTTGTTACGACGTAGTTACGAAACGGGCTGACCCCTGTTTCTATTTTCCTATGTCGGTTGCTTCCTTTTTTACAGTAGCCTGCGTTATACTGCTCGCAATTGATTCTGCTCTCCTTGATAGCATCTTTGGAAGTCTGATTATGATACGCTGGCGCTGGTTGTGGTGGCTGTTTTTGACGGTGACGCTTGTCGCCTGTGGGCATTCTTCCTCCGGCGTCGAACCGGATGCCCCCACGCTCTCTTACCCCTTGCTCTTCGTTACCCAGGTTCCCGTCCCCGCCGATTACACCACCATTGGCGCGGTTTTTGGCAACCAGCGCGCCGACTTACAATCCGTCGCCCGCGGCGGCGACCTGTGGATGCGCTATCCCGATGGCGCGCTGAAGAATCTGACGCAAACGGCGGGATATGGCATGGAGGGGTTCCAGGGAGCCGCGGCTATTGCCGTGCGCGATCCGGCTGTCCATTGGGATGGACAGAAAGCCGTGTTTAGCATGGTCGTAGGCGCGCCGACGCAGCAGTATCAGGTGGAGACATACTATTGGCAGCTTTACGAGATCACGGGATTGGGTTTTGCGGACACGCCCGTGATCACCAAAGTGCCACACCAGCCGCCAAACGCCAATAACGTATCCCCCATTTACGGCAGCGATGATCGCATCATTTTCACCAGTGACCGCCCCCGCAATGGCGCGCCCCACCTTTACCCGCAGCTCGACGAGTACGAGACCGCGCCCACAGTGAGCGGACTGTGGAGCCTGGACCCCACGAGCGGCGATTTGCGGCTGCTCAACCATGCCCCGTCGGGCGATTTTACGCCGCTGCTGGACAGTTTTGGCCGGGTGGTGTTCACACAGTGGGATCACTTGCAGCGGGATCAGCAGGCGGACAGCGAAACGCCGGGCACGGATTGCTACTACGGGGCGGATTACGGCACATTCAATTATGCGGATGAGTCGGCGGGGGCGGCCATGTTGGATGAGCGCACGGAGTATTTCCCGGAGCCACGCTCCTGTCGCAACGATTTGCTGGCGGGCACGCACCTGGATGGTCACAGCTTCAACCACTTCTTTCCCTGGCAGATGAACGAAGATGGAACGGAGTTGGAGACGCTGAACCACGTGGGTCGGCACGAACTGCACGCTTATATCGGGCGCAGTTTTAACAATGACCCTAACGTGGTGGAGTATTACGGACAGTATGCGCGCTTTAATGACCGGCCGATAAACAATATGCTGCAAATGGCGGAGTCGGTGACGATGCCCGGCCTGTATTTGGGGGTGGATGCACCGGAGTTTGGCACGCACGCCGCCGGGCAGGTGATTGCCTTGAACGGTTCGCCCACGTTGAACGCGGACCAGATGCAGATCACGTATGTGACGCACCGGGATACGGCGTATGCCAGCGAGGACCCTGGCCCAGAGCATTCTGGCCTGTACCGTGACCCGCTGCCGTTGTCGAATGGACTGATTGTGGTGGCGCATACGGATGAGACGCGGGAGGATGAGAATGAGGGCAGTCGCGCTTTTCCGCAGTCGCGCTATGCGTTTCGCCTACAGCCGCTGGTGAGTGCGGGGGATGATCTGTGGCGGGCGGGTGCGCCGTTGACGGCGGGGATCAGCGAGACGATTAGCTATTGGGACCCAGATGTGTGGGTGACGTACAGTGGGGCGTTGTGGGAGTGGCAGCCGGTGGAGGTGCGCCCGCGTCCGCGTCCTGATCGGCTGGTGGCGGTGCTGCCGGCACAAGAGCAGGCCGTTTTTGCGGCGGCGGGCGTGGATGTGGCAGATTTTCAGGCGTACCTGGCGGCGCGTAGCCTGGCGCTGGTGGTCAGCCGCAATGTGACGACGCGGGATGACCAGGACCGTCAGCAGCCGTTTAACCTGCGGATTGCCGGCACAAACACACAAACAATCGGCGCAAACGGGACCATCTACGACGTGTCCACGATGCAGTTCTTCCAGGGGGACTTGCTGCGCGGCTGGATGGGGGGCGGGGATACGGTGCGACCGGGGCGACGGGTGCTGGCGCAGATGCTGCACGATCCGGCGGCGCTGGCGGCGAATCTGGCCGCGCCGGATGGGCCGCCGGGGAGCGTGGTGTTGGGGGCGGATGGGTCGATGGCGGCGATTGTGCCGGCACAACGTGCCCTCACCTGGCAGCTAACAGACGAAAACGGCGTCGGCGTTGTGCGCGAACGGTACTGGCTCACCTTCCAACCGGGCGAGATTCGCGTCTGCACTTCCTGCCACGGTTTGAACAATCTTGATCAGGCCCACCACACCGCGCCCACCAATGAACCGCAGGCGCTGCTGGCCTTGTTGCAGGCATGGGACGTCCCCCCGCCCATGCTTCCCTATGCCGTTTTTGTGCCTGTGGTGCGGCGGTAGGATCAGGTTGTGGCGATATTGCCGGCAAAATCCGCGGCGAAGTCAGCAGGAATGCGAATGGGCATCCCCGTTTGCAGGTCCACCCAGACCCAGAGGGCGCGGGCGCGCGCCAGCAGCACGCCATCGCCGACGCGGGTGATGGTGTAGTGGCGCACGGCGGTGGCGCGGCGCACGTCGGAGAGCCAGGTGGCGATCTCTAGCTGGTCGTTGAGGACGGCGGGGAGCAAATACTCGATGTGGTATTCGCGGGCGACGATGCCGAAGCCTGCCGCCGTCATGCGGTCAATGGACCAGTTGCGCGCGTAGAGGATTTGAATGCCGGCATCTTCCGTAAACGCCACATAATTCGCATTATTCACATGCCGTGCCGGGTCCAGGTCGCGCCACAGCACCCGCTGCCGCAGCGTAAAAACCCCCGACGGCGGCGCGGGCGGGCGCGGGAAAGCCTCCCGCTTATCCCCCTGGGCAGTTCCCCCTTCCGGCAGAAACGTGCGCATCATCTCCTCCGGGACCATCACCGGGCGAAACGTGCGCGAATCCACATACACCCAATCCGTATACCCCCGCGCCATCACCCGCGCCGTCCCCGCCAGCCGCATCTCATACATGCGCCGCGACCGCACCCGCCGAAAATCCCCCACCCAGGTGGTTACATCCAGCGATTGCTGATGCAGCACGGGTTGCAAATAGGTGATTTTCGTCTCGCGGATGAGCCACTGCTGCGCCACCTGCTCGTAGTAGTCCATGTCGTATCCCGCGGCTGCCGAAGCGTCAAAAGCCGCCTCCTGCATGTAGCGCAAATACGTGGCGTGGTTCAGATGCCCATACGCATCACACTCATAAAAACGAGCGCGAAAAGTCGTGGTGTGTGTAAGCGGCATAATTGTCCCCAAAAATGACGGAGGAATAGGCCGAGGCGCGAAATAGATGCCGGGGCTGCTTTTGCCACGAGAGCCGCGGGCATCGCTGAAACCCATAAAACAAGCATGTCCCTATCAAATCCGCATTGTAACATAGTCCGAGTCCGATTTGGAAAATCGGACAACCCTGGCCGTGCGCCGCTTTTACAAATTGGATACCCTGGAGCCACGGTCCGATTTAGAAAATCGGACTACCCTTTTTGGTCCGATTTGGAAAATCGGACCCCCCTAGTCAGGGGGTGGCGGGGGGTGGGGACGAATGCGGCGGGCGAGGCGCAGCAGCCATAAGGGGCGGCGTATGTGCCGCCAGATAGCCGGCGCTTCCGTGTCGGTCGCGGCGGGGGGAGCGGGCGGGGCGTATTGGTGCCGCATGAAGAGGCGGGCCAGCCGCGTCGCGCCCGTGCGTGCGGTTTCCGCCCAGGCTGCCAGGCGGGGGCGGTCGGCGAAAGGTTGCATATGCCGGCAAAAGGCATCGGCAAATTCGAGCGGTGTCTGGCTGGCGGCGGGAGCCATGCCCAACCCGCGCGCCCCGCGCAGCAGCCGCGCATAGGCTGCCTGCACGTCGTCTAACGGCGCCCCGGTGTGCCGTCGTCGCCAGTACCACCATATCAGGGCTGTGAATGCCGGCATCGCCAACCCCCCCACCACCACCCATCCCACAGGAACATGCCTATCCGCCGGCGGAATCGGCGGAGCCGCCAGCGGCGCGGGCGTCGCCAGGAACTCAGGCGGCCTTTCCGCGTCCGGCGTAGATGGGGCCGCCGGCGAAAACCGCGAGAACGCCGCCGTCGGTTCAAATTCCAGCCAGCCATAACCGGCGAAATACACCTCCGCCCAGGAATGCGCGTTAAGCTGTACAATACGCTGCGTGCCCCTTGTGTCGGGTGGCTGCGCCAGGTAGCCCACCGCCAGCCGTGCCGGCAGCCCCACGGCGCGCGCCAGCACAACCATTGCCGAGGCGTAATAGTCACAATACCCCCGTTGCAAATCGAAAAGGAAATAATCCACCGGATCGCGCCCGGTGGGAGGTAATTCTACGTCCAGCGTGTAAGGATATTGGCGCAGGAAGGTTTCAATGGCGCGCGCCTGGTCGTAGGGCGCGGCGTAAGGGGCGGTGATCTCTTGTGCCAACTGGACCACGCGCGCGGGCACGTTTGCCGGCAATTGCGTGTAGCGACCCGAAATGAGGGGAGGGACGGCCGCCAGCGTCGCCAGCCGCCATGCCGCTTCGTCGGCGGCGCTGGCCGTGGAGAGTGCGGTGTAGGGCGCGCTGCCCGCGCCGCGCACCTGCGAGAGGTCGTCCGCGCCACGCCAGTAGGCGGCGACGGGTTGGTCGAACTGGCGCGGCAGGCCGAGGGTGTAGCGCGTGCTTCGTGGGACAAAGAGCCAGGCGACGGTTTGGGTGATGGTGGTGGATTGGCTGATGGGGGGGATGGGGATGGGCATCTGCGCCGCCACGCTCTCGCGCCGCTCGGTGGACACCTCCCATCCCCGCCCGTTGTAGACATCGTAGCTGAGGCCGCGCCAGTGCAGACCTGCCGGCACATTTCCCCGCACCGTTGCCGTCATCACCACCGTCGTCGCCAGTTCGGGGGCGTTGCCGATGAGGAAGTCATTGGGAAACAGGCCCGCCCCCACAAACAACGCCGCATCCTCCCGTGGCGGGCGCACGCCGGCAAAGGCCCGGCTGAGTGTTTCTTCCGTTTGCTGCACGACGGGCTGCTCCAGAAACGCCCGTGTTAGTTCGCGCAGGTGAATGCTGGGGATGGTTGTTGCCAGCACCAGCAGCAGGCTGGCGACAACGCCCGCCGCCGCCAGCAGTTCTATCTGGATGCCCGTCGGGTAGCTGATCTGGTTTTGCTCCCAATCCTGTTCCAGATAGGCGTAGTTGAGCGTTGCCGTGAGCAGCGTGGCGGCGGTGACGAACACCACTGCGTACCAGATGGGCGCACTTCCGTAGTAGCCGTTGACGGCCAGCGCCAGCCCCACCAACCCCAAACCGCGCAGCGGCTGGCGTTGGCGGAAGGTGCTCCAGGCCGCGTAGGCCGCCAGCAGCCAGGCGGTCATCCCCAGGCCGAAGGCAAAGACGATGGTTTCGCGGCTGCTGCCACCGTCGGCGATGGCCTTGATCCATCCCGCCCAACGGTCTACGAAGAGGGCGACTTGCTGCCGGTTGAACTGGGCGTAGGTTTCCCAGCCCGCAAAAATGACGCGCCAGGGAGGGAGCAGGCGACCGAGGTAGAGGGTGACGAGCAGGAGGCCATAGAGCAGGATGAGCGTCCAGGCGGGTGCTGTGGGGAGAGGTCGCCCAGCCTGGATTGCGCCAAAGGCCAACCCCACCAGCGTGGCGGCGATGACCACGCGCCCTTCGGGGACCCAATCCGCTTCCACGACCGCGCCCGTGAGGCAGCCGATGGCGACCCACAGCAGCAGCAGAGCCAGCCACCCCTCGGCGGGGCGCAGACGCTTCCAGGTCCAGATGATGGCGTTGGCGATCATGGTTAGTCGTAGGGGGTGCGGATGGGAATGGCTTTGCCGGAGGGGGTGACTTTGAACTCCCAGTAGCCATGTTTGGGCGCGGTGAGGGTGGGGAGGGGCACGTCGCCGCGCCGTATGATGTAGCAGTCGGCGAAGAGCTGGCGCACCAGGTCGCGCAGGGCCGCGCTGTTGCCTGTGCCGCCAAAGCTGGGGCGGTCCAGCAGGACGACGGCGCCGCGCGCGCCGCGCCGGGTGAGTTGGGCGGCGGCGGGCAGCCACTCCGCGTCCCCGTTGGGGGTGATGATGATGACGCTGGATTTCATCCCGCCACCGTTGCGCCCCAGGCGTTTGCCCAGGTCGCGCAGCCCGGCGGCGAGGTCGGCCTGGCCATCGGCGCGCGCCAGGGCGAGGGCGCGCAAAATGCGCCACTGTTGCCCTTCGCCGCGTTGGGGGGGGATGATTTGCGGCTGCTGTCCGTAGCAGGCGATGCCCACGCCCCGGTTTTCGCGCAAGGCCCGCGCGGCCAGGGTGGCGGCGATGATGATGGCGTGTTCTTCGGTGCTGTTCAGGTGGCTTTGCGGGTCGGTTTCCTCGCCCAGGTGGCTACCGGCTTGCATGTCCACGACAATCCAGATGTCGCCGGCGGCGTCCAGGTCGAATTCGCGCACGTAGAGTTGGCCGGTGTGCGCCAGGGAGGGCCAGTGAATCCAGCGGTAGGGGTCGTGGGGTTGGTAGGGGCGGGTGCTGGCGGCGTTGATGGTGGCTTGCAAGGCGCGTTGCCGCGCGCGGGCGCGTCCGTCGCTCTGGCCGGCGGGCAGGGGGATGGGGATGGGGCTGTGGGTGGGGGGATGGATGATGATTTCGTCGGAGATGGGGAAGTGGTGGGTGACGCGGAAGATGCCGAAGGGGTCGCCGCTGATGAGTCGCCAGGGGCCGAGGCGGAATTGGCCGCGCTGCCGGCATATTGCGTTTTGTCGCCATTGGGTGCTGCCGGCATTGACGCTGCGCACCCGCGCGGCTCGATAGCCCGGTACGTTGGAGTCGTCCTGGATTTCAATCCAAAATGCCGGCAGCCAGCCATTGTTCGTCAGCTCAAACTGCTCCTCCAGGCGGTCCCCTACGCCCACCCAGCCGAAGCGCAACTGCCGCTGCGCCCGTAGTCCGGCGGCCAGCGCCCGCGCCCAGATGTAGGCGACCACGAACAGTCCGCCTAATCCGACCAACAGGGTGTTCCAGATGCGATCAGGCAGAATGAGGGCGGGAAGGAGGAGGAGGAGAAGCCAGAATGCCGGCAATTTGGACCGCAACACTAGCGTAACCTTTTCGGCCATCATCAGATTGTGCCATAAAGCCCGTCCAAAGCAAGTGGAGGGTGGCTGCCGCCGGTCGTGACAATCATCACCTGCCGTAGATGCCATTTTCCACTTTTCGCGCCGGGCAAGAGGGCGTAAAGTTCACCATAATGAGGAGGTGGCGTTGGCATCCTCTGGGGAGCAGCCCCCCCGCACATTTTCGTCTTTTTGATCCAGAGAGTTACCCATGGCTATCCTAAACCGCCAGGAGATTGAGGACGCTGCCAGCCTGATTGACGCCAATCTGGCCTATGCGCGGCTGCGCCAGGTTGATTTACGCCATAGGAACCTGGCCGGCGTCAATCTAAGCCACGCTGATTTGCGCGAAGCCTTGTTGGTTGGGGCGGACCTCACGGGAGCGACGTTGCGTTTTGCCCGGTTGGATGGAGCCGATCTCACGGGCGCGATCTTGCGCGAGACCATTTTATTCAAGGCGGATCTTAGCGGGGCGATCCTGATGCAGGCCTGTCTGGATGGAGCGGATTTGCGCGAGGCCGTGTTGGAATTGGCCATCTTATCGCAGGCTTCGCTGCAATGCGCCGACTTGCGAAACGCGGTGCTGAAGCAAGCATCCCTCGTGCGCGTCGATCTGACGCACGCCTTGTTGACGCTGGCGAATCTGGCGCTGGCGGACCTGGGGCAGGCCTCGTTGCGCGAAGCGGACTTGGGCGGGGTGAATCTGGCCGGGGCGGAGTTGATGGGCGCGGATTTGCAAGGCGCATCGCTGCGTGGGGCGGATTTGCGCGGCAGCCATTTGCAGGGTGCGCGTCTGGTGGATGCCAGCCTGTCTTGGGCCAATCTGCGTGGCGCGGATTTGACCGGGGCGGATATGACGGGCGTAAATCTGGATGCGGCTATCCTGGCGGATACGATTCTGGTGGATGCGGTGCTGGCGGGGGCGCTATTGGGTGAGACGACGTTGACGGAGGAGCAGCGTCGGCAGGTGAAGGTCTTGCCCGGCGGGTTGGGGGGCGTTTTGCTTTGGTCGAAGGTTGTACGACATTGGCAGGACAAGTCGCGGAGCGACCATGTGTAGGCCCGCTTCCCCGGTGGTGATACCCGTCATGTGGGGAAGGTGACATTCGCTATCGTGCCGGCATTTTTCCATCCTTTACACTATTGAAAACGACCTATGGATGACAGCCCGTAGGGATCAGCCACGGACATCCGACCATCTCGCTCATCTCCGTCCATTCCCTCAACCCGTGGCGAACAAGACAAGGAGAATCTGATGATGAGGCTCGTCGATTTAATGACTCCAGACCCGCAGACCGTTATGCCGGATACGACCTTGATGGAAATCCTGGCCCTGATGAACAACGAAGGGTATCGCCAGGTTCCCGTTGTTGACCGCGCCGGCATACTTTTGGGCATTATCACGGACCGCGACATCCGCCTGGCGATGAACTCCAGCGTCCTCAACGTGGAATTGAGCAAGCAGCTTTCCCTGTTGGAAAACGTCACCGCCGCGGAGTGCATGACGCCCAATCCCCTGACCGTAGATGCGGACACGCCCATCTACGAAGTTGCCGAAATGCTAAATATGCACAAATTCGGCGCGCTGCCCGTTATGCGCCACAACAGGCTCGTGGGCATCATCACGGTTACTGACTTTCTCAACTACATCATTGCCCAGACACGTCCCGTGGCGATGAGCCTGAACTGACGATGCTGGCGCGGCAGGGCACGGGTGCGACGTGCTTGCGCGTCGCACTTCCGGCTTTGTAGCGAACAACAACCCTTCCAGCGCGTCTATCAATGCCCGGTCATTTGACGGATTGCGCCCTTCTCATGAATATGGTGGGCCTCGGGGAGAGTCTCTTTTCCCGTGCGGAAAGGGGCGGGTGGAGCCGCGCCTTTTTTGCTTTCTCGTCGTATTGATTGGCGGAACGCGCGCCTTCCGAGACGGATTTTGCTTTGTGCCCTATCTCGAATTACAATGCGCCTGGCCTTTTGTATGGTGCATGAGGGCAAATGCCGGCATGCACAACCAGGAATGGCGTGTTCTTCCTCCCCTCTTACCGTATAACCGCCCTAAAGGAGAGTAGCATGGCCGGTGAAGATAGCATCAGATACAAGCAAGGGCGGAGTAGCCATATCAATACGGCAAACACCATCACCATACTCCGCTATCCCCTCCTCGTCTTCATCGTCTGGTTGTTATATCAGGAGAGTCGTGCCGGCAAAAACGCGGCTGTTGGGCTGATTATCTTACTCATCCTTATGGACACGCTGGATGGCGTGGTAGCGCGGCGGCGGCACGAAACAACGCTGCTCGGAAGCGCCCTGGATATCGCCACCGACCGTGCCGTGGAAATTGTCCTCTGGGTCGTGTATGCGCATTTGCGGTTGATTCCCGTTGCGATTCCTCTCGTGGTGATTATTCGCGGCATGTTGACCGATTCCATTCGCGCCGTAGCCTTGCAGCACGGCATCTCCGCGCACCAGATGATGCGCACCACGTTGGGCAAATGGCTGGTTGCCTCGCCCCCCATGCGCACCGGTTACGCCATCGTGAAGATCGTCGCCTTTGTCACTCTGGCGCTGACACTGGCCTTGCAGGCCAACAATCTGGCCTGGACGGGTGTTTACCAGGTCGCGCAAGTTGTCAGTTGGCTGGCGGTGGTGATTTGCCTGGCGCGTGGCCTGCCTGTGCTGCTGGAATCCCCCTCCTTTTTCCGGTCGCTGGAACAGGATTAGAATGATGCGGCTGGAAGATGTGCTGAACAACAAAGTGGTCACGCAAAGCGGGATTCGCCTGGCGCAGGCAATGTCGCCGGGGATGGGTCATGCTTTGGCGAATATGGCAGCGGGGATAATTGCCGGCATTCGTCCCACCATCTACCATACCGTCCAGGCCAATCTGCGCCATGTGTTAGGGCATGAGGTGGACCCGCGCCAACTGGCAGACACCACCCGCGCCGTTTTCGCCTACGCCGCCCGCTACAACTACGAATTCTTCCACGCCATCGAATACGACGCGACACAGTTAGCGCGAGAAGTCGAGGTTTCTCCCGACATCGTGCGCATGGTCCGCGACAACATGGCGCGCGGTCGGGGCACCCTCCTTCTGGGCACGCACACGGGCAACTTCAACCTGGGCCTGCTTGCCCTCAGTACCTATCGCGTTCCCATTCAGGGGCTGTCTCTGGCAAACCCCACCGGCGGCTTTGAGATTTTGAACCGCATCCGGGCCAGGTGGGGGCTGGAATTGACGCCGATCACGCCGCAGTCGTTGCGGCAGGCTATCCGGCGGCTCAAGGCGGGGGGTGTCGTCATGACTGCCCTGGACCGCCCCGTGCCCGATGATCGTCACCTGGTGCCCTTTTTTGATGCGCCCGCCTATTTTGCCATTGGCCCCGTGCGTCTTGCCTTGATGACGGGCGCAGATGTGATTCTGGGAAGCTGCTATGAGTCGCCGGGGCGGGGGCAGGTGCTGCAAATGCAGCCTATCGACATTGTTGCCAGCAAAGACAGACAGGAGGCAATTTCGGTAAATGCCCTGCGTCTGGCGCAGGCGTTGGAGGGATTCGTGCGACAATATCCCGACCAATGGTTGATGTTCCACCCGTTCTGGCCTGGTGAAGCGGATGAGGCATGAAGCATGATTGCCACTTTTGAAACGCTGCTGGAGATGATGCGCGCGCTGTGGACGAGCTTGCAGCAAGGCCAACTGCCGGAACTGGGGCATTGGACCTATTTTGTGCTGGCGTTGTTGGTGATTATCGAGGGACCACTGATGACGCTGCTGGGCGCGGCGGCGGCGGCGGCGGGGTTGCTACGGCTGCCGTTGGTGTTTCTGGCGGCGGCCCTGGGGAATCTGTCGGCGGATATGGTGTGGTATCTGGTGGGGCGTGCCGGCAAGCTCAGTTGGTTTTTGCGCCTGACGGCTCCCGCCAAACGCCCTTTGGCGCGGCGGCGCATTGAGGTCTTAAAGGAGGGGATGAGCCGGAGCGCAACCAAGCTGGTGTTGGTCGCCAAACTATCCGCGGGCTTTGTCGTGCCCACGCTGATTGCCGTGGGGCTGGCGCGCGTGCCCTGGAAACGTTGGTTTCCGATTGCGTTCCTGGGGGAGACGTTATGGACGGGGAGTTTGTTGTTGTTCGGGTATTTTGCCGGCACCTACGTGACCAGAGCAGGCCAAAACCTGCGTCTCTTTGGTCTCGTTCTGACCATCATCCTCATGCTGGCCTCCGTCTGGCTGGTGCGTCGCTTTTTCAAGCAGAATGGTCTGGAGTGAGCGCATCCGCCGCCACCAACCGACCATCTATCAGATTGAGTACCCGGTCTGCTTGTTCCGCCACGTAGGAATCATGTGTCACCACGACAATGGTCGTCTGCGACTGTTCGCGGATTTGCTTTAGCGTCTCGAGAACAAGCCGCCCGGCTTCCACGTTCAAGTTCCCCGTTGGCTCATCAGCCAGAATAAGCGGCGGGTTGTTGGCGATGGCTCTGGCAATTGCCACGCGCTGCTGTTGTCCGCCTGATAATTCCGCGGGGCGGTGGTGCGCCCGATCCCGCAGGCCGAGCAGATTGAGCAACTCCAGCGCCCGCTTTTCCGGCTGAAACTGTCGCGTATGGGCAAAGTGTAGCGGCAGGGCCACGTTTTCCAGGGCGGTGAGCGCGGGGATGAGATTGAAAAATTGAAACACAAACCCTATTTTTTGATTACGAACTCGGGTTAGCTCGCGTTCGCGCATGTGACTTATGTCAACCCCGTCCAGTTGGACTGCGCCTGACGAGGGGGTGTCTAATCCGCCCAACAACCCCAGCAGCGTGCTTTTGCCACTGCCAGAAGGGCCAACGATGCCCACAAATTCGCCTCGTTGAATAGCGAAAGTGACATCACGCACAGCGTAGACCGTTTGGGCGGCTGTGCGGAACTGTTTGCTGAGACTTTGAACTGTGATAACGGGTGTTTCCATCATTATTCGTACCGTAAAACGACAAGGGGTGAGGTCCGGGCTGCGCCGTAGGCCGTGATCAGGGTGGCGGTCAAGGCCAGCACCAGGGAGAGCAGGATGAGACCAAGCACGGTGGGGAGGGGGAGAATGCCGGCATTGTCCGCTACCAGGTCCGTTAACAATACCAAAACCACGCCCGCGCCCGTGCCCAGCACGCCCCCTAACAATCCAATCAATCCATTTTCCAATAACAAGAGCATCAACACTTGCCGCGTCGATAACCCCAACGCCTTCATAATGCCAATCTGCCGCCGCCGTTCTTGTGTCGCCAGCGACACCGTGTTTGCAATAATGACGCTGCTGCTGAACAACGCCAGCACGGCTATCAACAAGGGCAGCGCCGTCAATTGTTCCAACAGGCGGGACAAAAAGGCGTTAAATTGGGATGTTTGCAAGACAAACACACCGGGGATGTTTCCTAACTGAGCCACTGTTGGCGCTATTTCCGGCTGCGCCACAGTGAGGGCGAAAGGAGAGGGAGCGGGTTGGACCGCGGCAGGGATAGCGGATGCCGGCGCCAGGGCGGCCTGCGCGCCGCCAATGCGAATCTGGATGATGCCGCCATTGCTGGGCAGGGCAACGATCCCGCGCACCGTCACCGTCTGGCTGTGCTGGGCGTCGAACTGCAACGTCAACGTGTCGCCGGGCTGTAAGTCAAGCCACTGAACAGCTTCCGAATTGTAGAGCAGTACGCTATCCGGTTGCGCGAACACATCGACATCACCGCTGATGAGGTCGAGGCTCTGGGGGTCCTCCGTCAGCAGGGTGATGGAAAAGCCTTGCGCGAATTGCGTCAACTGGGAGAGCGTTTCCGCGCGCGCCTGTTCGTCTGCGCCCGTGCCCACTTCCGCGGCAACAGCCTGGTCGGCTACGGTGGCAAGCAGGTCGGCCACGTCCTGGTTGTCATTGATGGCCGCGAGATGGGCTGTATAGATGGTTTCGTGTTGCCAGGCTTCTATCTGTGGCAGCGTGTTGATGGTTTGCGCCAGTTCTTCGCTGACGGCCAGGCTATTGGGCAGCGCCAAAATGTTGCCGCCTAATTGTTCTTCGGCAATCCCTTCGATGGCGTTGATCACTGCCTGGGTCATGAGGAGAATGAGGCTGAGGGAGAAGACGCCGATGATCATGGCCAGCAGGGTGCTGGCCATGCGCCCTCGTTGGGTACTCAAGAAACGCTGCGCCAGTTTGAGTTGGATGCTGCCAAATGCCGGCAGTCGCCCCAAAAGCCAGAGCAAGCCCCCCAGTAACCAGGTGAGCACGCCCAGAACCGCCATGGTGGCGTAGGCAATCAACACGCCCTGTAGCGGGTCATCCAGAATAACGCCGATGATCAGACCAATGATAAAGGTCATGCCGGCAATCACCAACAGCGTCAACCCCCTGCCCACGTGAGGTACAATCGTCTCGTGGGCGGAAAGAACCGCGTTGGGACGGATACGGCTGGCGGAAATGATCGGGAGAAACCCAAACACCAGGGTGACCACCACGCCCAGGGCGAGACCCATGAGAAGCGCCTGCGGGTAGATGGCGAACGTTAATGTTTGCGCCACCACGCGCTCTCCCAACCCGCGCAGGAAAAAGACCAGGCACAACCCTGACAAAATCCCCAACAGGCTGCCCACCACACCCAGGAGCAAAGACTCAATCAAGAATAGAAGCGTAATCTGACCACCAGATACGCCGAGTGTTTTCAGGACGGCCAGTTCGCCGGCGCGCCGCTGTACGACAACGTTCATGGTGTTGGTGATGCCAATGCCGCCTATCAGGAGCGACACCAGACCTAGTGTGGTGATGAGCCGATTGATCTGCTCACTGACGCGACTGTTTTGTGCTTCCAGGTCGGCGGTGGACACAATATCCAGAGTGGGGAATGCCTGCCGCAATGAGCGTTGGAGGGCGTCAATGTCTGCTTCTGGCGATGTGCGCATGTAGATGACGTTGGCGTTAATGCCCAGCGCGGCTGCTCCCGGCGCATACGGCAAGTAGAAAAAGGGGAAGAAGAGGGTGTTGAGGTCTTGCAGGCTGCTTTCGCTGTCGTTGTTGACGATGGCCGTGACGCGCAGGCGATCACTGACGCCGGGAAAGCGCAGCGTATCGCCGACGCCCAGGTTGAGTTTTTCCGCCAGGCTTTCGCTGATGATCACGCTGTCGGGGTCAGCGAGGCGTTGCGTCAGTCTGGCTCCAGACGGTTGCAGGATGTCGATCTGGTCATAGAAAGGGTATTTGTCCGGTTCGACCAGAAAGAGTAAGGCGGCTTCGCCGGTGTTGTCCGTGGCGCTGACGGTAATAGGACGCTGGTTGGCGCGAAGTGCCAGACTGATCTCCTCTACCCCGTTTTGCGCTGCCCAGGATTGGACGCGGGCGATGCCCTGGTCGCTGAAGGTGCGGGGGAAGAGGACGTTGCTCTCTTGAAACAGGGTCTCGTTTGCAACCTCTGTTTCGCTGTTGCCCGTGGGAACGCGCAAGACGATGTCGCCGCGGTTGGCGATTTGTAGATTGCCGGTGAGCGCGTCGCCAATCATCAGGCCCAGTGTGCGCAGGGAGACGACGGCGGCGACTCCGGCGGCAATGCAGAAGAGGACAAAGAGCGTGCGCCGTCGGTTGCGGGTGAGTTGCGCGGCGGTGTAGCGGAGAAAGAAGGAAAATTTGTTCATAACGAAATGGTGTGGTGGATAGGATTCAGCGACGCCGCCGCAAGGCCAGCAAGGCTTGTAGGGCCGTAGCCGTGGTGAAGAGCCGCCGCCAGTCAGGCACGATGACGTTTAGCCCAATGGTGGACTCGGTCCAATGTTCTTGTTGCCAGGGTCGGCGCACGTTGGGGGCAGGGACGCGCAAGACGGGCAGGACGGACCAACTGCCGTCGGGTCTTTGGTGGTTGATGAGATAATGAATGCCGGCATTCAACGCGGCTTCTTCTTCCTTTGTTTGGGCGCTCACGGCTAATGCTTGTGCCGCGAAAGCCGTATGGAATGGCGCGCCCGTCTGCTTGCCGTTTGCGCCCCAACTTCCGTCAGCGCATTGGGAGCGTGCCAGCCAGGCCGCGGCGCGGGCCAGCGCCTGTTCATCTCGCGGATCACCCATGGCCTTCATTGTTTGCAGCGCGCGACAGGTGGCATACAGTCGCCCCGACCACCAGTAAGCGTGCCAGAATCCGTCCGCATGTTGTTGGCGGCGTAGATAGGTCAATACCCGCTCCGCATGGGGTCGGATCGCATCCCCAGCGTGCCTTGCGGACAACGAGGCCAGCAGCAGACCGATGACGCCCGTCACGCAGGCGTGGGAATGGGTCCAACCCGACAGTTCCTCCATCTGCGCCCGAAAGCGTACCAGCCAGGCCTCGGCATCAATGATGGTGCTGAACCCGCCATCATCGCTTTGATGGGCCAGTAAGACGTGTAAAGCGGGCTGCCAGACATCTGGCGCCATATCCGCCTGGGTGGAAAGGAACAGCAGAACGTTAGCGATGGAGTCCGCATCTAACGGCCAGTTGCGATTGTATCCCCAACCGCCTCCGTCAAACTGGTTTTGAATGAGCCAGTGGGCGGCCTGCGGCAAGCGCCCCACGGGTTTGTCTAACTGGCTCAGAGTCCAACCGACGTAGCCCGTGACCCAGAACGTGCTTTGTTCGGCCAGAAGCATGAAGTCACCCCAGCGACCATCGCCGGCCTGGTTCTGCGCCAGGTATGCGGCGGCGTTGGTTATGGCGTGGTGCAAGGCCTTGTCCTCGGCGGGAGCGGTGTTTTTTTCGGGGCTTGCTGTGTGCGGATGGCTGGCGGCTGCCGCACGGCGTCCCTTCATCACTATTTCGGCGATGTCTCTACGCAGCGATTCGCTTTGCTCCAAAAACCGGGTCAGTAGCGCGCCCCAGAGGGTGGGGGAGAGGTCGCTGACGGCGGCCATGGCGCGGTAAATATGGGCGGACGCTTCTTCTAACGTTTGCCCGGCGCGTCCGGTATAGTAGAAATGGCGTCCTACCGACGTTAGTAGCGCTTCTCTTGCGGCGGGATCCGTCGCGGCCAGTTGGGGGGTTTCCGTCAGCAGATTGATGAGGGGATAGGAGAAAACGCCGTGGCGGTAATCTTCTTTCCAGTTCAGCACGCTCTGGAAGAGGGAAATGCCAATGTACAGATGGCGCTGTGAGTGGCGCACGGCCTCGCCCACGTCTGGCCGGGCGGCCACGGTGGCAAAAGCGGTGGTGATGATGCGCGCCGGCGCTGTTTTGCCGGCAATGATATGGTTTAGTGCCGGCAGGGGATAAGCGGCGGCGGGTAGTTGCAGCCACTCCCGTTCTTGTTCAAATCCATGCCGGCATTCGACAAGACTGGCGTCGAATTGCGACCAAAATGGCGCCGCGGCATCAATGAACGGGAGCAGTTGCGCGCGGGCAAATGCTTCTAGCCAGGCAGCCCCCGCGTGGACTTGCTCGGTAGACCACGGTCCCCACTTTTGTTGTTGCCGCACAAAGCCGTACATACCCGTCGCGCGCGCTGCCAGGGCGATTTGACGGGCCGTGTGAAAGGAGACATCGGCGAAGTACTCATACAGATTCAGAGGAAAGAAATTCCAGAGATTGTCGCTGCGTACTCGCTCGCTCGTTTCAGTTGTGTAGGTGGGTGCAATGCCGTTTTTGTTTTGCCAGGCCAGCCATTGCCGGTCAAACTGGGCATTGAGACGATTTAATTCCAATTGCAGTAATGACATTTCCAGGTTCAGGCGACGAGTTGATAGCGATAATGGCGCAGCACATCGGCGGCTGTGACATCCGCCAGTGACATAGGGTAATGTGTGCGGTAATCTTGCACGAGCCGATAGCCGAGGTAGCGACCGATAGCCAGTGGCGCCCAGGGAGGAAGCATGCCCCCCGGCGCGGTTGCCGATGGCTGCCATAAGAGAGCTGGCTCCGCCATGCTCAGCGATAGAATGGTTTTCAGCCAGGCGTCATTGTAGTGGCACCATGTCCATTCCGCCGACGACAATCCCAGGTGGCGCTCCCATTCGTATTGGGCGTGCGCCTGTTGTGAATGATGGATAGCCAGCCCGAGTTGGCTGACAGCCGCGCCCAGGTTCTTCGCCCCTTCCTGCTTGCATAAATAGTCGGTCTGTACCTGATTGACCGGGGGGGGCAGGGGAACCGGCATTCGCTGTGGATCGAGCCAGGGGGGCCAGGTCGGGGAGATGGGCAGGGGCATGTTGCCGTCGGCCAATTCTTGCGACCAATCGAGAGTAATGGCGGTTTCGTCCGCGGTTAAGGGGGGCTTGGGTTCAAGTTGAAAGGTGAATTCCTCAATGCGCTGCCGTGTTTTTTGGATGGCCGCCACCCAACTGCCACTATCCATTTCCAGGCTGATCAGGTCTTCCGCGCGGTCCAGGTACTTGACGGCGACGGTGCACATGCGTTCAGGGATGGTGAGCTGCTGCAATAGGCGTCCGACTTCTTCTATGCTGGGCCTCGTTTCAGACTCGACGCGCCTGCACCAGCCTGCTTCTGTGAAGGCGAGCGTGAGCGGATAGGAGTAGTGATGGTTGTGGTAATCCAGCCGCCAGTCTTGCAAGTCGTCCAGCAATTGAAAGCCGACGTAGAAGGTGTCGTGAGAATTGACCAGGGCGGGGATTAAGTCCGGGCGGGCGCTCAGGGTGGCCATGGCTGCGATACAGACTTTGCCGACGGCGGGTTTGCCGGCATATATGAAAGCCAGTTCTTCTTCCGTATAGGTTGTTACCAGATGATGATGGCGAATACGTTCCTGTAAACTGGCCTGGATGAAGTGCTCAAAGTACGTTTGCAAGTATGGCCAGAAAGGAGAATCGAAGGGAAACAGGCTATACAGCAAGGAAAGGGCTTGTTGCTGCAACAGGCTGCCAACCAACACATTCCCCACATCGCCGGCATCCCGGTGGTCCATGAGTCGATCTAGAGAGAGGATGTAATCAAACAGGTAGGAGCCAATCAGGGAAAGTGCGCGCAGTTGGGCCAGGGAGAGATCGGGGAAAAGGGTATAAAAGAGGAGTGGATAGGTGTAGTAACCGCGGGTGTCCACGTTGGCGCGCATTCTTTGTGTGGAGATGAGATCGGCGAATGCCGGCATTTCTCCAACACGAAGTATCCGACGGGCATGGCGTACGAATGGCTGGCGCGCTGCCTGCACGTGAGCGTTGTCGTCTTGCCAGCCGACGTCAATACGGCGTTTAGTTTGGCGCTGAGACATCATTAACCCGAAATGTATTGAAGCGCGAACACTGCGCGGTCCTCTGGACTCGTTTTGTCCTATGCCTGTATCTTCTCAATAAAGGGTGGTAACGTCGGTTGAGCCAGTCGAAACCAACGGCCTTCGACTGAACTGAACGTACCTTCTCAATAAAGGGTGGTAACGTCGGTTGAGCCTGTCGAAACCAACGGCCTTCGACAAGCTCAGGCTGCGTTTCCCCCGAAATATCGAGCATTTATCCATGCCTCGCGCAAAAACAGGAAACATCGGCATCAGGTTACGGTAGAGTGACCTGAAGTTGAACATTGATGAGACGACAGCTACCCGTGGTCCAGAGTTGCGCAGAATTGTTTCATATTTCAAAGTCCAGCAAAGCGTCTACATAAAAGTCGAGGCATTTGCGGGATTTAAGAACATATCTCTGCACTTCTGTGGTAGGTCACATATGTGCGTGTGCGGGCTTGGTCTGCGAAGCAGATTTAGATCTGTAAATGGTTGTTACCAGGATACGGTGACGGTTACCTCAACGTCAACAGCGGATGTTCCGGCTGTTGCCATTTCCAGACGAGATTCCAGTTCTTCGATGCCTAGCTCTTCAATGGACATATTTTCAAACGGGGTTTCGTTGAAGTTCTGCATAAAACTAGTCTCCTTTGCAAGTGATGGAGGGTTGACAGAATGTTATGTCATAGTAGCCGTTGCCCAGGCACAGCCACTCTACCGTTAGGATTGTTTTCTTCTGTTCCAACCGATATTAGGGTTCGCGCAAAATTAACTTTAGATTATTCGGCAAGTAAGAACCCTTTCAGCGCATCCGCCAATTCTTCAGCGAAGTCCTTGTTAATAGATGCGCCCTTATGGCGGCAGGGCCACGGAGGGGGCGCGCTGAACTGAAACGCGCTTGACCAGGGCGCGAAGGCCGCGTAACAGTAGTAGAGTGAGGCCAAGTAGCGTGATGCCTGGCGAAATGAGTCTGAGCAGGGCTGCGCCAATCAAAGCCCCGTCAGTGGTTTGCCAGCCACGCAGAAGGCCGTCGATATTGGTGGTTAATGTCGTAAGAAGCTGTTGGATAAATGCCGGCATATTTCCCCCCACCTCTATCACCATGGTTGCCGTTAACCAGACAAACCAGACCAGGTAAATGCCTAGCCCAATACGTACCCAGGGCTTGAAGGCCATGCCGATTTGCCCTTGCTGCCGGCCCAACAATCGCTTGACCATTTCCCACAGGCGACGATGTAAGTTAGGGACGCCCAGAGCATCGGAAACGATCCAGTATCCATCAAACTTGGCCAGGGGGTTAAATGCGAGCAGGACAATCAGGCTAATGTTGATCACGGCCAACAAAAAAACGCGGCTTCCGCTGAGTAGATAAACGAGATAGTAAATGACGGCTGCCCAGAGCTGAAAATAGATGCCGCCCAAATCGACGACCACGCGTTGCCAACGGGTGAGTCGCCAGATGCGGGTAACGTCGGCGTAAAATACGGGGAAGATAAGGTAGATGCCAAACCCAATCGTGCCATACTCCTCCCCAAAGCGGCGGCACGCAGAAGCGTGCCCCATTTCGTGCCACAAAACGCTTAGAATCGTCAACCCGTAAACGAGAATGAAGTCACTCTCGCCCAATGATTGCGCCCACTGATGCCAGACGGCATTGGCATCGGCATAGACAAACAAATAAGCCAGGGCTATGACGAACAAACTGGGGATCGCTACGGGCCAGGTGAAAAAGTATTGTCCCAGGCGGGTCAAAGGGGCAATGCGGCGTGGAGAAAAGAGGTCAACGCGCCAGGAAAAAATCCGCCCGGCACGACCGGGCAGAGAAACGGCGGCGTCGCTGCCGACCAATAATCCGTAATTTCCCAGGTGACGCTGGGCCATTTGCCAGACCTGTTCCGCGGGGATGGCGCGGCCCCATTTCTGTTCTAGAATGCCGGCAATTTCCGCCACCGTGCGCTGCCCATCAATACACGTCACGAACTGATACATGTTTGGGGTCAAGCGGAAATGCCGCCCGTCTGGCAATACCAGAATATACTGCTGTTCAGCAGCCGCGGTGTCAAAAGGTGACAGCGTTGTCCCCTCCGGTAGCTGCAATACGGCCGTTTCGCTAAAGGCGTTCATGCGGTGGCAAACCCCGCGGCCATTAATTCTATTTCTGTCATGTTATGCCGCGTCGCAAAAATGCGTTGCTGCGTATTATTGCGAATAATCAAGTTGGGTCGATTTCGCAATTGGGTTGCCGGATCACGGATTTCTAATATGTCGCCGGGCTGCACCACCGGATGGTCCGTCTGTGGGATGGGAACCTCTAAAAAGACAAAGCCCTTGTCCGCCGAGGGCATCAGATTGACAAACAAGACCCCCGTTGGCTTGGGTTGGATATCTTCTGGCCATGGCGCATTCGTACGGGTCATCTCGTTGAGATACAAAACGTCGTAGGTAAACAGATAGTACAGGGTGAGATCGTGCGTATGCCCACGATACAACGCATACTTTGCTTCGAAGTAGGCCACCATGTCGTGCAAATGGGGGGCCTGCGGATAGTGTGGCAGTACCTCAGTCCGCAAGAAGTGGGAGAAATCCAGACCAAAGCGATAAAGGAAATAATCTTGTGTAATATCTTCTTGATTGACGTGTTCATATTGCCAGTCAACCCACTTTAGCAGCATATCCTTGAGATTAATGCCGGCATGTCGCAACGCGATCATCAAATTAGGCGACCCATACACGGTTGCCGAAACGACTTTGGGAAAGCTTCGGTCCATGTGCGGCGTTGGAATGTAATAGAAATTGGGGAAAACGTCTGGATGGTCCTGGACAACCTGGGTTTCCTCTTCCGTAAGCAGGAACAAGGATATGTCCGAGCTATGGCCGTCAAACACCAATTCGTCCTTATGTTTGGCGTACAGGGGGCTGCCCACCAATGGCGCTAATAAGTGCATCTGGCCTCGCGTTTCTTTGGCCAGGTGGATCACATCCAGAGCCATATTCATGGAATCCGCCGCATCATCAACCGTCTCATCAGGAAAGCCCGTGATAAACGAAGCTGTTGGAGCCATATTGTTTTCCAGGCAGGCCAGCATCGTGGGCATGACTTTGGAGACGTGCAATTTCTTCTTCACGATCGGCTGCAATCTCTGCGATCCCGTTTCGATGCCAAAGAACACCCCTATGCAGCCCGCCTCGGCCATTTCCGCCAACAACGTCTCGTCTACACAATCAACACGGGCGCTGCATCCCCAATTAAACTTGTGACCGCCATCTATTAAGGCGCGAGAAAACTTGTGTACCCATCGCGCATCGACCGTGATCATGTCGTGTACCAGGTCGAATTTGCTGTATCCGTAGGTCTCTTGTAAAAACACCATTTCCGCAATCAATCGTTCGGGCGATTTGATGCGATAACGGCGGCTGAAAAAGAGATTCGTAGAACAGAATGTACATTCAAAGGGGCAGCCGCGACCGGCTTCAATGGGAATCAGCGAGACGTTCAGATGCTCAACAGGATATAAATCATAGGCCGGATAAGGCAAAGCATCCATGTCCTGTAACAGGGGAGGGCCAGGATTGACGACGATCTGCCCCCCCGGCGCGCGGTAGGTGATGCCCAATAGCGATTCATTCAATGGTTGCCCGGTAGCCCAATGATTTACCAGGGCGGGAAAGGTATGGTCCGCTTCGCCGCGGACAATGGCATCAACCCAGGGGAACACGCGCAGGGTGGCTTCATCTACGGCTGTTGCCTGTGGCCCTCCCAGGACGATTTTGGGTTCGGGATTGTGTTCGCGGCAATGTCGCGCGAGCGTGAGCGTTTGCGGGTAAGAATTGCACATGGTGGTGAACCCGATCAAGTCTGGCTCATCACGCAATATCAATTTCGCTACTTGTTGGTGGAATTGGGGTCCATCACTGGCTTTCCCCAACGTCAGGGCCAGGGTTTGATCCACGATGGTGACTTCATGCCCATGTTGGCGCAAAATCGCGCCCAGGCATAGCAAATTGAGGGGGATATACGGACTGGGGATGCGCCCAAAGAACCAATCTGCGTTAAAGCATGTAACCAATGAGATTCTCATTGCTCTGCTCCTGGGTAATATGAAATAAATATGACCGGACACTGCTTTTGCGGATGCCGGCATTCTATGCAAAGCTAAACAGCCGTATTTGCCCTTTCCTCTCGTGTAACGGCTAACCGTCTCGTGGGCTGAGCTTGTCGCAGCCCATATTGCCTTCGAGCGGTTCAGACAACGGACTAAACTCTCCCGCAGGGGGCTAAGTGGCTGTCCGCCTGGCATCTGGCGAAATCCACATATGGTGACCAGAGTCGCGGCTTTAGTCGGATCAAACGCCATATGTGGGCCGACTGAAGTCGCCACGCCACAAACGCCAGTGTCCAGTAAATCTATTTAATTGTCTTTGGCAATTTGGCTGTGGAAATGTCGTTAAGTTACGACTCTTTGACTCGCTATCCACACACCCAGGCTTCATGGAGATTCAGCAAATAAGCTGTTTTCTCCTGGCTACCAGGCAAAACCCCGAACATCATCGAAATACTATACATGCTTGACCCATGACGACCGTACTGGTCTGAGTGCAAGTTGAAATTAGGAAAAACAATACCATTCCTTGTCGTACTTTACAATGGGACAAAACTCTTAGGAACGGAAATTAAATAAGACAACGAAGTTGTTTCCTTACCGTTCCTGCAAACTGACGATGCAATTCCGTACGTGACTATACAGGTCATCTGCCCAGATTGGACCAATTTGCTCTGGTTGAATCTTATTGATGTCTACAAAATTGGTCCAATCTCTCGGAGACGTGAATAGTTACTTCCGTACTTTATTTCATCGTCAGTCCCTAGCTTCTTGTAGTAATCGCCCGAAAATAACTTTGCACTTTTTACGGACGGTTACTGCCCACCGCAGTCCATGATAGTCGCTGTCCGCACATTTCCGCTCATTTAATTGCGGACAGCCACTGACGATTGCGCCCTTTTCTTCCCACCCCCTCAGCGCCCGCCGCCGGCACAGGCGCAGGCACAGGCGCAACCCGCGCAGGCACAGGCACAACTGCCGCCGCCGCTGCGGCCGCCGCTGCCCCCCGAACCGGAAGCCATTGCCTTGAATACATCTCCCGTTACCTTGTCCACGCCGCTGAGATTGATGTAGCCGCCCGCGCCGGGCACTTTCACCCCGCCGGGAAGAATGGCGCCGGCCATCGATCCCATTGTCGTTTCCGCCCAACCGGCGAAGCCGGCGGCCACGTCCCCCAGGCCGGGCACGGAGCCAGAGCCTGATCCCTTGCCGCCGCCCAGCGACACCCCGCCGCCCGACATTGTCGGCGAGGGGCGCACCCAGCGGGGAAAATACGTGTACGTGGGGCGCGCGAAAACGGTGGGATATTCGTCCGACATGAGAATCCATTCCAGGTTGCGGTCCACGGTCTTCTCAAATTCCGGCAGGTCGCCAATGCTCTGCGCTTCTGTGATCGCCCGATCCACGATGCGGCGATAATAGTCGCGCGTTTCTTCCAGATTGAACCCTTTCATGCGTGCGGCCAGGCTTTCCAGGAAGGCGCGCATGGGTTTGCTGAAGTTGATTTGGGGCACGGGCTTGTTAGGGTTGTCCTCCAGCGCCTCCAGGAAGGCGTGTTCATATTTATGTAGCACCACGCCCGTGTCCTGCGCCGCCTGTCGTCGCGCTTTGTCTTTGTCTGGCTGCGTGGTGGGCAGCGCGGCGCGGAAGGCGTCGTTGACTTCCAACTTCAGCGGCGTGGCCTGTACTTGCCGCACGATGCCTTTTTTCAACAGGCCGAAAAGCACCAGGGTGAGCACTTTGTTGAGGGGCATTTCCAGCAGCGCCGCCGCTTCCGCTGCCGTGAGGCCGCGCTTGATGCCGCCCCCTTCGACGCTGACGATGGGGGGCAGGTATTTGCTCTTACGCTTCTTCAAGCCGCGTTCGTTGACGAAGATGAGGGCGATGAGGGGGATGAAGCTGAGCAGGTGCAACCCGGGGCTGACGACGTAAATCCAGATGAGCGCGCCGCCGAGGAGGAACCAGAGTGTCCAGCCGGTGCCGCCGGAGAAGCGGAAGAAGAGGAAGGTGAATAGAGCTGCGCCGAGAATGCCGGCAAGCAGCCGAATGCCCGGATTACCCACGAACCAGTTGATCGCCAGGTCAATGACCGTCTGCTTGATGACGTACGCCATCACGGCTTTAGGAAAAGAGACCCCAACCCGATGCGGCCCATCCAGGCGCGTATCCGGGAATTCCCACAAGGCCACGGCGTGTCCCTGGAACATCGCTTTTTGCGTGAAGGGTTCATCCTGATAGAGCATTTCGTCTGGGTTGACCCCTTCGGGCAGATGGATAGCGATCTTCAGGTTGGTGCTGCCCTGCACAAACTGCCCGTCAAACCAGGTGGGTGTGATTTGCAGCGACGCCAGTTCCTTATTGGTCACGTCCTGATACACCATGTTGGGCATGGTGAACTCGAAATGCAGGATGCCCGTGCCGGAAGCGGGGATGGTGAAGCGGTCCAGGTGAATTTCCACGCCTGGCTTGACGAATTCCGAGGGGCGAATGTCCGTGATGGCGGCGCCGCTGATGGAGGCCGTCATGTTGCTGATGTCGTAATCTTTGGTGGGCATGCCAATGTCCACGATGTCGATCACGTGCCCGCCCGTGCTGTTCTGGAAGGTGATGTCGTACTGAATGCGGGCGGAGCCATCTGTTTGCACGAAGACTTGCATTTCCACGTCGGGAACGCCGAAGAGGTAATCCTGGGCGGCGGCGGGCGCGGCCAGGATGATGAGCAGGCACATAGCGAACAGCACTGCCAGGGGGCGGCTGAATTTTTCGAGGGGGGTCAAGTTGAACATGGTCTTCCTGTTCCTGGTAGGCTGAGCGAGGTCAATAAT